>NZ_JBIVXM010000006.1:144957-257498 GCF_044769205.1 Paenarthrobacter sp. NPDC090520
ACCCCCCCGCACAACCAAAACCCCCCCCCCCCCCCCCCGCCGCCGCCCCCGGCCCCCCCCCCCCCCCCGGGGGGGGCCCCCACGTCGTTATGGGGTACTTGCCGTTAGTCCTCGATAGTCGCGATGACAGCGCCGGCGGCGACGGTCTCGCCTGCGGAGGCCGTCAGGCCGCGGACCGTACCGGACTTGTGGGCCGTGAGGGGTTGCTCCATCTTCATGGCTTCGAGCACCACGATCAGGTCGCCTTCGGCAACAACGTCGCCGTCGGCTGCTGCGATTTTGACGATGGTGCCCTGCATCGGCGAGGTCAGTGCGTTGCCTCCGGCAGCGGCTGCGGTAGCACCGGCGGAGCGGGAGCGCTTCTTCGACTTGCCTGACTTGGCGCCTGCACTGTTGGACGCAGCGGCAACACCGGCACCCAGGCCGGACGGCAGGACCACCTCAAGGCGCTTGCCGCCAACCTCGACGACGACGCGCTGGCGTTCACCGGCGTCGGAGGCGTCTGCTCCGGCGCCCGTGGGTGCCCAAGCGGGAATGTTGTTGACGAACTCGGTCTCGATCCAGCGGGTGTGGACCTTGAACGGGCCCTCTGCCGGTGCGAAGTCGGGGTCGGTGACCACGGCGAGGTCGAAGGGAATGACGGTGGGAATGCCTTCCACCACCATCTCCTCGAGGGCCCGACGGGAGCGCTGGAGGGCCTGCTCGCGGCTGGAACCGGTAACGATGAGCTTGGACAGCATCGAGTCGAAGTTGCCGCTGATGATGTCGCCCTGCTCAACGCCGGAATCAACCCGGATGCCCGGGCCCGTGGGGTTCTTCAGCGTGCTGATGGTGCCCGGAGCCGGCATGAAGTTCCGGCCCGGGTCCTCGCCGGTGATGCGGAACTCGAAGGAGTGGCCGCGGACTTCGGGGTCGTCGTAGCCGAGGGCCTCGCCGCGGGCAATGCGGAACTGCTCGCGGACAAGGTCGATTCCGGTGACTTCCTCGGACACGCAGTGCTCCACCTGGAGGCGGGTGTTGACCTCAAGGAAGGAAATGGTTCCGTCCTGGCCCACCAGGAATTCGCAGGTTCCGGCGCCCAGGTAGTTGGCTTCCTTGAGGATGGCTTTGGAGGACTCGTACAGACGCTTGATCTGCTCATCGCTCAGGTACGGGGCCGGAGCCTCTTCCACGAGCTTCTGGTTGCGGCGCTGCAGGGAGCAGTCGCGAGTGGAGACCACAACCACGTTGCCGTGGGCGTCGGCCAGGCACTGGGTTTCAACGTGGCGCGGGGAGTCCAGGAAGCGCTCGATGAAGCACTCGCCGCGTCCGAAGGCCGCAACGGCCTCACGGACGGCGGATTCGTAGAGTTCCGGGATCTCTTCCATGGTGCGGGCAACCTTGATGCCACGGCCACCGCCGCCGAAGGCGGCCTTGATGGCAACCGGGAGGCCGAATTCCTCGGCGAACTTCAGGATCTCGTCCGCGTCCTGGACGGGGTCGGCCGTGCCGGGAACCAGCGGGGCGCCAACCTTCTCGGCGATGTGGCGGGCCTGGACCTTGTCGCCCAGAGCGGAAATCGCCGCGGGGGAGGGGCCGATCCAGTTGATGCCGGCCTCGATCACCTTGGCGGCGAACTCGGCGTTCTCGGCCAGGAAGCCGTAGCCGGGGTGGATGCCGTCAGCGCCGGACTGCTTGGCGACGTCGATGATCTTGTCCATCACCAGGTACGACTCCGCGGCCGTGTTGCCACCCAGTGCGTAGGCCTCGTCGGCGAGGCGGACGTGCAGGGCGTCGCGGTCCGGGTCTGCGTAGACGGCTACGGAGGCAATGCCTTCGTCCCGGGCTGCTCGGATGATGCGGACCGCGATCTCGCCGCGGTTGGCAATCAAGACCTTGGTAAGAGGGCTGGAAATGGGCTGCGCCGGGTTAGCTGACAAGTTGTTGACTCCTTCTGTCCTTCAGGGAGCCTAGCGCGATTGTGAGGGTTCCGCCCATATTGATGGGGGATTCCGTGTGTGAAGCGCTGTTCCTTTGTAGGGTTGCTACAAAGTGGTCCCTTAGGCCTGGTGAGCCCACAGGTCTGTGACGCTGACGTTCGCGTGGACCAGCAGATCGCGGAGCGTTGAGATGGAAAGCCCGACGACGGCGTGCGGGTCCCCGTCCACCTTGCGGATGAAGGCCCCGCCCAAGCCGTCGATGGTGAATGAGCCCGCGCAGTGAAGGGGTTCGCCGGTGGCTATGTAGGCGTCGATGTCGTTTTCGGACATCTCCGCAAAGTGCACTTCCGCACTGGAGACGGCACCCAAGGTGGCGCCCGTGCCTTCGGCGGTCTCGTCGTCGTCCACGTCTGCTTCCGTGTCGCGGCAGTCCACCAACCAGTGGCCCGTGTGCAGCACGCCCTTCGAGCCGCTCATGCGGAGCATCCGTTCCTTCGCGACCTCGGCCGTGTACGGCTTGCCGTGCGACTCGCCGTCGAACTCGAATACGGAATCGCAGCCGATCACCAGCGCACCCTCGGCCTCGGGAAGCGACGCGACCGCCTCGGCCTTGGCGCGGGCCAGCAGGAGCGCCGTGTCGTGCGGGTCCGTCACTCCGTACTTGGCCTGCACCGCATCCTCGTCGACGTCCGAGACCAGGACGTCGTGCCGGATGCCCGCCTCCGTGAGGAGCTTGGTACGGGCAGGGGACTGGGAGGCGAGGATCAATCGAGTCACGCCTCCCAGCCTAATACGGACCCTCTCTCACCAAATCGCCCTTTTCGGTGATCGCTCTCTCACCGATTTGCTCTTTTCGGTGGTCGCTCTCTCACCGATTTGCTCTTTTCGGTGGTCGCTCTCTCACCGATTTGCTCTTTTCGGTGGTCGCTCTCTCACCTCGGCAGCCTCGGCTGGGCGAATGCTGCTTCTCGTAGATTTGGACAACACCTTGGTCGACAGGGCGTGGGCGTTCGATCAGTGGGCCAAAGAGTTTGTCCAACGCCTCGGACGTCCACGCCGCGACGCGGATTGACTCATTGGCGATGGATACGAGTCGAGGCTTTCCCTCGCGGGGCAAATGAAGATCAAGTTTGGCCTCAACCATGACATCGAGGATCTCGCAGGTTCTGCTTTTTGAGCATGTGGACCTCATGACCATGGACGCCCAAAACCTACAAGCGCTCGAGGCTGCCCGGGAGGCAAGTTGGCGGGTCGGCATCGTAACGAACGGAGCCACTGCACAGCAAAGCCGGAAAATCGATCTTCTGGGGCTGGAAGAATACGCCGATGCAATCGTCATTTCTGAGGAGGTCGGTGTCAGCAAGCCAGAGCGGGAGATATTCCAGATAGCCGCCCAACGCCTGGATACCGACCTTGACGACGGCTGGATGGTCGGGGATCACCCCATAGCGGACATCTTGGGTGGCAGAAACGCAGGTTGCGGACGGGTTGGGTTTCGCGTGGCACTCTCTGGTCCCGTGATGACGCCATCCCGACGCTTACCGGCTTAACCGCAGCTGACGTTATTGCTGAGGTCATGCGCCGAGCGTCGCGGTGAAAGAGGGTCCGCGGGGAGGGGCGGTTTGGTGAGAGAGGGTCCGCGGGGAGGGGCGGTTTGGTGAGAGAGGGTCCGCGGGGAGGGGCGGTTTGGTGAGAGAGCGTCCGGTGGGGAGGGGCGGTTTGGTGAGAGAGGGTCCGCGGGGAGGGGCAGTTTGGTGAGAGAGCGTCCGCGGGGAGGGTAAATGGAGACGACGAACGCCCCCTTGCCGGCGCCCGTGGGGCAACCGGTGAGAGAGCGTTCGTCGGAAGGGACGGTTTGGTGAGAGAGGGTCAGTGGACGAGTTCGCCGGAACTTGCCGAGCTGCGGTCGGAGCGCTGTAACTTGGCGCCTTCCACATCCACGTCCGGCAGGATCCGCTGGAGCCACTTGGGCAGCCACCAGGCCTTCTCGCCGAGAAGGTACATGATGGCCGGCACGATCGTCATGCGGACAACGAACGCATCGATCAGTACGCCGAACGCCATCGCGAAACCGAGCGGCCGGACCATGGTCAGGTGGCTGAAGATGAAGCCGGAGAACACGCTGACCATGATGATCGCGGCTGCGGTCACAACGGCGGCCGCGTGGCTGAAGCCGGTGCGGACTGCGTGCTTGGCGGATTCGCCGTGCATGAAGGACTCACGCATCCCCGAGGTAATGAACACCTGGTAGTCCATCGCGAGCCCGAACAATACGCCGATCAGGATGATAGGCAGGAAGCTCAGGACAGCACCAGGGTTGGCGACGTCGAACACGCTTCCCAGCCAGCCCCACTGGTACACGGCCACCACGGCGCCGAAGGCGGCGGCGAGCGAGAGCAGGAACCCGCCTGTCGCCAGCAGCGGAACAACGATCGAGCGGAACACCAGGAGCAGCAGGATCAAGGACAGCCCGACGACGATCGCCAGGTAAGGCGGCAGGGCGGCGCCGAGTTTGGCCGAGACATCGATGTTGCCCGCGGTTTGCCCGGTCAAGCCGATGGTCACACCGGTTTGATCGCGGATTTCCGTGCCCTTGTCGCGGAGTTCGGACACCACGTTTACTGTGCTGGCACTGGCCGGGCCTTCCTTCGGAATGACCTGGAACAGGGACGTGCGGCGGTCGTCGCTCAAGGCCACAGGAACCGCGGCGGTGACGTTTTCGACGCTGCGCAGCTTGTCGGCGACGTCGTACTGCTTGCCCTTGGCGTCGTTTTCGCTGAGCCCTTCAGGGAATTCGGCCACCACGATGATGGGTCCGGTCATGCCTTCGCCAAAGCTGTTGCGCGTGAGGTCATAGGCCTTGAAGGCCTGCGAATCCACCGGTTCCGAGCCGCCGTCGGGCAGTGCCAAACGCAACTGGGAGGCCGGCAGCGCAAGCGCGCCGAGCAGCACGATGCTTGCCACGAGCGACACCCATGGATGGCGGGTCACGAGGCCGCCCCAGCCGCGGGTGCTGCGCTTCTCTTCGAGGGCGCGATCGGCCGCCTCGTGGCCGGGTTCGGCGTTGTGTCGCGCGGCTTTGGCCCAGGCTCGCTTGGAAATCAGGCGACGGCCAATGAGCGAAAGGATGGCGGGTGTCAAGGTTAAAGCGACGACGACGGCGACAGCAACTGTCGCTGCGGCGGCAACACCCATGACCGCCAGGAAGGGCAGCCCGGGAACCACCAGTGCAGCCAGCGCGATGATGACGGTGAGCCCGGCGAACAGCACGGCGTTGCCCGAGGTGCCTGTAGCGAGGGCCGCGGATTCCTCGCCATCCATGCCGGCGAGGAGTTGGCTGCGGTGCCGGTTGACGATGAAGAGGGAGTAATCGATGCCCACTGCGAGGCCCAGCATGAGGGCAAGCATCGGCGAGATGGAACTCATGTCGATCACACCGGTCAGCGCAAACGTGCCCCCGACGCCTACTGCGACGCCGATCAACGCCATGATCAGGGGGAGGCCCGCGGCGATGAGCGTACCGAGCATGATGATCAGGACTGCGGCCGCCACGGCGACGCCGACGATTTCCGCGATGCCGAAGATCTGCGAGACGTCCTCGGTGATCTCCTTGCTGGCGTAGGCCGTGACGCCTGCGGACGAGACACCATGGACGATGTCCTGGACTTCCTTGCGGACGGCGGGATCCACTGCGTTGATGGAGGTCTTGAACTGGACCTGCGCGATCGCTGCCTTGTTGTCACTGGAGACGAACCGGAGGCCCGCGGACGCAGCGGCCTCCCGCTTGCCCAGCGCCAGCGTTTCGGCCCCGTCGGCAGCTTCCTTGGTCCCGGCGTCGAGCTTTTCCTTGCCTGCGGCCAGTTCGGCGCGCCGGGCACCAAGCTGGGCCTCGATCTGCTCGGGTGAAAGGCCCGAGGCGGCGAGTTGCTGCTCGGCGGCCGCAAGCTGAGCTTCCCCGGCTGTGATCTGGGCCCGGGAGGCGTCCAGTTGGGCCTGCCCGGCAGCTGCCTTCGCTTCGCCGTCAGCGATCCGGCTGGCGGCGGAGTCCAGCTGCTCCTGGGTGGTGAAGGGGTTCACCGTCCCCTGGACATCGGGCAGGGCCTTGAGCTTGTCCAAGGCAGCCGCGACGGCGTCTTTCTTGGCCTGGTCGAAGCCGGAGTCACCGGCGTCGAAGACCACGCTGGCTGAACCGCCGGACGACGCCGGAAGCGCTTCCTTCAGTTTGTCGGCCATCCGCTGGGTCTCGGTGCCCGGGATGGTGAAGTTGTTGGACATGGTGCCGTGGAAAGCAGCGGCCGATCCTCCCACGGCCACCAGGACGGCCAGCCACAGGGAGATGACCAGCCAGCGGCGGCGATACGAAAACTTGCCTAGACGGTAAAGGAGCGATGCCATGTCAGGACCGATCTGTGGAGGTTGGAACGGATGCTGTTTGAAGTGACGCTAACGACGACGGCGCGAAGCCGGCTCCGAGGAGCCACATCGCATCGATGAGGTGCTGGCGGAGGATCGCCAGGGATGTGGGGGACAGGTCCGGTCCGCATTCGGCGAACCAGACGGTCATGGCGGCTTTGCCGCAGGAAATGACGGCTCCGGCCAAGGCATAGAGGTACAGCTCGCTGACATCCGGACCCAACCTGGAGCGGGCAGCATCGATGATTTGTCCGGTGCAGTGCTCCCACGCCTCGAGTTCGGAACGGGCCAGCGAGCGGTTGTCCTGGGTCAGGCTGAACAGTTCCGCCATGGGGGCGACGGACATGGGATCGGCCAGGGCCATGAGGGCTGCCTGGGCTGATTCGAGGATGGTTTCGTCGCTGGGCCGCAGCCTGAACTGCTCCAAGGCCCGGTCCATGAAGCCGTCGGCAACCGAAGACAGGGCTGCCTCGAGGCTTGGGAAGTAGTTGAAAAAAGTCCGACGGGAAACGCCGGCGCTCGCGGCGATGTCCTCGACGGTGAAGTTTCCAGGACCGTTGCTTCGCAACAGGTCGAGGGCGGCTGCCGCAATGGAGGCACGGGTAGCGGCCTTGTTGAGTTCGCGGCGCGAGGGAGCACTTGGCTCCGTGGTGGCCGACGGGTTGGTTGGGGTCACATACTTACACTAAGTGCAACTTTGCACTCTGCGCAATTTGATTCAGGTTTTGCGCATATTGGCGCTTGGTCGGGCGCCCGCGACGGGTCCCGGAGACGTCTCGAAGCAGGACGCGAATAATGTCAGACCCCTCTGGAAGAGTTGAGGCATGGACGGAAAAGAGGTGCTGCTAGCGGAGATGGGGGACGTGCGGTCGCTTGCCTCGGGTAGTGGGCAGGAGACCTTCCGGGAGGCCCTCAATCGAGACGCTGTGACCCTGGCCGCGCTCCCGTCAGCGTCCGTCCGGAGCGCTGCAGGTCCGTCCGCTGCCGTCCGGAACGGCGCTGATCCTGCGACCGTTGCCACTCAGTTGATTGACCAACTGCGCATCCTGGAGGACATGAAGTCCGCGATTTCCGGCCTCCAAGCCAAGATCGCCGTAGTGTTCGATCACGCACAGCGCCAGGTCCAAGCTGAGCAAGGCGTTCCGGCATCAGAACGCGGCAAGGGGGTTGCTGCCCAGATTGCGTTGGCGCGGCGTGAATCGCCGAACCGTGGATCACGGCTGCTGGGGCTCGCGAAAGCGCTGGTGACCGAGATGCCCCACACGATGGCCGCTTTGGATGCCGGCCAGCTCAACGAATGGCGCGCAACGCTCTTGGTCAAGGAAACTGCATGCTTGTCAGCCGAGGATCGCTGCGCTGTGGACGAAGAACTCGCAGCGGATACTGGAACTTTTGAAGGCGTCGGAGATCGTTCGATCATCGCCGCGGCCAAGGCTGCGGCTTATCGGCGGGATCCGCGTTCAGTGACGCAACGAGCGGCGCGGGCGGCCTCGGAGCGGCATGTGGGCCTTCGGCCGGCGCCGGACGCCATGGCAATTTTGACTGCGCTGCTTCCTGTCGCCCAAGGGGTAGCGGCTTACAAAGCCCTGAAGGAGGCTGCAGATTCGGCTCGTTCGGCAGGCGATGAACGTTCCCGCGGCCAAGTCATGGCGGACACCCTCGTCGAGAGACTCACGGGTAGGCCGGGCGGCATTTCCAAGGTGGAAGTGCAGGTGGTCATGACTGACCGCACGCTGTTCCAAGGAGACAGCGAGCCCGCAAGGCTTGAAGGGTACGGGATAGTCCCGGGGGGTTGGGCCAGGGAACTCGTGGGCAGGGCTGAGCAGGCGCTGGTGGACGCCGGTGCGCCGTTCGAGGTGTATCTACGCCGCCTCTTCACCGCCCCGGTCAATGGGGAACTCGTGGCCATGGATTCCAGGGCAAGGCTCTTTCCTGGCGGCATGAGGAGGTTCATCGAGGCGAGGGACGCTCTGTGTCGAACGCCTTACTGCGACGCGCCCATTCGGCATATCGACCACATCGTTCCGTGGCATGCCGGAGGCCCAACCACCCTGCGCAACGGCGCAGGGCTCTGCGAGCAGTGCAACCATACTAAGGAAAACCCCGGTTGGACAGCGAAGCCACCGACCAGTGGGCAGGGCGCGCACCACCCGGGACCGCACACCCTGGAAGTGACCACGCCAACGGGGCACACCTACAGATCGAAGGCTCCGCCGCTGCCGGGGCATGGTCCTGCATTGAACCCGGCTGCCCGTCTGCCGGGTGGGCCGTAGCGCGAGGGCATCAGGCTTACGCAAGCCCCGTCCCTGCTCGCCAAAGCGCCGCGAATGAGAGGTGCCACGAGCATGGACGGGACCTGGTTTGCCGAGGTGGGGCTAGTACTGCGACTGACCCGGGAACTGCTGACCCGGCTGCTGCGCGCCCGGCTGCGACTGGCCGGGGAACTGCTGACCCGGCTGCTGCGCGCCCGGTTGCGTCGGGGGCGCCGGCTGGGAGGGGGCGGACTGCCCCGTGCCCGGCTGGGGCTGCTTGGTCAGGTAAATCGACTGGCCGGTAGCGCCGGGCTCACCTTCACCGAGGGGGAGGACATAGACGGCCGTTCCGTAGGCGCAGACTTCCGTCCAGTTGGTGCCCATTTCCGAGGTGTCGAAGCGCATAGCCACAATCGCGTTGGCGCCACGCTGCTGTGCCTCGTTGACCATGCGCGCCATGACTTCCTGGCGGCTTTCATACAGGGCCCTGGTCATTTCGGGGAGCTCGCCTCCGCCCAGGGAACGGAAACCGGCGAGCATTTGCGATCCGATGTCGCGTGAACGGACGGTAAGGCCCATGACTTCGCCGAAGACGGCGTCAATGCGGTGGCCGGGAATCTCATTGGAAGTAACGATCAGCATGAACCTGAGCCTACTCAGTGTCCGGCCTTAAATGGCGCAATCCCTTGGGAGAAGTCCCCAAGGGATTGCGCAAGGCTACCGGAACGAGGTTCCTAGCCCTTGGCGTCCGCCAGTTCGCGTTCGTCAGCCGCAGCGGCAGCGGTCTCGGCTGCGTACTCGTCGGAGAAGGCGGCACCGTTGCGCGGTGCGTTGTACAGCGACTCGTCCAGGATGCCCTGGCGCTTGGCCACGATCGCGGGGACCAGGGCCTGTCCGGCCACGTTGACGGCGGTGCGGCCCATGTCCAGGATGGGGTCGATCGCCAAGAGAAGGCCGACGCCGGCCAGCGGCAGTCCCAGTGTGGAGAGCGTCAGCGTCAGCATGACGACGGCGCCGGTGGTGCCTGCCGTTGCTGCCGAACCGAGGACCGAAACCAGCACGATCAGCAGGTACTGGCTGAAGTCCAGGTTGATGCCGAAGAACTGGGCCACGAAGATCGCAGCGACGGCAGGGTAGATCGCCGCGCAGCCGTCCATCTTGGTGGTGGCGCCCAGCGGCACGGCGAAGGATGCGTAACCGGAGGGAACGCCGAGGTTGCGCTCAGTGACGCGCTGCGTGAGCGGCAGCGTGCCGATGGAGGAGCGGGAAACGAAGGCGAGCTGCACGGCGGGCCAGACGCCGGAGAAGTACTGCTTGATGGAGAGTCCGTGCGTGCGGACCAGGATCGGGTACAGCACGAAGAGCACCAAGGCCAGCCCGATGTAGATGGCCACGGTGAACTTGCCGAGGGAGCCAATGGTGTCCCAGCCATAGATGGCCACGGCATTGCCGATCAGGCCGATGGTGCCGAGCGGAGCCACGCGGATGATCCACCACAGAACCTTCTGGATCACGGCCAGGGCGGAGGCGTTGAACGTCAGGAACGCTTCGGCCTGCTTGCCCACCTTGAGGGCGGCAACGCCAACGGCGATCGCCACCACCAGGATCTGGAGGACGTTGAAGTTCACAGAGGTGCTCACCGTGGTGGCTGTGTTGGCAGCTTCGGTGACCGTGGAGTTCGCGCCCAGGCCAAGGAAGTTCTTGGGGAACAGCCCGATCAGGAAGGCCCACCAGTCGCCGGTCTTGCCTGCGTATTCCGCCTTCTGCGTGATCCCGGTGGCCGCACCGGGCTGCAGGAGGACGCCCAGGCCGATACCGATCAGCACCGAGACGAGCGAGGTGATGGCGAACCAAAGCAGCGTGTTCCAGGCGAGGCGCGCAGCGTTGGACACTTGGCGCAGGTTCGCGATGGAACTCACTACGGCGGTGAAGATCAGGGGAACGACGGCGGTCTGCAGCAACGAGACGTAGCTGGAGCCGATCGTCGCGAGGGTAGCGCCGAGACCGTTGGGGGCGGTTTTCGTGCTGCCGGTGTACTTGGCAACCAGGCCAAGAACCAACCCGACGATGAGGGCGGCGATGATCTGGACGCCGAAGGAACTGGCCCACTTGGGGAGCCGGGAACCGGTCTTGCCGGTCGCGGGAGTGATGGTGTTTGAGGTGCTCACCGGAACACGGTAGGTGCTTCGCGAATAACATAGCGAACGGACGTTTAGAAATGTTACGTGCGTAAAAGTTATTCCGTGTTCGTTTGTGACGTTGCTCTCCGGCAGTCGGAAATATCAGCGCACCCATTGCCGCCGAGCGCACCCGTAACCACTGGTGCGCTCGGCGGGAGCGGGTGCGAACCCGGCGCCTGAGTGGTGCGCTCGGCGGGAACGGGTGCGTACCCGGCGCCTGATGCTCCCCGGCCGAAAGAGCGCTAGCCCAGCAACGCCCTTCGCAGCACGTCCAGGCCTACCGAACCAATGTTGAGTGCTTTGCTGTGGAAGGACTTGAGGTCGAAGCCGTCGCGGGTTTCGAGCTCGGCCCGGATCTGTTCCCACAACCGCTGGCCCACCTTGTAGGACGGCGCCTGTCCGGGCCAGCCGAGGTAACGGGTGAATTCGAACTGCAGTTGGCCCTCGCTGATGTCCAGGTTGGCCTTGAGGAAGTCGAAGCCCTTCTCCGGGGTCCAGGTGCCCGTGCCCCAGCGTTCGGGGACGGGGAGCTCCAGGTGCACGCCAATGTCGAAGACCACGCGGGCCGCACGCATGCGCTGCCCGTCGAGCATTCCCATGTGGTCGCCGGGATCCTTGAGGTAGCCGAGTTCCAGCATGAGCTGTTCTGCGTAGAGCGCCCAGCCTTCACCGTGCCCTGAGACCCAGCAGACGTTGCGGCGCCAGTTGTTGAGCAATTCCCGCCGGTAGGTTGCCGTGGCCACCTGAAGGTGGTGGCCGGGAACGCCCTCGTGGAACACCGTGGTGGTCTCGGACCAGGTGGTGAAGGTGTCCTCACCGGCAGGAACGGACCACCACATGCGGCCCGGCCGGGAGAAATCGTCGGAGGGCCCGGTGTAGTAGATGCCGCCCTCATCCGTCGGCGCGATCATGCATTCGAGCGTCCTCATGACGTCCGGGATCTCGAAGTGGACGTCGGCGAGCTCGGACACGGCCCGGTCGGAGAGCTCCTGCATCCAGGCTTTCAGGGCGTCGGTACCCTTGATCTGCCGCGCGGGATCGTTGTTGAGGATGCTCTTGGCTTCCTCGATCGACGCGCCGGGCTTGATCTG
The DNA here is from genome assembly GCF_044769205.1 of Paenarthrobacter sp. NPDC090520. Taxonomy (NCBI): domain Bacteria; kingdom Bacillati; phylum Actinomycetota; class Actinomycetes; order Micrococcales; family Micrococcaceae; genus Paenarthrobacter; species Paenarthrobacter sp. NPDC090520. The sequence goes on from NZ_JBIVXM010000006.1 coordinate 156,813, forward strand.
GTTGGCCACCTTTTCCTGCTCGGCGATCAGGCGCTCAAGCTCCTGGACGCCCCAGGCGTAGGTTTCCTCGAGATCAACCGTCGCACCAAGGAAGGACCGTGAGGCCAGGGCGTACCGTTCCCGGCCCACAGCTTCCTTTTCGGGGGCGAGGGGGAGGAGTTCGTCCCGCAGGTAGGCCCCCAACGCACTGTACGCTTCACGCGCTGCGGCAGTGCCGGCGTCGAGCTTTGCCTGGACGTCTGCCGGAAGCGGCGAACCACCAGCGGAGGCATCGGCGGCGAGCTTCGCGAAGAAGCCGTCTTCGGCGGCGTACCGGCCGGTCTGTTCGATGACGATGCGGACCTGGCGTGCCGCGGAGACCTTCCCCGAGGCTGCGCCGGCGCGCAAGGACGAGATGTAGCCATCAACTGCGCCAGGAACGTTGGCTGCCCGGCCTGCGATGTGTCCCCACTGCTCCACCGTATCCGTGGGCATGAGGTCGAAGATGGCGCGGATGTCCTGGGAGGGCGACGCGATGTTGTTCAGGTCTGCGGCGTCCCACCCCGACTCGTGGATTTCCAGTTCCAGGCCGAGGCGTTCGCGCATGGCGTCGAGCGTGACGGCGTCCACGTCATCGCCCGGTTCAAGGCCGGCCAGGGCATCCAAGGCCAACCTTGCGGCGTCCGCGTGGGCTTCCGCGCCGGCGGGAGAGTAGTCCTGGTATTCGGTCTCGTGGCCAGGAAGCCCCAAGGTGGTGGCGAAGCTGGGATTGAGTTCGATCAGCTTTTCTGTGTACGCGTCAGCTACGGCATCGATGGCGGACTTGGCTCGTACGGGCGTGTTTGCAGTAGTCACCCGAAGAGCCTAACCGCCACCTCCGCCATGTGAAAGGGTTATTGAAGGCTTCAGCCGCGACTGCGCCGCCACGCGCCGGGCCCCGGGGTGGGGTCCAGGCGCAACTGTTGGCGGCGCACCCAGTGGCGGACGTTCGGCTTGGCGGCCGGTTCCGGTGTCTGGGGTACTCCAACGGAAGCGACGACGGCGGCAAGGGCCGCAAGTTCTTCGGGCGTGGGATCTCCCTTGACCACGGAGAACATGGGGAGCACCGGCTCGTTGGCCGGTACCGGGTTCTGGGCCGCGCTCACAGGGGAATGTTCCCGTGCTTCTTGGTGGGCAGGCTGGCGCGCTTGTCCCGCAGGGCGCGCAGGCCCCGGATGATCTGCACGCGGGTATCGGACGGTGCGATCACGGCGTCAACGTAGCCAAGCTCGGCGGCCTGGTAGGGGTTGAGCAGTTCTTCCTCGTAACCCTGGATGATCTCCGCGCGGCGGGCTTCCACGTCGCCGCCGGCCTCGGCAACCGCGGCGAGGTCGCGGCGGTAGAGGATGTTCACGGCGCCCTGGGCTCCCATGACGCCGATCTGGGCGGTGGGCCAGGCGAGGTTGAGGTCCGCGCCGAGCTTCTTGGAGCCCATCACGATGTACGCGCCGCCGTAGGCCTTCCGGGTGATGACCGTGAGCTTGGGGACAGTGGCCTCAGCGTAGGCGTAAAGGAGCTTGGCGCCGCGGCGGATGATGCCCTGGAATTCCTGGTCCTTGCCCGGCAGGAAGCCCGGAACGTCCACCAGGGTGATGATGGGGATGTTGAAGGCGTCACAGTGCCGGACAAAGCGGGCTGCCTTCTCGGACGCCGAGATGTCCAGCGTGCCGGCAAATTGCATGGGCTGGTTGGCCACGATGCCTACCGTGTGCCCTTCAACGCGGCCGTAGCCGATGATCACGTTGGGGGCGTAAAGGGCCTGCATTTCCAGGAAGTGTGCGTCATCGACGATCTGCTCGATGACCTTGCGCATGTCGTACGGCTGGTTGGCGGAATCGGGGATCAGGCCGTCCAAGGCGAGATCGTCCTCGTCGATGTCCAGTTCCTGGTCGTGTTCCACAACCGGGGCCTCGGACAGGTTGTTCGAGGGCAGGAAGTCCAGGAGTTCGCGGACAAACTCGATGGCGTCGGCTTCGTCGGACGCGAGGTATGTGGACGTACCCGTGGTGGCGTTGTGCTGGCGTGCGCCACCCAGGGTTTCCATGTCCACGTCTTCGCCGGTGACGGTCTTGATCACGTCCGGGCCGGTGATGAACATGTGGGAGGTCTTGTCCACCATCACCACGTAGTCGGTGAGGGCGGGGGAGTACGCGGCGCCACCGGCGCACGGACCCATGATGAGGGAGATCTGCGGGACGACGCCGGAGGCGTGGACGTTGTTGCGGAAGATGTCCGCGAACATGGCCAGGGAAGCAACGCCTTCCTGGATGCGGGCGCCGCCGCCGTCGTTGATGCCCACTACAGGGCAGCCGTTGCGGAGGGCGAATTCCTGCACCTTGACGATCTTCTCGCCGTTGACCTGGCTGAGGGAGCCGCCGTAGACGCTGAAGTCCTGGCTGTAGATGGCGATGAGGCGGCCGTCCACGGTGCCGTAGCCGGAGACCACGCCGTCGCCGAGGGGCTTCTTCTTCTCCATACCGAAGGCCGTGGAGCGGTGGACGGCGAGGGCGTCGAACTCAACAAACGAGCCGGGATCAACCAGGAGGTCGATGCGTTCGCGTGCGGTGTTCTTGCCGCGTGCGTGCTGCTTCTCGATCGCTTCCGGGCCGGAAGGCTGCTCGGCACGTGCCTGGCGGTCGCGGAAGTCGGCGATCTTTCCCGCTGTCGTTGTCAGATCGTGGCTCATCAAGTGTCTCCGGCTCTGTAGCTGATATTCCTTGGCGCGGTCCATGTCCGGGAAAGCAACTGGTTAAGTAGCTTCCGTACAAAGAACAGGCCCTGTTGGCCAGTCTAGTGACGCCTTTGCCGCGAACCGCTGTAGAAACCCTACAATTTTCGGCGCCCTTGCCCGATGGGGCTCGCCGTGGCGGATGCGGAGGAGTGCCTTCTTCTGCCAACCCGGACCACCCTAAGTTACCCGTGAGTAACATAACTGGGCTAGAGTGTCCCCATGACTCAGAGCAACGTTGCTTCGTCCCCTTACACCGCCCAGGGATCGCTCAAGGGCCGCACCATCATCATGTCCGGCGGAAGCCGCGGCATCGGCCTGGCCATCGCCACACGCGCTGCCCGCGATGGTGCCAACATCGTCTTTCTGGCCAAGACCGGCGAACCGCACCCCAAGCTTGAAGGGACCGTCTTCACCGCGGCCGAACAACTGGTCGCCGCAGGCGGCCAGGCCCTGCCCCTGGTGGGGGACGTCCGCAAGGACGAGGACGTCGCCGCTGCCGTGACTGCCGCCGTCGAACGATTTGGCGGGATCGACGTCGTGATCAACAACGCCTCAGCGATTGACCTGTCCCGCACCGATGCCGTGGACATGAAGCGGTACGACCTCATGCAGGACATCAACGTCCGAGGAACCTTCCTGCTGTCCAAAATGGCGCTGCCTGCGCTGCGTGAATCGGGGCATGGCCACATCCTGACGCTGTCCCCGCCCCTGAACCTCGACCCCAAGTGGGCGGGCATGCACCTGGCGTACACCATGGCCAAGTACGGGATGAGCCTCACCACCCTGGGGCTCGCCGAGGAGTTGAAGGACGACGGCGTGCAGGTCAACTCCCTCTGGCCGTGCACCTTGATCGATACTGCCGCCATCCGGAACATGCCCGGTGGGCAGCAAATGGTGCAGGCCGCCCGGGGGCCGGAAATCATGGCGGACGCCGCCCACGCGATCCTGGCCGGGGCGGGCAACTACGGGACCGGCAACTTCCATACGGACGAAGAAGTCCTGCGTGCGGCTGGTGTGCGCGACTTCTCTCCGTACAGCCTCGGGGCACCGGAAGACCGGCTGGTTCCGGACATCTTCCTCTAAGCGGATTCACACCTCCGGGGAGCGGTCCGGCGCCCGGTAACTGGATAGGATTCAGCTATGGACGCCGAACAGCCTGAAAGCCGCGAACCGAACGAGCCCCAGCTCCGCGCCGCCTTGGACCGCGAGGCGCTGTTGTCGCCCGATTTCCTTGCAGCGAGTGGCATTTCCCAGCTCAACATCGTGGAATCCACGGGATCAACCAACGCCGACCTGGTGCGCGCCGTGACGGTTGAGCCGAAGAAGTGGGCAGACCTGGCCGTGCTGACGGCCGAGCACCAGACAGCAGCGCGCGGGCGGCTCGACCGGCATTGGGAATCGCCCGAGCGCTCGGCGGTGTCGGTGTCCATGGTGCTCCGTCCGGTGACGGCCGAGGGCATGCCCGTTCCCACGCAAAGCTATTCCTGGCTGTCCCTGCTTGCCGCCGTTGCCTTGCGCGAAGCGCTCCAGCAGACCGCGGGAGTCACTGCGGAGATCAAGTGGCCCAACGACGTCCTGGTCAACGGAAGGAAAATCGCGGGCATCCTGGCGCAAATGACCCCTCTGGGCGACGGCTCGGTCCCGGCCGTGATCCTCGGCGTGGGACTCAACGTCACGCTGTCCGAGGACGAACTGCCCGTCCCCACGGCAACGTCGCTCGCCTTGGAAGGAACCACGACGACGGACCGCACCGCGCTGCTGAAGAGTTACCTTTCGAGTTTCGCCCGTCTCTACCGGAGCTTCTGCAACGCCGAAGGCGACCCCGCGGCCGGACTCGCCGGCGGACCGTCGCTGCACAAGCGGGTCGAATCGGCCATGGTCACGCTGGGCCGCGAAGTCCGGGCGCACCTGCCCGGCGACCATGAGCTGGTGGGCCACGCATCGCGCCTCGACGAGCACGGGTCCCTGCTGGTGGTGGACCACGGAGGCCGTGAGCACGTGGTGACGGCCGGAGACGTGGTGCACCTGCGTGCCACAGAAAGCGGTTATGCGTAAGGAACTGCTTCCGGGGGAGCAGGTGCTGACCATCACGCGGCAGCAGCCGCGCGCCCTTTTCTTTCCGGTGCTGGTGCTCATCCTTCTTCCCGCCGTGGCCGGGTATGCGACTGCGTGGATTGCCAAGGGAAATCCGCAGCGCCTGGCACCCTTCATCACCAGCGCATGGACGCCGTGGCTGATGGGTGTTTGCTTGGGTCTCGCTGCCTTCGCGATCCTGGCCTACAGCGTCAAGCGTTTCCTGCGGTGGCGGTCCCTGCGCTACATCCTGACAAGCCGCCGCATCATTGCCAAGCACGGGATGCTGCGGCGAGGTGACTGGCAGGTTCCGTTGATGTCCGTCCGCAATGTAGGCATCCAGCAGAGCCTCCTCCAGCGGACCTTGCACTCGGGGAATATATCCTTGGATACCGGGCACTCCGGAATGACGATCCTCGCGGACGTTCCCGAAGTGGGGAAATTCCGTGGCTTCATCATCGATGCCTTGGAGGATCTGCCGAGGGACGGAGTCCTCGAAGGAGAAGTGCTGCCGGATTTTGAGGAATTGCCGTGGGAAGTGAGAGAAGGTGGAAGAGATGAGCGTTGAGGATCAGCAGTCCGGCGAGGACCTGGACCGGGAGTTCGACGCCGTACCCGAACCTTCAGTGGATGAAGACACGGAACCAGTACCCAGCCAGGCTGTGCCCACCGGGCCGCCGACCGGCGTGATGTCCGCGGAACGGCTCGCCATCAAATCGCTGGAGGCCCGCCTGCTGGGCGGCGAACGCAAGCTCCGCCGTCGTGAAGTTGCTGCCGGTGCCGGCGTCTCCGTGCTGTCCGCCCGGAAACTGTGGCGCGCTTTGGGTTTCCCCAACTGGGGTGATGAGGACGTGGCCTTCACGGAACGGGACCAGGCCGCGTTGACGACCATCCTTGACCTGGTCCGCGCAGGTCTCCTGACTGAGGAAGCGGCCATCTCGGTGACCCGGTCCATCGGCCAAATGACGGACCGCATGGTGGTGTGGCAGGTCGAAGCCCTGGTGGAGGACATGGTCCAGGAGCAAGGGATCCCGGATGCCGTTGCCCGCAAGCAATTGGTGAACCAACTCCCCGCCTTGGTGGATTCCCTGGAGGAGATCCTGGTCTACTCCTACCGCCGTCAACTCAACGCCGGTGTGCAACGGCTGGCCGTCCGCGCCGAAGCGGGCCTCCAGGCCAGCGAGGAAGGCCGTGAAGGTGACGAAGACGATGCTCCGCTGCCCCTGGCCCGCGCCGTAGGCTTTGCCGACCTGGTGTCCTACACCAGTTTGTCGCGCCGCATGAACGAGAAGACGCTGGCGCAAATGGTGCAGCGCTTCGAAAACAAATGCGCCGAAATCATCTCGGTGGGTGGCGGACGCTTGGTTAAGACCGTGGGCGACGAAGTCCTGTACATCGCTGAAACGCCTGCTGCCGGTGCCGAGATTTCCCTGGCGCTGGCCCATGCGTTCACGGAGGACGAGATTCTTCCGCAGGCCCGCGTTTCCATGGTTTGGGGCCGCATCCTGTCCCGCCTCGGTGACATCTATGGACCCACGGTGAACCTGGCGGCGCGTTTGACCAGCTTGGCCCAGCCGGGAACGGTGCTGGTTGATGCCATGACGGCGGCTGCCTTGGGACAAGACGAGCGCTTTGTGCTGGTCCCGCAGGCTTCGGAAAATGTGCGCGGCTTCGGTGAAATCCACCCCGTGATGCTGGCCCGCGGCCAAGGCAGGGGCCTGGTCCTCGACTAGTCCCCGGCCGGGCTGTCGATCGGCCGTGAACGGGCAGTTGTACCCATCACATCTTCGCTAATCGATGGATTAAACCGGTAGGCTGGGTGACTGTTCGCGTCAAGCCAGCCGCGCGAAGGGTGACGGCTGCCAATTTCACGGGGGATTGTTGATGGCACCGTCCATGAGGCCTGGCCGCCGGGCGCCCGGAAACAGCGCGGCAAAGCAGCGCCGCAACAGGGTCATCGGGGCAGCGTCGCTGGTGGTGGCCGTTGCTGTAGTTGTCACCGGCGCCATTCTCTACCCGGGGTTCAAAACCACCGAAGTGGACCTGAACGACGGCGGCGTGTGGGTGGTCAGCAAGGCCAACAACGCTGCCGGCCGCCTGAACTACCCGTCCAAGTCTCTGGACGGCGCGGTGGTCCCGGCCAGCGACGATTTCGACATCCTGCAGCAAGCGGGCGATATTTTCATCGACGACTCACGCGGGGCAACCATCAACCCCGTCAGTGCCGCAAACATGCGGCTCGGCGGCGACCAGAAACTTCCAGGCTCCGCGAAGGTGAGCTTCGGCAGCAAGGTCCTGGCTGTCACGGACCCGTCCAAGGGCAAGGTGTGGGCGGTCTCTCCGACATCCGTCAGCGGATTCAGCGACGAATCCAAGCCGCTGATCGAACAATCCGCGGGAATCACCTCCATAGTTGGGGCTGACGACGCCATCCACACCCTGGACCCCAAAACCGGCAAGCTCACCACCACCACAGTGGATGGAGAAGGCAACGCGGTGGACTCCCGGGTCCGGACCGACGACGCCCTCAAAGCTGCCGGTGAGGTCCAGCTGACAGCCGTGGGGGACAAGGCAGTGGTGCTGAACCTGGCCAACGGAAACCTGGTCCTTCCGGGTGGCTCCACTGTTCACCTTGACGATGCCAAGGACGCCAAACTCCAGCAAGCCGGACCCGACGCGGACGCCGTGGCCATCGCTACCAAGAGTGCGTTGCTCCTGCAGCCCCTGGACGGTGGGACGGCCAAGACCGTCAAGCCCGATGGCCAGGGCATTCCTGCGGCGCCCGTCCACATGGGCAGCTGCACCTACGCCGCCTGGTCCGGAGCCAACAAGTACCTTCGCGAGTGCGCCAACCAGGCTGACAGCCACCGCGCCGCTGTACCCAAGGCGAGTGCATCGCCGTCGTACGTTTTCCGCGTGAACCGGGACCTGGTGGTCCTCAACGACGTCAACTCCGGCAACGTCTGGATGGTCAACCAGAACATGCAGCTGGTGAACAACTGGCTGGACGTGATTCCGCCCCAGCAGACCTCAGACGATGCAGACAAGGATTCCGCCGATGAGGTCCAGCAGACAGTACTTCCGGACCGCAGCAAGCCCAACACGCCTCCCGTGGCCAAACCGGATGCTTATGGCGTGCGGGCCGGAAAGACCACGTTGCTTCCCGTCCTGGACAACGACGCCGATTCCGACGGCGATGTCCTGACGGTCAGCGCCGGAGAACCGCTCAAGTCCGGCGCGTTGTCCGCGGTCTACGGTGGAACCGGCTTCCAGATCGCGGTCCCGGCCGGAACCACTGGTTCGGAATCGTTCAAGTACACGGTGGACGACGGCCGTGGCGGGACGGCGTCCGCGGAGGTGGACCTGCGGATTGTGCCGCCGGAAGAAAACAACGCTCCGCAGCCCAAACCCAACCGCAACACCACACTGGTGGTCCAGTCGGGCAAGATCGCCAACCAGTACATCCTGACGGACTGGATGGATCCCGACGGCGACGACCTCTTTGCGGTCTCGGCCTCCAGCAGCGATCCCGCGGACCAGGTCCGGATCAGGCCCGATGGCTTGCTCACGTTCCAGGACTCCGGCGCGGGTCCGGGCCGGAAGACGATCAACGTGACCGTCTCGGATGGCTCACTGACCACCGAAGGCCAGATCAGCGTGGACGTCCGCGCTGCCGGGGCACTGCCGCCCATCGCGAACGCGGACCACGTGGTGGCCGTGGCCGGCCAGGACACCGTCATTGCGCCCCTGAAGAACGACACCGATCCGCAGGGCGGCACGTTGCGGCTGGCCCAGGCACAGCCCGACGGCCAGTCCACTGCAGTGGTGGGACCGGACCAGCAGACCTTCACGTTCAATTCCACCGCAGTGGGCGCACACTACGTCACGTATATGGTCACCAACGGACCGGCGAGCGCCCAGCAACTGGTTCGCGTGGACGTGGTCTCCGGAAACAGCGACGGCGCGCCGGTAGCCGTTCGCGATATCGCCTTGCTGCCCAGCGGCGGGAGCACGGTTGTGGACGTCCTGGGCAATGATTCGGATCCTGCCGGCGGAGTGCTGGTAGTGCAGTCGGTTACGGCGGCCGATGGCCTTCCGGTCAGCGTGGCGGTCCTGGACCATTCGGTGGTGAAGATTACGGACATCCGGGCCGAGGGCCAGTTGTCGCTGAAGTACACGATTTCCAACGGGAAGTCCTCGGCCACCGGGGACATTTCCGTCCAAGTGGTCCCCGCGCCCACCAAGCTGCAGGCTCCGCAGGCCAAGCCGGACGAAGTCACCGTCCGTGCCGGGGACGTGGTGACCATTCCCGTGCTGGAGAACGATACCGATCCCAACGGGGGCGATCTCACCCTGGACCCCGTCCTGGCGCAACAGCCGGACGAAGCGGATGGGCGCATGTTCGTGGCAGGCAAAACGCTCCGGTTCATCGCCGGCGAAGAGGCCAAGACGGTCTATGCGATCTACAAAGTAAGCAATGCATCCGGGCAGACGGATTCCCAGCAGGTGACCATCCGGATCCGCGCCCGCGACGATGCTGCGAACACCCGTCCTGAACCGAAGAACCTGACGGCGCGGGTGGTTGCCGGGATGACCGTGCGGGTTCCCGTTCCGCTGGACGGCATCGATGCCGACGGCGACTCGGTGCAGTTGATCGGGATCGACAAGGCACCCTCCCTTGGCACAGCCATCCTCCGGGACGGGTACCTCGAATACACGGCCGGTGGAAAGTCCGCCGGAACAGACACCTTCAGCTACCGGGTCCGGGACAGGATCGGGGCCGAGAACACCGGCACCGTGATCGTAGGAATCGCCCCCGCGGAAGCGGACAACCAGAAGCCGATCGCCGTGGACGACGTCATCGACGTCCGTCCCGGACGGCGCGTCGCCGTCGATGTGCTCAAGAACGACTCAGACCCCGACGGCGATCCCATCGCCTTGGTGCCCACGTTCGAGGCCAAGCCTGAGCTCCAGGTAGAGGCTGCCGCCGGCAAGGCTGTCCTGACGGCGCCGGGCGTGGCCGGGGTGGAAAGTGTCAGCTACCGGATCCAGGATGACAAGAAAGCCGAAGCCAGCGCCGTGATCCGTGTGCAGACCAGTGCCACGGCACCCCTGCACGCCCCCATTGCCGTGGACGACCACGTGACGCTCGCGGAAACGCTCGGCAAGACCGCCGTGGATGTGCCGGTGCTGAAGAACGATTCCGATCCCGATGGCGTGGCCGAGGACCTGAAGATTTCCCTTCCGGACGGCAACCCGAACGCGCGGGTGGGAACGTCCGGCAACGTGGTGGTCACGTTGGCTCCCGTGGACCAGTTGATTCCCTATACCGTCACGGACATCGACGGACAGTCCGCGACTGCCGTCATGTGGATTCCCGGCCAGGGGCTGCAGTACCCGACGCTGGCCAAGACGGACGTGGTGGAGGTGACCGCCGGCAAGGAAGTGACGTTGTCCCTGGCGGACTACGTCAAGGTCCGGGAAGGTCGAAGCCCCCGGATCACCGTTGCGGACGCCATCAAAGTCCAAGGCGGCGACCCCCTGAATGTCATTGCCGGAAACGGCACGGCGCTCCGTTACGCAGCGCAGGCAGACTACGTGGGGCCGGGCTCCATCACCTTCGAAGTGACCGATGGTTCAGGGCCTGACGACTCCGAGGGCCTGAAATCGACACTGACCATCATCACCAAGGTGCTTCCTGACCCGAACGCCAACCATCCGCCAACATTCAGCGGAGCCTCCATGGACGCGCCCAAGGGCGATACCACCGAACTGGAACTGGGCAACCTTGCCAAAGACGTGGATGAGCAGGACCAGGGCAAGCTCAAGTTCGAGTTCGACGGCCAGCAGCCGGGCGGTTTCGACGCACGCATTGACGGCACTGTCCTGAAAGTCACTCCGGGTGGCTCCCTGAACCCGGGCGCTCGCGGCGTCCTTCCCCTGCGCGTCACCGACGGGCGGTCCGAGCCCGTCAAGGCAGCCGTCACTGTCACGGTTGTGTCCTCCAACCGCCCCAAGCCGGTGGCCAATGACGACACCGTGGACAAAGCCGATGCCGGCAAGCCGCAAACGGTCAACGTGCTCGGCAACGACTTCAACCCGTTCAGCGAACCGCTCACGATCGTTTCGGCCGTGACCGAGACAGGTTCAACCGCCGGGCAACCGTCCATATCCGGAGACTCGATTTCCGTGACCCCGGCTCCCGGGTCCAAGGGCGTGCTGGTGGTCAGGTACACCATCAAGGACAAGACGGACGATCCTGGCCGGCAGGCCGTTGGCCGGGTCCGGATCACCGTCCGGGACAAACCTGACGCGCCATCGGCACCGACGGCAACCGATGTCCGGAGCCGCACTGCCGTGCTCAAGTGGGCGCCGCCGTCGGACAATGGCGCGCCCATTACCAAGTACACCGTCAAGTCGGCAGGCTTCCAGCAGGAATGCCCCACCACCACGTGTACGCTGACCGGGCTGACCAACAACGTCAAGTACGTCTTCACCGTGACCGCCACCAACGAAGTAGGGGAGTCCCCAGCCTCGGTGGCGTCGAACGAGATCAGGCCCGACGAAAAGCCTTCGCCGCCCGCGCCGCCCACGGTCAAAGCGGGCGACAAGGACCTGGCCATCACCTGGACCCCCGCCAAGACCGAGGGCTCGCCCGTGAAGCACTACAACCTGGAAATCTCGCCACCTCCTGCCAACGGCATTGCCGTGAAGAACGACGTGACCGGGCTCAGCTACACCTGGCCTGGCCTCACGAACGGCGTGAAGTACAAGGTGCGGGCGCAGGCCGTCAACGACCTCGGACCTTCGGACTGGAGCCTGTATTCCGCCGAAGACCACCCGGCGGGCCTTCCCGGTGCCCCCGCGGCGCCGACTACCGCCGTCGTGTCTTCCGTTGGCTCCCAAAACCAGCTCCGGGCCAGTTGGACCGAGCCGGACATCAACGGCGACCCCATCAAGAACTACTACGTCACCATGAGCGGTGGCGGTGGGAGCCCGCAAACCCAGACGGTGGCAGGCAGCGTCCGCACCGCGACGTTTACCGCCAACAACTCCGAAACCGGCTACACGTTCACGGTCCAGGCCGAGAACAAGGCCGGGAAGGGCGGGGTCAGTGCCGCATCCGCCCCGCGACGGGCCACCGGCAAGCTGGGAACCGTAGGCAACGTCAGTGCAACCCCGGCGAACACCGGGGGAGCGGGCGGACAAGTGACCATCAACTTCACTGTGCTCAACCAGGCCCAGCGCAACGGCTCGAGCGCCAGCGAGGTCAGCTACACCTACCGGGCCAGCACGGGGCAGTCCGGACCCATCCAGCCGGGCCAGACCGTAGGTGGCTTCGCCAATGGACAGGCCAGCAACATCACAGTGACGGCGCAGTCGTCGGTGGCGCCGAGTTCGGATGCGAGTGCGCCGGCATCAGCCACTCCGTACGGGGCGCCGGGGACGCCGTCCGCGTCGGGTACGAATGGTGCCATGAATGATCCATCGGTAACCCTCAATTGGTCTTCGCCGTCCTCAGCAAGCAACGATGTCCGGACCACCAAGATCCGCATCAACGGCGGAGGATGGGAAACCGTGGCGGCCTCGGGCAGCAGGACCATCAACACCGGCGGCTATGAACAGACCCGGACCATTGACGTGCAAACGTTCAACTCCCTGGGCCAAGGCGGACCGGTGGCCAGCGCCAGCGCCAAGTCCGGCAAGAAGGGGGAATGGACCACCACCATGAACCCGGGTGCTGTGCAACGCTCGTGCAGCTACACCCTGGGTGGATCGAACTACGATCCGAACAAGTACACCTGTGACGGCAAGGGCGGCAACCAGCCTCCGTGGATGTACACCTCGGACCAAGGGCAAATCGTCGTCCGTTGTTACATCGACCAGACGGACGGCTGGGTAGGGATGCAGCGCTGGTGGCGGATCGAATCCGGTTCCTACCGCAACGTTGGCCGCTACATCATTGCAGGTCACACGTACCTGGGCGATCCAGCAGGCCTCGGAGCACCCCGATGCTGACGCTGACCCCATGGTTGCAGAGCCAAGCCCCGCCGTTACGCCGGGTACTTGTACCCATCGCGCCGCCTGCTGCGAAGACAGTATGCTGTCAAAGCCAATGGAGAGCCCGGTATCGGGTTCCCATGGATGGCCGTGTGGCGTGTGGGATATTCTTAGGCACTGAAAATTCCGCCGCTGTATGGGGGTACTGCGGAATGTCTGGCTGCCGGCGCCTGCCGGTTGGCCTGGAAGCTGCTTCGCGCAGCTGGAACAACAAGGGAATTTTGGGGCTGTGACTTCTTTCTTCGGCAAGGACTGGCTGAAAAAGCGTCGAAACAAGAAACTCGTCTCTGCCACAGCCGTGACCGCGGCCGGGGCAGTGCTTGTGGCGTTCGCCGTGCTGTACCCGGGCTTCAAGACCGCCGAGGTGGACCTGAACGACGGCGGCGTGTGGGTGGTGAGCAAGACCAAGAACGCGGTGGGCCGGTTGAACTACCCCAGCCGCGTCCTCGATGGTGCCGTGACGCCTGCGAGCACGACGTTCGACGTCCTGCAACATGACGGCAACGTCTTCGTGGACGACGAGTCCGGTTCCACCATCAACCAGGTGTCCGCAGCGAACCTGAAGCTCAGTGGCGACAAGCAGCTCCCGTCGTCCTCGCGGGTCAGCTATGGTTCCACCGTCCTCTCGGTGACCGACCCCGCAAAAGGCAAGGTGTGGGCGCTTTCGCCTTCCACCGTCAACGGCTTTGACGAAGAAGGCACCGAGCCGGTCCTCACCGGCTCCCAGGGCATGGTCTCGGCAGTAGGCCAGGACAACCGGATCTACACCGCGGATCCGGGCAAGGGCGAAATCACGGTGACCACCGTTGATGCCAACGGTGAGCGGACCACCTCGGACGTCACCAGAGTGGACGAACTGAAGGGCGCGGGGGACCTGCAACTCACGGTGGTGGGTGACAAACCGGTAGTCCTCGATGCAGCGTCCGGAAACCTCTTCCTGCCTGGCGGGCGGAAACTCAACCTGCAGGACGCCCGCGAAGCCAAGCTCCAGCAGAGCGGCGGGGACAGCGGCTTCGTGGCTATCTCCACGCGGAAGGCGCTGCTGAAGCAACCGCTGGACGGCTCGACGGCGGATACGGTTGCCGCCGGGGGCGAAGGCGTTCCGGCGGCTCCCGTACAGGTGAACAAGTGCGTCCACGCTGCGTGGGCCGGTGCCAACAAGTACGTCCGTGACTGTGAAAACGACGCTGACGACAAGAAGAACGATGTCCCCAAGGCAAGTGCTTCGCCAAGTTACGTTTTCCGGGTCAACCGTGACCTGGTGGTCCTGAACGACGTCAACTCCGGCAGCGTGTGGCTGGTCAACCAGAACATGCAGTTGGTCAACAACTGGGACGACGTTGTCCCGCCGAAGAACCAGTCCAACGACCAGGACGAAGAATCCGCGGATAACAACACCATCAACGTCCTGCCGGACCGCACCAAGCCCAACAGGCCGCCGGAAACCAAGCCGGACGAGTTCGGCGTGCGTCCCGGCCGGACGTCCATCCTGAGCATCCTGGACAACGACTCGGACCCCGACGGCGACGTTCTCACCGCGGCAGTCGGCGCCAACGGTCCCAAGGCAGGCGCGCTGGAGAGCATCTACGGCGGCTCGGCCTTCCAGATCAAGGTTCCCGCGGAAGCGAAGCCGGGCACGGAGACCTTCGATTACAACGCCTCCGATGGCCGTGGGCTCTCCGCAGGCGGCAAGGTCACCTTGCGTGTGGTTGGACCGGAGGAAAACAAGCCGCCGTTCTTCAAGCGTGCCGAGCCCACCACCATGCTGGTGGAGCAGGGCAAATCGGTCAGCCAGAACATCCTCACCGACTGGATGGACCCCGATGGCGACGACCTGGTGCTGCTCGATGCCAAGGCAGACAATGACCAGGACCAGGTCAAGGTCCGCCGCGACGGCCTGCTCACCTACCAGGACGCAGGCGCCGCGCCGGGCAAGAAGAATGTGACGATTACCGTGTGGGACGGCAGGGCTACCACCACCGGCCGCGTGGTGGTCAACGTGCAGCCACCGGGCGCACTCGCTCCCGTGGTCAATGCCGACCACGTCACTGCAGTGGTGGGCCAGGACCTGGTGATTTCGCCACTCAAGAACGATGTGGATCCCAACGGCGGTGCCTTGCGCGTGGCCCACGTGGAGGCGGCGGGCCAGGCCGAGCTGGGCGCCATCACCGATGGCGGCACCTTTACGTTCAAGAGCAACACTCCCGGTCCGGTGTACCTGACGTACATCGCCAGCAATGGCCCGCAAAGCAGCCAGGGGCTGATCCGCGTGGACGTGGAGTCCGGGAAGGATTCCGGCGCGCCGGTGGCGGTTCACGACGTCGCCTTGCTCCCGGTGGGCGGCAGTGTACTCGTGGATCCGCTCGCCAATGACTCCGATCCATCCGGTGGCGTCCTTGTGCTGCAGTCGGTGACGGTCCCGGAGGGGTCCACAGCCTCGGTCAGCGTGATCGACCACAGCGTCCTGCGCGTCACGGATGTGCTGGGTTCCAAGGATCCGTTCGTCTTCAGCTACACCATGTCCAATGGCCGTTCCTCGGCCACCGGAACAGTGGGCGTCGTTCCGGTGCCGGCTCCCGCCGTCGTCGAAGCTCCCCAGCCGAAACCCGACGAAGTCAACGTGCGCGTCAACGACGTGGTCACCATTCCCGTGCTGGACAACGACACGCATCCGCAGGGCGAAGAGCTCAAGGTTGATCCGGTCCTGGCCCAGAACATCGTGGAGGAGGACGGCAAGGCGTTCGTGTCCGAGAACACGTTGCGCTTCATCGCAGGACCCACGCCCAAGACCGTGCGCGCCATCTACAACGCGGTTGACCCGCAAGGCCAGAAGAGCGCGGCGGCCGTGACCATCCACATCCTTCCGCTGGAAGGGGCACAGAACTCGCGCCCGCAACCGCAGAACCTGACGGCCCGCGTGGTGGCCGGAGGAACGGTGCGGATTCCGGTACCGCTGGACGGCATCGATCCCGACGGCGACTCGGTGCAGCTCACCGGCATCGACAGCACCCCCACCATGGGAACCGCGACGGCGGGAAGCAACTTCATCGACTTCGTCGCCGCCGGTGACAGCGCGGGCACCGACTCGTTCCGTTACAAGGTGGTGGACCGCCAGGGCGCGGTCAACACAGGCACAGTGACCGTCGGTGTTGCGCCCCGGGGCGAAAACAACCAAAAGCCCGCCCCCGTGGATGATGAAGTGAAGGTCCGCCCGGGACGCCAGATCGCCGTTGACGCGACAGCCAACGACACCGATCCCGACGGCGACCCCATCCGGATCCTCACGGACAGCATCGAGGCTGACAAGTCCCTCGACGCCCACGTGAGCAAGACCAGTGGCCGCATCCTGGTCACCGCTCCGGCGGTGGAAGGAACAGTGAATGTCCGCTATTCCGTGGCCGATGACCGCGACGCGGTGGGGCAGGCGAGCATCAGGGTGATCGTGAAGAACGACATTCCGCTGCAGGCGCCGATTGCCCGTGACGACCGCGTCACGTCCGCCCAAACCCTGGGCAAGACGGCCGTTGACGTGCCCGTGCTCAAGAACGACGAGGATCCGGACGGCGTGGGGGAGAACCTCAAAGTCAGCACCGACATTCCCACCGCACGGCCAGGCTCCGAGGGCAACGTGATTGTCGAGCTCACTG
This sequence comes from Paenarthrobacter sp. NPDC090520, assembly GCF_044769205.1. Taxonomy (NCBI): domain Bacteria; kingdom Bacillati; phylum Actinomycetota; class Actinomycetes; order Micrococcales; family Micrococcaceae; genus Paenarthrobacter; species Paenarthrobacter sp. NPDC090520. Next base: position 173,343 of record NZ_JBIVXM010000006.1, read on the forward strand.
AGCAGCCGCAGCTTGTGCCGTACACCGTTGAGGACGTCGACGGCCAGAAGTCCACGGCGATCATTTGGGTCCCCGGCGTTGGACAGCAGGTTCCCACGCTCGCCAAGGACGAGGTCATTGAACTGGTCTCCGGCCAGTCCGTCACGGTAAACCTCGCCGAGTGGGTCAAGGTCCGTGACGGGAAGTCGCCCCGGCTCACCCAGGCCGACCGCATCAAGCTGATCGGCGGGGACGGAAGCGATCCCATCGCCAACAACGGAACGGCCATCAAGTACACGGCTGGTGCCGAGTACGTTGGCCCCGGTTCCATCAGCTTCGAGGTCACCGACGGCAGCGGACCTGACGACCCCAACGGTTTGAAGGCCACGCTGAGTATCCGCACCAAGGTGCTGCCCGATCCGAACAAGAACAACCCGCCGGAACTCCTGGGCAGTGACGTCGAGGTGCCCAAGGGCGATTCGGCGAGCCTGGACCTGGGGAAGCTCACGTCCGATCCGGACACCGATGACGTGCAGAACATGGGCTACGAGCTGGTCGGTTCGGTGCCGGGAGGCTTCCGGGCCAGTGTGGACGGCAAGACCCTCAAGGTCTCCGCCGACGACTCCGTCCAGATCGGTCAAAGCGGCACGGTACAGGTCAAGGCCAAGGACCGCCGGGGACTGGAGGCGATCGCCAACTACAAGTTGACCCTCACGGCGTCCAACCGTCCCAAGCCGGTGGCCAACGACGACGTGGAACCGGACGCCCAGTCCGGAAAGCCCGTCACTGTCAACGTTCTGGCCAACGACTCCAACCCGTTCCCGGACACGGCCTTGAAGATCGTCTCCGCCGTTGTGGAAACCGGCCAAGGCACGGCCGAGCCCGGGGGCGACAGCGTCACCGTGACGCCGGCCGGCGGTTTCACCGGGACCATGGTGGTGGCGTACACCATTTCGGACAAGACCGGCGAGTTGTCGCGCTATGCCACGGCCCGTGTCCGCCTGACGGTGAAGGACAAGCCGGCAGCGCCCACCACCCCGCAGGCCCAAAGCGTGGGCGACCAGACAGCGCTGTTGACGTGGACTGCGCCCGCAGACAGGGGCTCACCCATCACCAAGTACACCGTGTACGGCGAGGGTGGCTTCAAGCAGGACTGCCCCGCGAACACTTGTACGCTGACGGGCCTGACCAACAACGTGAAGTACCACTTCGCGGTGACGGCAACCAACGCCATCAACGAGTCCGAAAGGTCGCCGGTCTCGGCCGAGGTCCGGCCGGACGTCAAGCCGGACACCCCGGTGGCGCCGTCGCTGAAGTTTGGCGACAAGCAACTGTCCGTGGCCTGGGTTCCGCCCGCCAGCAAGGGCTCCCCGGTCAAGTCCTACGACCTGGAGATTTCACCGGCACCCGCCGGACAGAACGCGCAGATCCAAAACCTCACCGGTTCCAGTTATGTCTGGAAGGGACTGACCAACGGCGTGGCCTACAAGGTCCGTGTACTGGCGAGGAATGACGCCAAGGAGCCTTCCGAGTGGAGCCCGTACTCTGCTGCCGAGACTCCTGCCGGAATTCCGGCGACGCCGTCCGCGCCCTCAGTCTCGGGGGCTGGATCGGTGGGCACCCAAAGCCAGTTGCGGGTCAGCTGGGCGGCACCGAACAACAACGGTGACGCGGTGTCCGCCTACACCTTGACCACCTACCGCGGCGGCGCCGTCGTGGGTTCCCAATCGGTGGCAGCGACGTCGCAGAACGTGACCGTTGCCAACTCCGAGGCGGACTACACCTTCACCGTCTCGGCAACCAACAAGGCAGGCGTCAGTGGAGTCAGCCAGCAGTCCGCTGCCATCCGCGCCGCGGGCAAGCCGGGGACCGTGGGCAGCGGCTCGGTAGTTGCCACCGGTACGAGCGGGCAGTTGCGCGTGACCTTCACGCCGCTGACGGCTGCCGAACGCAACGGTTCGCAGGACAACGAGATCACCTACCGCTGGCAGACGGCTTCGGGTTCCGGCCCGATCGGCCGCGGCGGTGGGGACATCGGTGGCCAGCCCAACGGCACCAACGTGGTGGTCAACATCATCGCGACGTCGGTCAAGAACAACCAGTCCGGCGACGCCAAGGCGATCGGTACCGGCAACCCGTACGGACCACCGAATGCACCGAACGTCAACGGCGGCAAGTCGGCCAAGGGCGACGGCCAGGTCCACTGGACCTGGAACAACCCGGCCACCAACGGCCGCCCGCTGGACCACTACGAGGTCAGCCTGGACGGCGGCGGCTGGACGGGTGTGGGCAAAGCCAACCGGTTCGATGCCGGAGGCGGAGGCTGGGACAAGCAGCACACCCTGCGGGTGCGTGCCGTGACGGTCGTTGCCGGTCCCGTAGGCAGTGCCAACGCCACCAGCGGCGACGATCCCACGCCTCCGCCTCCACCGCCCACACCATCGCAAATTCTGGTGCACAACAACACGTGCCCCGGAAAGCCGGGCCAAGCGGACACGTACAACCCGAGCGGACCATCGTGCGGTGTTGGCTGGGTGTCCCGTTCCGAGGGCAAGTTGAACGTCAACTGCACGAAGGACATCTACAACAACGGCACCCCCTGGTACCGCGTGACCGAGGGAAGCCACCCAGGCTGGTTCGTGAAGTCCACCACCGTGGACCTCAGTGGACCCAGGCCCGGTGGTTGCTGATGCTGCCCCAGTCCGCCAAACAACTTCATCCGAACACCCACACAATGAACAGGATCAACCGATGACCATGACAAACGAGCAGGCCGCGTGGTTTGCAGAGACGTTCGAGAAGCTCGTTGCCAACGTGGGCCAGGCAGTCCTGGGCAAGGAACACGTCATCCGGCTGACCTTCACGGCGATGCTGGCAGAAGGCCACGTGCTCTTCGAGGATGCCCCGGGAACCGGTAAGACCTCCTTGGCCCGTGCTTTGGCGGCAACGGTCCAGGGCTCGCACAACCGCATCCAGTTCACCCCCGACCTGCTGCCCTCGGACGTCACGGGTGTGACCATCTACGACCAGAAGACCCAGAAGTTCGAGTTCCACAAGGGCCCGGTCTTCAGCAACATCGTCCTGGCCGATGAAATCAACCGTGCTTCGCCGAAGACCCAGTCTGCGCTGCTCGAGGTCATGGAAGAGTCCCGCGTCACCGTGGACGGCACCACGTACGACGCCGGGCGGCCGTTCATGGTCCTGGCGACCCAGAACCCGATCGAGCAGGCAGGCACGTACCGCCTGCCGGAAGCACAGCTGGACCGCTTCCTGATCAAGACCTCCATTGGCTACCCGGACCATGCCTCCACCGTGCGGTTGCTGGGCGGCTCCAACCTCAAGGACCGTTCGCGGGACCTCTCGGCCATCATCACCACCCAGGCCGTTGCGGACATGGCCGACCTCGCGGCCACCACGCACGTGGACACCGCAGTGCTGGAGTACATTTCCCGGCTCTGCGAGGAAACCCGCAACGCTTCGGAGACCCGCCTGGGAGTTTCTGTCCGTGGCGCACTGGCCATGGTCCGCGCGGCCAAGGTCTGGGCTGCCGGCCAGGGACGGAACTTCGTCCTGCCGGACGATATCAAGGAACTGGCCCCCGTGGTGTGGACCCATCGACTGGTGATGGATCCGGAGGCGGAGTTCTCCGGTGCCACCCCCGAGGTGGTCCTCACGCGCGTCCTTGCGGACGTCGCCGCCCCGCAGCAACGCGCCAGCGCCTAAGCCTGCGCCAGTCACGGCTCACGCACGAACCACCCGCACCCCGGCACGAACAAAGGTCCACACATGTCCTCCAGCACACCCCTGAACAGGGCTGCTGATTCGCTCAAGCGCGCAACATCGGCGCTTGGCAGCAAGATTCGCTCCCTGGGCGGCTCCGGCAAGGGGACCGGCGCCCGGCCGGGCGGCTCCCGGCCAGGGAAGCCCGGCAAACTCCATCCCGCAGCCGTGTGGGCCGAAGCCGCCGGGACGCTGGGGGAGGTGCTGGCCCCCGCGTGGGCCACCGTGCGCCGGCTCTGGCTGCGCTTCGTGTGGCCCGTCCTGTCCGTGGTGAGCGTGCTCGGTTGGGTGGTGCTGGCCACGGCCATCGGCTTGTGGATTGCAGGGCAGTCCTGGGGCTGGCAGGAAGCCAAGTCCGCCTCCATGGTGGCATTCCTGTTGTTCGTGTTCGCCATCGTGTTCATTGTTGGCCGCTCGGCCTACGGCGTGGTGCTGGACCTTGCACGCACCCGCGTGGCCGTGGGTGACGATGCCGTGGGCAGCATTGCCGTGTCCAACGTGTCCACGCGCCCGCTGCTGCCGGCCACGCTGGAACTTCCTGTGGGTTCCAACACGGCCATCTTCCACTTGCCGCGCATGAAGCCCGCCCAAGTACACGAGGACTTGTTCACTATTCCCACCGCCCGCCGCGCCGTGATTGTTGTTGGCCCGGTGCGCTCCGTGCGGGCCGATCCACTGCACCTCCTCCGCCGCCGCGTGTTGTGGACCGAACCCGTGGATTTGTTCGTGCACCCGCGCACGGTTCCCCTCGGCGGATCGGCAGCAGGCTTCATCCGCGACCTTGAAGGCATGCCGACTACGGAGCTGTCCAGCGCGGACGTTTCCTTCCACGCCCTGCGCGACTACGTTCCCGGCGACGACCGCAGGCACATCCACTGGAAGACCACTGCCCGCACCAACAAGCTCATGGTCCGTCAGTTCGAGGAGACCCGCCGGGCGCACCTGGCCATTTCACTCTCGATCAACCTGGACGAATATGACTCCGAGGCCGAGTTCGAGATGGCCATTTCCGTGGCTGGCTCCATCGGGCGCCAGGCTATCCGCGAACAGCGCGAGCTGGATGTCATGACGCAAAAAGGCCCCCTCCGCTGCGAAACAGGCCGCAACCTGCTGGACGACATGACCAGGATCGTCGGAGCACCGATGCGGAAGACCGCCGTCGACCTCGCCCGGACCCTGGCCGATACGGTTCCGAACGCCTCCGTGGTGTTCTTCGTGGTGGGCAGCCAGGTGACGGCGACGCAACTCCGTTCGGCGGCTGCCTCTGTTCCGCCCGGAGTCCGCAGCCTCGCTGTTCGCGTCCAACCTGGCGCCGCGCCGTCGCGGGCCAACATCGCGGACCTGACAGTCCTCACCGTGGGAGATCTCGACGACCTCGCCATAGTTCTTCGAAAGGCGGCAGCATGAGCACCGCGCCGAATACCCGCAACCGCCAGCGGCGGGACGGCAGGCCGGATGCCCGCACGCGGAGGCGGGCGGCCAACAGCAGCGCCTCGATCTTCGCCGATGGGCGGCCCCTGTGGCATTTTGCCGTTGACTGCGGTGCCCTCGTGGCGTTGTTGTTCCTGGGCGTGCTTGGCTTCAGCCTGAGCTTCGGCGGAGACGCACGCTACCTGGTGGCCGGATTGGGCGGCATCCTGCTGGGCCTGGGCATCGCGGTGCTGAACGCGCACCTCCGGCTGGGCCTGCTGATCACCACAGCCATGGCCTTCGGCGCCTACATGCTGTTCGGCTCGGCCCTGGCAGTGCCGGACACCGCCGTGCTGGGATTCCTGCCGAGCCTGGATTCGCTGCGCACGCTGTTGCTGGGCATCGTGTTCTCGTGGAAGGACATGTTGACTGTAGGCGTGCCCGTGGGCACCGCGAACGGCATGCTCATTGTTCCGTTCCTGAGTTCCCTGCTGACGGCCCTGGCAGCGGGCCTGCTGGCCTGGCGCCTCAAGAGCCCGTACTGGCCGCTCCTGCCCGTGCTGGCACTGTTTGTCACCGGCATTGCCTTCAGCACCAGTGCAAGCTTCCTCAACGTCGAGCGCGGTGTTTCCCTCACCATCATTTCGATCGTGTGGGCCACCTTCCGCCGGGACGTGTTGCGCCAGAGCAGCACCCGGATGGTCTCGGCCAACCGGCCGGATCACGACGCCGGTACGGCCCGCCGCGGCAGGCTCCGCCGCCTGGGGACTGCTGCAGCCGTGATCGCCGCCGCCGTCGGCATCACCGCGGTGGCCTCGCCGTTGGTCACCGCGAGCGATGACCGGAAGGTGCTGCGCAACACGATCGTTCCGCCGTTCGATCCCCGCGACTACATCACACCGCTGGCGAGCTTCCGCAACTTCGTGAAGGACCAGAAAGACGAGACGCTCTTCTCCGTCAAGGGCCTGCCCAAGGATGGCCGTGTCCGCCTGGCCGCGCTGGACTCCTTCAACGGCTTGAACTACACCATGGACCCCAACAGTTCGGGCAACTTCAGCAAAGTAGGCGATGCCCGTTCACTGAACACCCTCGCCGACACGGGCAGCCCGGTGGCCAGCACCAACTACACGCTGGACATCACCATCGAGGACTACCAGGGCTACTTCGTCCCCGGCGGACGGCACACCACGGGCCTGGGTTTCCTGCAGAATTCAGAGGCAGCTTCCGGGCTGTACTTCAACGCCGGAACGGACACCGCGGTGACCACCAAGGGCCTGGCCAAGGGCGATGAGTACACCGTCCAGGTTTCCGATCCCGGGATGCTGGAGCACGGGCAGCTCACCCAGTACGACTTTGCCAAAATCACGCTGCCCGACGCGCAGGAAGTCCCGCCGATCGTGGCCTCCCAAGCCAACGAACTCTCCGCCGACGCACCAACGGCGATCGACCGTGTCCGGCAGATCGAAGCGCACTTCCAGAAGAGCGGCGCCTTCAGCAACGGACTCGTTGCCGACGGACAGTTGCCCAGCCTGCCTGGGCACAGCGCTGCGCGCGTACGCAACCTGTTGTCTGCCAAGCAGATGCTCGGCGACGACGAGCAGTACTCGGTGGCCATGTCCTTGATGCTGCGCCACCTGGGTATCCCTTCGCGCGTGGTGATGGGTTTTTATCCTGACCCCAAGAGCCCGGAGAACGGCGCCGGCGATATCAACATCACCGGCAAGGACGTGCACGCCTGGGTGGAAGTCGCCTTCGACCGTGTTGGCTGGGTGGCCTTCGATCCCACCCCGCCCAAGGACAACGTCCCCATTCCGCCGGACCCCGAGACCAAGTCCAAGCCCAAGCCGCAGGTGCTCCAGCCGCCGCCCCCGCCGCAGGAGCCCGCGGACCTGCCGCCGGACTCCACACCGGACGCGCTTGATGCTGACGAGAAGAAGAACAACCCCTGGCTTTTCTGGGGTCCGCTGTTGGCTGCGATCGGTGTTGCGTTGATCCCGATCGGGATCCTCGCCTTGCCGCTGTTGCTGATTCTCCTGTTGAAGGCACGACGCCGGAAGGCCCGGTTCCGGGACGGTCACGCCGCCCAGCGCGTGGGCGGAGGCTGGAACGAAGTCTTGAGCCTGGCTACGGACATGGGTGCCTCGATCGACGGCAAGTCCACCCGGCGCGAGTCGGCTTCGGTGATCGCGGAGGCCTTCCCGGTCACCGGAACCACCACAACGTTGTTGGCGCACCGGGCCGATGCTGCTGTCTTCGGCGCCGGCCAGCCCAGCGAAGCCGAGGTCAAGGAGTACTGGGAGATCGTGGATTCGTCACTGGACGGCATCACGGGAAGCGTGGGCTTCTGGAAGAGGCAGCAGGCCCGTTTCTCGCCCCGCTCCCTTCTCTCGGACGGCCGGGCTGCCCTCCGGCGCAGGGACCTGGAGGGGCGGGCTCCGAAGGACCCCGCAGCCAAGGGACTCCGCGGCAGGCTCGCGTGGTTGTTCACGAAGGGCGGCAAGGGTGGGCAGTGAGGCCGAAGCATGCCCGGCTTGCCGCCACACGGTGCGTCCCGGTGCATCGTTCTGTACCTTCTGCGGCTCCCCGCTGAACAACCGTGGAGCCCGCAGGGACCGGAACGTCAACCACGCCCAGGCGGCTGCACAGGATCCCTTGACCCGGCAGGTCACGCCCGGTGCCGGTAGTATCTCGGTAGTGTCCGCGCCAGCCGGATCCGTTCAACCGTTCCCGGTACAGACCGGAGCCGGTGCCGGCGCAACGTCGAATCCAGGGGGAGGGACCACTTTGACGACGAAGCTTGAACTCGCGCCGGCGTCTGCCGGTAAACGCTTGGGTGCCGCCGTTTTGGACTGGCTGGCTCCTGTCGCTGTGCTTGCCACTACCTTCGCCATCGGCATCGCCGGCATCACCCAGACCCGCCGGAACGGCTTCATTGTCTACGACACCGGGCTGCTGGTCCTGTTGGGCAGCATCGGCCTGGGCTTCACTGTGGTCTACATGATGGTGCTCTTGGCCTTGGAAGCCAAGTCCGGCAACACCATCGGCAACCAGGTGATGGGCATCCGCAGTTCGGATGCTGACGGCTATGCGCCCGGAGCGGGTGCCGTCTTTGTCCGTGGCATCATCACCGGGGGAGTGCTGCTGCTCGGCAGCATAGCGGCCGGCGTGTTCTCCGGTCTGGGACTTATTGGGCTGATGTTGTTCATTGGCCTCCCGTTGATGGGCCTTGGCGTGGTGTGGGCCATCCTGGTGGTGGTTTCCAACGCCTGGGACAGCAACGGCAAGCTCCGGGGCTGGCATGACAAGGCAGCCAAGTCCCTGGTGTTCGATGTCCACGCCGGCCGAAACCCCGTGGCGACGGGCGGCATCCAGGGACCTTACAGCTTCGCTCCCGTGGACCTGCCGCCTGTGCAGCCCGTGGCTTCGCCGGTACCCGGTTCGGCAACGGCATCCCAAGCCCCTGGAGCAAAGGCGGCCGCGGTGCCTCCCGTCGTGCCTGCCACGGCGCCCCACGCTCCCGACGTCCAGCCTTCCCACGACCCCAACCAGTGGCGGCCCCCGGTGGCTCCGCGGCCCGGGAACGCAAGCCCCGCCGTCGTACCTCCACATGCCGCAAGCCCCGCGGCTGTGCACCCCGATGATGACCTGGACCGGACCCAGATGCGGCCGGGTGCCGCACGCGTGCAGGCGGTACTGCGGATCCGCGTGGACGACGGGCAGGACGTCCAGCTCGGGGGCACCGTGCTCGTCGGCCGAAACCCTGCACCCCAGCCAGGAGAAGCCACCCAACAGCTGCTCCCGGTTTCCGATCCCGGCCGGTCGATCTCCAAGACCCATCTGCATTTGCGGGTGGACGGCGACGGCGTCTGGGTGACCGACCGCAACTCCACCAATGGCAGCGCGGTCACCACGCCTGACGGCATCCAGACCCGGTTGCATCCGGGCGAGGCCGTTTTTGTTCGACCCGGTTCCACCGTTCACTTCGGGGACCGTTCCTTCCACCTAGGACAAGCATGAACTCACAGCCGGCGAGCCCGGATGCCGACGCCCTTGCCGCCCCCAGTGGCCCCAGTTTCCAGCTGAGCTACGGCTACGGGACGGACCGCGGCCTGCGGCGCGAATTGAACGAGGATTCGTTCATCGCCTCCGATCCCGTCTTCGCAGTGGCGGATGGCATGGGCGGCCACGAGGCCGGGGAGATCGCCAGCGGCATGTGCGTCCGCACCCTGGGCAGCGCTCCGGAACTGGCCACCGGCACCCGTTCGGCGACGGCCGGGGAACTCCAGGCGTGCCTGCTCAAGGCAGATGCGGCCATCCGCAACGCGACCGGTGGCCGGGCCGGGACCACGTTGTCCGGCGTGGTGGTGGTGGAGCAGATGGGCGTGCCCTACTGGCTGGTCATGAACATTGGCGACTCCAGGACCTACCTGCTCAGCCAAGGCGGCTTCTCGCAGGTCAGCGTTGACCACTCGGAGGTCCAGGAACTGGTGGATTCCGGAGACATCACCCCGGAACAGGCCTCGATCCACCCGCGCCGCCACGTCGTTACCCGCGCCTTGGGTACCGGCGACGAGACCGAGGCGGACTTCTGGCTCTTGCCCATCCAGGAGGGTGACCGTGTGATGGTCTGCTCCGACGGGCTCAACGGAGAGCTCGGCGATGACCACATGTTCCGTGTCCTCAGCACTGTGGCGCACCCCCAGGATGCCGTGGATGCCTTGATCCAGGCAGCGCTCCGCAGCGGCGGCCGGGACAACGTCACGGTGATCGTGGTTGACGCCAAGAACGTGCTGAACGACGCCGGCATCGCCACCACCGCTCCGCGACCGGAGGTGGAATCCGAGGTGGAGGAAGACACCCTCCCACGCGCTTGGGTGAACGGTACGGAAGAGCACGGCACCGATGCCGTTGACGCCGGCCCGGAGACCGAGGCCGGTGCAGATGCCAAGCAGTAACAGGCCGATGGTTGCCCGCTACGGCCAGGGTGACTGGTTCGGTGTGGTGCGCCAGGGAACCGTGGTCCTGCTGGGGCCGGACACCCCTGCATCGCTGATCGAAGCGGTGTGGAGTGTCCTGGCGTCCGCGCCGGAAGCCCACGAGGTCCTCCACGAAGTCACCGATGCCTTTGGTGTCTCCCTGAGCCGGATTCCGCCGTTCGGAATCATCGACGCCAAGGACGGTTTGCGGGTGTTCCTCCGCGGCGACCTTGAACTCACGGTCCAGTCCACCGGGATGCCGTCCGGCTCCGGCTCCGGCGGCGAGCAGGTCAGCGGCAGGGACGTCACCACGTGGACGGAGCGGCGGTTCAGCTCCGCTGACGCCTACAGCCTGCGGATCGTTTCAAGCACGACGGCGGGTGCCAGCCTGCCGCTGTTGGACGGCTCAACCCTGCCTTTACTTGAAGGTGTGGTGCGCTTGTCCGGCGTGGATGTTGTGCTCACGGACGGGGTGGCCCTTGAAGCGCTCGTACAGCCGGCCGCGGGAGTCACGGCCACAGCGGTGGGGGTCCCGGGCGAGGCCAACGCGGCTGAAGCGGCGGCCGGGATTCCGAATCAGCCTGGCTCCGAGGCACCGGATACTCCGGCACCGGTGTCCGATGAGACGGTTCTCGGCTACCCCGACGCCGATCTTGGCTTGACCATTGCGCCGCACGCGCTGGCCTTCGGGCAGGGTGAAGAAGACGCGGTGGACGAGGAGAGCTCCGCCGCACGTGGCGACAGCGCTGGACGTCGTGAAGGATCCGCCTACGCCGGGCCTGCCAGTGAGACTTCGGCAGAAGACGGATCCGGCGAGCCCACACACGAACCGGAAGTAGCCTCGGGTGGCGCGGCGGATACGCCCTCGGCAGTGGTTGAAGGGCTGGAACAGGGAAGTGGCCCGGGTGAGGTGGCAGGCTCGGATCAGGCGGGCGGCTCTGATCAGCCCGGTAGCCCCGAACTTCAGGACTCCGATCAGTCCGGACCAGACAAGCCTGCCAACTCCGGCTCCGAGCCAGAGGTCTCGGAAGATTCCACCGGAGTTCCCGTGCACACCAGCACCACGGATCCGCTGCTTCCCACCTTGGAAACCACCACCAACTATGACCATTTGTGGGACAAGACGGTGATGCGGAACATCGAGGATGCTGCCGTACGGATCGCGGACGATTCCGACGAGCACGATGTCCCCGCGCCCCCGGCACCCAAGACCACAGATCTCGCTGAGCCGGCCCCGACGGTGGGGGAGCAGGCAGTCGGGGAGCCGGCAGCGAACGGGGGCTCCGGCGTCGTGCCTTCGCCTGCCGCTCCGGCTGGGCCTGCCGCCGCTCCTGCGGAACCGGCGGCCGCCCCCCTCGGCGTGCCCGCTTTGATCGACTCCGTTCCGTGGCTGCGCAGCAGCACCGGAGCGTCGGCGCCGCAGGGTGGGCCCGAAGCACCCGGCCTTGCGGGTCCGCCGGCCGCTGTCCCAGCTTCGCCAGCGCCGCCGGCCCAGTCCATGCCGGAGCACGATCCTGACCATGACGGCCAGACGATCATGAAGAGCAGCGTGGCAGACGACCTTCCCACGGCGGCGACTGCTCCGGACCAAGCCAACGCGCCCGCCGGCAACGGTCCGAGCGTTTTGGCACGCGTGTGCTCCCAAGGCCATGCCAATCCACCCACCTACCCGCAATGTGGGGCGTGTGGGGTGGCCTTGTCCGGCGACGCGGTGCAGGTTCCCCGTCCGCGGCTGGGCAGGATGCGGTTGTCCACCGGCGAGCTGATTGACCTTGACCAGTCGCTCATCATCGGCCGCCAGCCCTCGGTCTCCCGGGTGCAGGGCGGCACCATGCCGCGGCTCGTCCAAGTTGAGAGCCCTGGCGGGGATATATCACGCTCCCACGTCGAGGTGCGGCTGGAAGGCTGGCACGTCATGCTCTGCGACCTTAAGGCCACCAACGGCACCGTCCTGATCAGGGAAGGCCAGGCCCCGCGCCGCCTTGCCCAAAACGAGATGGCCATCCTGCTTGACGGCGACATCGCCGAACTGGGTGACAACATTTCATTGCGTTTCGAGGAGATTCTTTGAGTTCCAAGAGGCCCCCCGCGCCGCCTCCCCCCATCCCCGGGTTCAAGTACATCAGCCTGCTCGGCTCCGGTGGTTTCTCCGACGTCTTCCTGTATGAGCAGGACAGGCCGCGCCGTAAAGTTGCCGTCAAAGTGCTGCTTTCCGACCTGAAGACCGAGGGCGCGCGCCGCCGCTTCGAGTCCGAGGCGAACCTGATGGCGCAACTGTCCTCCCACCCGTACATCGTGACCATCTTCGAAGCGGAGATCACCGAGAACGGGCACTCGTACCTCGCCATGGAGTACTGCTCGCGGCCGAGCCTGGATGTCCGGTACCGTCGCCAACGGTTCAGCGTGGACGAGGTCCTGGCCGTCGGCATCCAGGTGGCTTCCGCCGTCGAGACCGCCCACCGGGCCGGCATTGTCCACCGTGACATCAAGCCAGCCAACATCCTGGTCACGGACTACAACCGGCCCGCCCTGACGGACTTTGGCATTTCGGGAACCATCGGTACGGACAGTGATGACGACGCCGGTATGTCCATCCCGTGGTCGCCCCCCGAACAGTTCCGCGGCGGTGCCGTGGATGGTGTTCCCGTGGACATCTGGGCTTTGGGCGCCACGCTCTATACCCTGTTGGCAGGCCGTTCCCCGTTCGTCCTTCCGGGCCAGGACAACTCGCAGCGCGAGCTGATTTCACGGATCACCAACTCGCCCGTGCCGCGGCTGGGTCGGGCCGATGTGCCCGAATCGCTGGAGCTGGTCCTTGCCACGGCCATGGCCAAGTCTCCGGACTCGCGCTACTCCTCGGCCCATGCCTTCGCGCTGGCCCTGCAACGCATCCAGGCTGAGCTGAACCTCTCGGTCACGCCGTTCGAGGTCCTCGCCGAACCTGGGCACGGTGATGAGCAGCATCCGGACGACAATGTGGAGGAGACCCGCGTCCGGAGCATCGCTTCGATCGATCCCGATGCCTCGGGAACCGCAACTACCGGCTCGGCTCCCACGTTCCCGGCCCGGACGTTCCCTTCCACGATGCCCGGAACCAGTCCGCAGACCACGCGTCCTGGGCCAGCCCGGCAGCAGCCAGCCCAGCAGCAGCAGCCGACCCAGGCTCCGCAGCTGCCGCCGGCCCAGACGTACCCGCCGCAGTTCCAGATGCCGGATGCCAGATCCATCCGGCCTGCCGAGACGGAACCTGAGACTGCGGAATCCACTGTCCTTCGGGGCTGGCAACCGGCGTCGGACAACCTCGATGCAACCGTCAACCGTTCGGCGCCCGCCGCCGCGCCAGCGGCGGAAGAGGCGTCGCAAGCCGACCACGGCAAACGTAACCTTTGGCTTGCCGTCACCGGCGGCGCGGTCCTGGTTGTCGCCGTCGTGGTTGGCGTGGTGCTGGGCGGTTCGGCGCAGCCCAAGGTGGCACCGACGGAGTCGGCGAGCAAGCCACCGGCGGATCCTTTGGGAGACGGGAACGTTCCTGATGTCGCGGGACTCAGCGCGGCACGGGACACCAAGGATCCGAACATTGTGGTCTTCTCCTGGAAAAACCCCCAGCCAGGGAAGGACGACTCCTATAAATGGCGGACCAAATCGGCCAAGGCAGATGGTGCGTACCAAACCACGGGCATCGAGAAGGCTTTTGTCTCGGGCTTCAGTGAGTTGCCCATCTGCGTCCAGGTCATCATTGTCCGCTCCGACGGTTCCGCTTCGCCCGGTGGTCCTGACTCCATTGCGTGCCTGGAGAAATAACAGGCCATGAAAGACACACACTGCCCAGCGAGGAGGCACAGATCATGGGGGATCTAGCAATAGATTTCTGTGGGGAATGGTACGAACCGTCTGATGAGGACGTCTTTGACATTGGCCGCGAAGGCGACCTCGAAGTCGACGATAACCCTTACCTGCACCGGCGTTTCCTGCAGATTGCCCGGTATGACGGCATCTGGTGGCTCAGCAACGTGGGCAGCATGCTGTCCGCCACCATCGCCGACGGCTCCGGCGGCATGCAGGCCTGGCTTGCACCCGGTGCCCGGATTCCGCTGGTTTTCAGCCACACCAACGTCATTTTCACGGCCGGACCCACCACGTACGAATTCGCCGTGCATTTGAAGACGCCCTCGTTCCGGCACGAAGCCCGGGACGAGGACCAAGCCGGCGACACCACCATTGGTCCCGTGGTGTTCACGGACTCGCAGAAGGCCCTGATTGTTGCCCTGGCCGAGCCCATGCTCCGCCGTGAAGGAACCGGGTTCAGTGCCATCCCGTCCTCGGCCGAGGCTGCCAAACGGCTTGGCTGGGCCTTGACCCGGTTCAACCGGAAGCTGGACAACGTGTGCGACAAGCTGGACCGTGTGGGCGTTGTGGGCCTGCGTGGGGGAGCGGGCAAACTCGCCACCAACCGCCGCGCCCGCTTGGTGGAGCACGCCGTGACCTCCCACCTGGTGACCGCCGCAGACCTGTACCTCCTGGAAACCGAGACTGGAGTCGACGAAGGATGAAGTTCCGCCTGACCTTGCGGCGAGACCCCGCGGAAGCCAAGGACCTCGCCGTCACGGTGGACGGCCGCGCCACGGTGGCCGATATTGCCACAGAACTCTGGGCAGCGGACCCCGCACGGAAGGGGACCGAACCGCCGTCGAACCTGTCCATCAGCGTGGACGAAGCGTTCGTGGGCGGGGGGCTCTCCGGCCAGATCCTCAAGCCTGCCGATAACCTGCTGGAGTCCGGACTGCGGCCCGGCTCGCGTGTGTCGCTTGCCCAAGTGAGCGAACAGTTCGCCTCGGACGGGCACGGCCCGGACCGCGGACCCGCTGCGGCCACCTTGCGCGTCATGGCAGGGCCCGACGTCGGACGCGAATTTTCGCTGCCGTTCGGCACCAGCTACATCGGCCGGGACCGGGACGCCGACATCCGGCTGAGCGACCCGTTGACGTCCAAGCGCCACGCGCGGATCACCGTGGGCGAAACGGTGGAAATCGTTGATACCAACTCAGCCAATGGCCTCCTCATGGATGGGCTGCCCGTCACCCGGGCAACGCTGGAATCCTCGGATACCGTCACCCTGGGCGACACCACCGTGGGTGTGGTTTCGCTCTCCCGCAACCACTCGGGCGGGCCGACGTCGCCGCTGGTGGATTTCAACCGCTCGCCGCGCGTGGTGCCGAGGTTCGAATCTCCCAAGCGCGTTCCGCCCGCGGGCCCCAAGCGCCCCGAGCACCAGCCGTTCCCGTACATCATGCTCATCACCCCGCTCCTGATGGGTGGTGTCCTGTTTGCCTTGACGCAGAACCTGCTCTCGGTGATTTTCATGGCCATGATGCCGCTGTTCGTCGTGGGCCATTACGTGGACCACAAGATGCAGGGCAAGAAGCAGGCCAGGGAGGGCCACAAGCAGTTCAAGGCCGCCATGCTGGCCTTCCGCGAGGACATCGACCGGCAACAGAACATCGAGCGCGCCGTCCGGCTGCAGGAGGAGCCCTCAGTCAGCGACACCGTGGATGCGATCTACAAGCTGGGACCGCTGCTCTGGACCAACCGGCCTGAACACCAGCACTTCCTGGGCGTGCGGTTCGGCCTGGGGTCCGCGCCATCCCGCATCCAGTTCGACGAGCCGGGTGCCAACGAGACCGAACCCAGATACATGCGGGAAATCCAGGAGTGCCTGCAGCAAGTCCGTGTCATCGAAGGCGTGCCCATCGTGTCCCAACTGCGGACCTCGGGATCCTTTGGCGTGGCGGGCGACCGCAGTGTGGTGGACGACGTGGCCCGGGGCATGGTGCTCCAGTTGGTGGGCCTCCATTCGCCGGCGGAACTGGTTGTCACGGCGTTGACGTCCCCGCGCTCACGTGAGCGCTGGGACTGGCTGCAGTGGCTGCCGCATGTCGGTTCCGGCCACAGCCCGCTGTCCGGCGACCACCTCGCCGCCGGCCCGGCCGCCGGGTCCACGCTGCTGTCCCGCCTGGAGGACCTCGTGGAGCAGCGGGAAGCACAGGCCAAGGAACCCGGGCAGCAGCCGAGGCCCGGGCTCAAGGATGAGCACGAAGACACTCCGGGGCCGGTAGTCCCAGCCGTGCTGGTGGTGGTGGAAGACGATACCCCCGTGGATCGCGGACGCCTCACCCGTCTCGTGGAACGCGGCCCGGATTACGGGGTCCACGTCATGTGGGTGGCTGCCAACGTGCAGTCCCTGCCGGCCGCGTGCCGCGATTTTCTGTCCGTGGACGGCGATCACGGCACCACCACGGGACAGGTCCGGCTGGGCCGACACACCTACCCCGTGAGCTGTGAAAGCCTCGACGCCGGACTGGCCACCCAGCTCGCCCGGATGATGTCGCCCTTGGTGGACGTCGGTAATCCGCTCGAGGACGATTCCGACCTGCCCCGCGCGGTGTCCTACGCTGCGCTGATCGGCAAGGAATTCATGGACAACCCGCAGTCGGTGGCCGAACGGTGGCGGGAGAACAACTCCGTGCACGCCAGTGCCGTGCCCAACCGCAAGGACAACGGCAGCCTGCGTGCCCTGGTGGGCTCCAAGGGTGTGGAGCCGTTCTACCTCGACCTCAAGAACGAAGGCCCCCACGCGCTGGTTGGTGGAACCACCGGTGCCGGCAAGTCCGAATTCCTGCAGTCCTGGGTGATGGGAATGGCCGCCGCGTACAGCCCGGACAGGGTCAGTTTCCTGTTCGTCGACTACAAAGGTGGCGCTGCCTTCGCGGACTGCCTGCACCTGCCCCACACGGTTGGCCTGGTGACCGACCTTTCGCCGCACCTGGTACGCCGGGCGCTGACCTCGCTCCGCGCCGAACTGCACTACCGCGAACGCCTGTTGAACCGGAAGAAGGCCAAGGACCTCCTTGCCCTGCAGCGCGAAGCGGACCCCGAGGCACCTCCGTACTTGATCATCATCGTGGACGAATTCGCGGCCCTGGCCACCGAAGTTCCGGAGTTCGTGGACGGCGTGGTGGACGTCGCCGCCCGTGGCCGTTCCCTTGGCCTGCACCTGATCCTGGCCACCCAGCGTCCTGCCGGCGTCATCAAGGACAACCTCCGGGCCAACACCAACCTTCGCGTGGCCCTCCGCATGGCCGATGAAGTGGACGCCGTGGACATCCTGGGAGTTCCCACCGCAGCCTACTTCGATCCCTCTATTCCCGGCCGTGGCGCTGCCAAGACCGGGCCGGGGCGGATCCAGGGTTTCCAGACCGGATACGCCGGTGGCTGGACCACGGACAAACCGCAGCGGCCGCGCATCGACATCGTGGAAATGGCCTTTGGCTCAGGACCGTCGTGGGAACCGCCGCCAGCCACGGACATCGTGGAAGATCCGGCCGGTCCCAACGACATTGCCCGGATGACGGCCAACATCATCAGGGCCGCGGACGTGCTGGAGATCGAGCCGCCCCGCAAGCCGTGGCTCAACGAACTCGCCACCACCTACGACTTCTCCAAGCTGCCCAATCCCCGTACGGACGAGCGGCTGTTGTTGGGCGTCGCCGACGATCCTGCCCACCAGGACCAACCCACGGTGTTCTACGAACCGGACCGCGACGGCAATATGGCGGTCTACGGGACCGGTGGCGCCGGCAAGTCGGCCGCGCTGCGGGGCATCGCGATCGCCGCTGCCGTGACTCCCCGCGGCGGTCCCGTCCATGTGTACGGGATCGACTGCGGCTCCTCCGGCCTGAAGATGCTGGATGGCCTGCCGCACGTGGGCGAGATCATCAACGGCGACGACGTGGAAAGGGTGGGCCGCCTCCTCCGTTGGCTCAAGGACATCGCCGATGACCGGGCCACCCGCTTTGCCGAGGTCCGCGCCTCCACCATCGTGGAGTACCGGGAGCTGGCCAACCGACCCGACGAGAAGCGGCTCTTCATCCTCGTGGACGGCATGTCCTCCTTCCGGGAGGGCTACGAGTACAGCAACCTGTCCGCACTGTGGGACATCTTCCTCCAATTGGCCACCGACGGCCGTCCCCTGGGCATCCACCTGGTTGTTGCCGGTGACCGACCCAACTCCGTTCCGGCGTCGCTCCTTGCCTCCATCCAGAAGCGGCTGGTCCTGAGGCTGAGCTCCGAAGACGACTACATGACCCTCGATGTTCCCAAGGACGTCCTCAACGCGGCTTCGCCTCCCGGGCGCGGTCTTTTGGACGGCCTGGAAGTGCAGCTAGCCGTCTTGGGCGGAAACTCCAACCTGGCCCTCCAAGCCCGCGAGGTATCCAAGCTTAGCCAGGCCATGGTCCGCCAAGGCCTGGACCATGCGCCGCAGATCCAGCGCCTGCCCGAACTCGTGGACCTGGACATCCTGCCCGTGGGTTCTGCCGACAACCCGGTGATCGGCGTCGACGACGAGACCCTCGGCTCTGCTGCCATCGCCGCCAAGGGCCCGCTTTTGTTGGCCGGCCCTCCGGGCTCAGGACGCACCGTCGCCCTGGTCACGCTGGCCTACGCCTTGCGGCGCTCGAACCCGCGCACGGACTTGATCTACATCGGTTCGCGCCGTTCGGCCGTGGCATCCCTGAACATCTGGAGCCGGTCCCTGGTTGGCCCCGATGAAGTCTCGGACGTGGTGGACGACCTCGTGGACAAGGCCGCGGACAACCCCGGCACCATGGCGATCTTCATCGAAGGCTTGACCGAGTTCACGGACACGCTGGCCGAGTCCGGGGTGGGACGGCTTGTCACTGCGGCCATCAAGGCCGACCAGTGGGTGGTGGGCGAGTCCGAAACGTCCACGTGGTCGCAGGCATGGTCGCTGGCCCAGCCCTTCAAATCGGGCCGGCGGGGACTGCTGCTCAACCCGGGCGACGTGGAAGGCGACAGCCTCCTCAACACGTCCCTGGGACGTCTCGGGAAGGACTTCATTCCGGGGCGCGGCTACATCGTGGGACGCGGCAAGGTGCGGAAGCTGCAAGTGGCCATGCCCCCGGAGAACCGCGGCTAGGATTTGCATCTGCAGGGCCTCGTGTAGGAGGATGCCGAAAACATTCGCCTTTCCGGATCGCCTCAAGCGCCCCAACGCCCCCAGCGAGGTCATGCTCCATGCAACGCACCGTTCTCCATACCGTGATGCCCTCCGGCCTGCGACGCCGGGTACCTGCCGTCCTGGCGGGTATGCTGCTCGCCGCAGGTGCGTGGGTGCTGCCGATGGACACCGCCCACGCGGCGCCGTGCGTTCCGGCGACCGCCGGTTCGTGCCCGTCCTTGGCCGCGCCAACGGAACCGACGCCGACCCAGCCCGGGCTCGCGCCGGAAACGGGCAAGACGAAGCCCACGCCTCGGCCTGAGCCCACGCGTGTCCGTGAGACCCAGCAGCCGGCTCCTGCTCCGGCGGCGCCGGCACCCGCGGTGCAGGCACCCCAACCTGCGGTTGTCGCCCCGGTGACCGTTACACCCGAGGTATCCTCACCGCCGTCGGCCGCTCCTGAAGCGAGCACGACGGCGGCAGCCCCGGCTACCGCTTCGGCAACCTCTTCCGCGAGCCCCAGCCCCTCGAAGTCCTCCAACTGGGACACGCCCGTCGACAAGGGCAAGGGGACGCAGGCTGCCGTGCTTGCCAACGCGAGCTACAACGGCCCGAACCTGATGGGCCTGTTCGGGATCCTCGGCGGTGTGCTGCTGGTGGGCCTGGGCGGCCTGGCCTTTGCCCTGTGGAGCAAGAACCGCCTGTCCTCGCACTGACCGCGGGCACATATTGTCACTGCCTTTTGGCAAGATAGACCCTGTGAGCACTCCAGAGAATCCAGATCGGGTCGAAACCACCTCCAGGGCCGCCGCGGCCATCGTCGCTGAGGAGGTGGCGCCGCCGTCGGAGAATCTCCGGGACGAATACCAGGAATTGGCGGACCTGGTCCGGAAATACCGCTACGCCTATTACCAAGAAGACGCGCCCACGGTTTCGGACGCCGAGTACGACGTCCTGTACCGGCGACTGGAGGAAATGGAAGCGCTCCACCCGGAGTTGGTTTCCAATGATTCACCCACCCAAGAAGTCGGCGGCGAAGTATCCGCCGCCTTCGCCGCGGTGGAGCACTTGCAGCGCATGTACAGCCTCGACGACGTGTTCTCCCTCGACGAGTTGGAGGCCTGGGTCCGCAAGGCCGAGGCGTCGGTGGCCAAATTGGGCGACCGGGTTCCGCCCATTGCATGGCTGACCGAGCTGAAGATCGACGGCCTCGCCGTCAACCTCCTCTACCGCGACGGCAAGCTGGTCCGCGCTGCCACGCGCGGGGACGGAACCACGGGTGAGGACATCACCCACAACGTGCTCACCATCAAGGAGATCCCGCGGCAGCTGAGCGGTTCGGGCTATCCGTCCGAGGTGGAGATCCGCGGTGAGGTGTTCATTCCCTCCAAGGCCTTCGTCGAATTCAACGAGGCCCTGGTCGCAGCCGGCAAGGCCCCTCTGGCCAACCCCCGCAACGCCGCCGCCGGTTCCCTCCGGCAAAAGGATCCGGCTGAAACGGCCAAGCGCCCACTGAGCATGTTCGTCCACGGCATCGGTGCCCGGGAAGGGTTGGATGCCACCAGCCAATCGGAGACGTACAGGCTGCTGGGCGAATGGGGACTGCCCGTCAGCCCCTATTCGAAGGTCCTGGACACCTATGAAGGCGTGCTGGAGTTCATTGCGGACTACGGTGAGAAGCGCCACAGCCTTCTTCACGAGATCGATGGCATCGTGGTCAAGATCGACGATTTCGCCACGCAGCGTGCCCTCGGCTACACGTCCCGCGTGCCCAGGTGGGCAGCGGCCTACAAGTACCCGCCGGAGGAAGTGCACACCAAGCTCCTGGACATCATGGTGAACGTTGGCCGGACGGGCCGCGTGACGCCGTTCGGGCTCATGGAGCCGGTCAAGGTTGCAGGCTCCACTGTCGGCATGGCCACGTTGCACAACCAGGACGTCGTGAAGGCCAAGGGCGTCATGATCGGCGACATCGTGATCCTCCGCAAGGCCGGCGATGTGATCCCCGAGATCGTCGGTCCGGTCCTGGCCCTGCGCGACAAGCAGGATCCGCCAGTCCGCGAGTTCGTGATGCCCACTGAATGCCCCTCCTGCGGAACACCGTTGGCGCCCTCGAAGGAAGGCGACGTGGATATCCGTTGCCCCAACGGAAAGTCCTGCCCGTCCCAGTTGCGTGAGCGCGTGTTCCACGTAGCCAGTCGCGGCGCCTTCGACATCGAAGCGCTGGGGTGGGAAGCCGCGATCGCCCTGACCCAGCCCGCCGAGCCGGAAATCCCGCCGCTTACCAGCGAGGCTGCCCTGTTCAGCCTGACCCGGGAAGACCTGGCCAGCGTGCTGATCCGCCGGGAAAAGAAGTCCAAAGGCGTGGCCACAGGCCAGTACGAGTTGGTGCCGTACTTCTACACCAAGGCAACGGCCAAGACTCCTTCCAAGCCGACGGCCACCACGGAGAAGCTCTTCGCGGAATTGGAGAAGGCGAAGAAGCAGCCGCTGTGGCGGGTGCTGGTGGCGCTGTCCATCCGCCACGTTGGCCCCACGGCGTCGCGCGCACTGGCAACGAATTTCGGCAGCATGGACGCCATCAGGAATGCCACCGAAGAACAGCTCGCCCACGTTGACGGAGTAGGGCCCACTATCGCGGCCGCCCTTACGGAGTGGTTCGCCGTGGATTGGCACAACGAGATCGTGGAGAGCTGGGCCGCCGCCGGTGTCCGCATGGAGGACGAACGGGACACCGCCACTCCACGTACTCTGGAGGGCCTCACCATTGTGGTCACGGGATCGCTGCCCAACTTCAGCCGCGACGAGGCCAAGGAAGCCATCATCATCCGGGGTGGCAAGGCCGCAGGTTCCGTTTCCAAGAACACGAGCTACCTCGTGGCCGGAGAAGCCGCCGGAACCAAGCTGGACAAGGCAGAACAGCTGGGTATCCCCGTGCTGGACGAGGACGGCTTCCGTGATCTGCTGGCCAACGGGCCCGCCGTGCCAGACCCCCAGGAAGGCGAAGACGAAGCTTCCGTGCAGACCGGGGAGGAGGCCGAATGACGCCGCAATCCGCCGATGTCCTGGAACTTCTGGAGGCGGCCAAGACAGCGGCCGCGGCCGGAGCTGCCGTGCTCGCCCAACGTTCCGTCACGGGCAGCGGCGGCGATGGCCTGGGCATGTCCAACAAGGGCGAGGCCGGAGACTGGGTCACCGAGTTTGACGTCGCCGCGGAGAATGCCGTGCGCAGGGCCATCAATGAGGCCCGCCCGAACGACACCGTGACCGGCGAGGAACACGGCACCACCCGCCCGGAGGATGCTTCCGGATACCGCTGGTCGATCGACCCGCTGGATGGCACCACCAACTTCATCCGCAACATCGCCTACTACGCCACGTCGGTGGCCGTCGCGGATGCCGACGGCGTGTGGCTGGCCGGCGTCGTGCACGCACCTGCTCTGGGACGCATCTACTCGGCGGCCCGCGGCCACGGCGCGTGGCTGGAGGTGGCGGGGGAGTCCACACGGCTGGCCGGTCCCGTCCCGGGGCGGAAAGGCCTGATCCTGGCCACAGGATTCAGCTACGATCCCGCCACTCGCGCCAGCCAGGCCGAAGGGCTGGTGGGGCTCATGGACAGCTTCGCGGACATTCGAAGGCTCGGCTCCGCAGCGCTTGACCTTTGCTTCGTGGCGGACGGCACAGTTGACGCCTTTGGCGAGCGTGGCCTGAACGAGCACGACTTCGCCGCCGGCGCCCTGATTGCGGAGGAAGCGGGGTGCTGGGTTCGCAGGCCTCGCCTGCAGAGCCCGCTCGACGGCGGTCCAAGCACCGAGGACCGGCTGGCGGCGTGGATGTGTGCCGGGACATTGGAGTTGTCCGGCACGTTCCCGCTGTGATGAACCGATGATCAGAACCCTCGCCATCGCGAACTACCGTTCCATCCGGGACCTGACCATGGAACTCCATGGCCTGGATGTGGTGACGGGGGCCAACGGCAGCGGGAAGTCCTCGCTCTATAGGGCGCTGCGCCTGCTGGCCGAGTGCGCTGGCGGGGACTCGGGCAATGTGGTGGGTTCGCTGGCCCGCGATGGTGGACTGGCGTCCACGCTGTGGGCGGGCCCCGAAACCATCAGCGAGGCCATGAGGCGTGGAGAAGTGCCGGTCCAGGGCACCGTCCGGAAGGACGTCGTCAACTTGAAACTGGGCTATTCGGGGGATGACTTCGGGTACCTGGTGGACCTCGGCATCCCGGTGCCCGGCGGTGCGGGATTCGATGAAGAGACCGGCAGGCCCCGGCCAACGGTGTTCAGCCGCGATCCCGAGATCAAGCGGGAGCAGATCTTCTCGGGACCGGTGGCGCGGCCTGGCTCGTTGCTGGTGGACCGCAAAGGCGGCCTGGCCAGGTTGCGGGGCGCGGATGGCAACTGGGCCGAACTGTCCCGGCGCCTGGACACGTTCCAGAGCATGCTGACTGAGGTCTCGGACCTGGACAGGGCTCCCGAAGTCCTCAGGGTCCGGGATTCGGTGCGCTCCTGGCGTTTCTACGACCATTTCCGCACCGATGCTGAGGCGCCGGCCAGGCAGGCGCAGTTGGGGACCCGTACGCCGGTACTGCACCACAGCGGGAAAGATCTGGCGGCGGCCCTGCAGACCCTCCGGGAGGTGGGCTTCGAGCGGCAGCTGGATGCCGCCGTCGCCCACGCCTTCCCGGGGAGCCGGCTCAGTGTGGCGGTCAGCGAGGAAGGCCGGTTCAGTGTTGAGCTGAAACAGCCGGGGATGCTCAGGCCCATGAAGGCGGCGGAACTCTCGGATGGCACTCTCCGCTTCCTGCTGCTGACGGCGGCCCTCCTGACACCGCGTCCGCCGGAGCTCATGGTGCTCAACGAACCCGAAACCAGCCTCCACGTGGACCTGATGCCGGCACTGGCAGGACTGATCGTCCAAGCCAGTGCCAGCAGCCAGGTCATTGTGGTGACCCACTCGAAGCCCTTGCTTGACGCCCTGCGGGAGAGCGGCGCCGCGCAGGAGCACGAGCTTTACAAGGACCTCGGGGAGACCCGGATCAGGGGACTGGGGTCGCTGGAGGGTCCCCTGTGGAGCTGGCCCAAACGCTAGAAGGCAGAGCCGATGGAGGTCAGTTCCCGTGCCTCGGCGTCCGTGAAACGGTTCTCCGGCCGTTCCAGTCCGTAGTGGCCGCGCAGCGTGGATGCCGTGTACTCGGTCCGGAACAACCCACGCTGCTGGAGGATGGGCACCACCTGGTCCACGAACACCTCCAATCCGGAGGGCAGCACCGGCGGCATGATGTTGAAGCCGTCGGCGGCACCGGCGTCGAACCAGTCCTGGATGGCATCCGCAACCTGTTCGGGGGTGCCGGAGAACGTCCGGTGGCCGCGGCCGCCGCCAAGGCGCCCGATGAGCTGGCGGACCGTGAGCTGCTCGCGCCGGGCCAGCTCCACGATCAACGTGTAGCGGCTCTTGGCTCCCTCGATCTCGTCTTCGGAGGGGAGGTCGGCTGGAAGCTGGCGGTCCAGCGGGAGATCCTCGGACGAGAGGCGCAGGGTCTTGGCCAGTTGTTCCCGGGCGTACTCGGGCTTGATCAGCTCGTCCAGTTCGCGCTCCAGCTTGAGGGCCTCGGCCTCGGTTGAACCAATCACCGGAACAATGCCAGGGAGGATCTTGATGCCCTCCGGGTTCCTTCCCGTCGCAGCGGTCCTGGCCTTGAGATCCGCGTAGAACGCCTGCGCGTCGGCCAGGGTCTGGTGGGCGGTGAACACGGCTTCGGCGTACTGAGCGGCGAGCTTCTTGCCGTCATTCGATGATCCGGCCTGCACGATCAACGGGTGGCCCTGCGGGGAACGCGGGACGTTGAGCGGTCCGCGGACGCGGAAGTGCTTGCCCACGTGCTCGATGGCGCGGATCTTGGTGGAATCTCCCCACACGCCCTCCGCTTTGTCGGCCAGGACGGCGTCGTCTTCCCAGCTGTCCCAGAGCTTCTGCGCAACCTCAAGGAATTCCGCGGCCCGCTCGTAGCGGACAGCATGGGCGGGCTGGTCGTCCACGCCGAAGTTCCGGGCGGCATCCGGTCCGGCTGTGGTCACGACGTTCCACCCGGCGCGGCCGCCGCTGACCCAGTCCACCGAAGCGAAGCGGCGGGCGAGGTTGAAGGGCTCGTTATAGGTGGTGGAAGCGGTGGCGATCAGGCCGATCTTCTGCGTTGCTGCTGCGATGGCCGTGAGCAGGACAGTGGGTTCCAGCTTGCCGACGGGCCGCCGGCCCACTTCGCCGAAGAGCACGGGTGAGTCGGCGAAGAAGATGGAGTCCAGCTTGCCCCGTTCGGCGGTCCGGGCCAGGTGCTGGTAGTGCTCGATCCTGGTGGAGGAGAAGGGATCGCTTTCCGGGAGCCGCCAGGACGCTTCGTGGTGGCCGGTGCTCATGAGGAAGGCGTTGAGGTGGAGGTGGCGTGGCGGGGTAGTCATGGTTGTTTCCTTTGCGGGTTGGGATTCAGGCGGCGGCTGTGACGCCGAGGGCGCGCAGCAGTTCGGTTCGGAGGGTGGAATGTTCGACGGCGGGACCGGCCTCGCGGGAACCGGTGACCCGCTCGAGGGCCACCCGGCCGTCCTGGAGCACGATGACGCGGTCGGCGAGGGTGATGGCTTCATCCACGTCATGGGTGACCAGCAGGACGGCAGGACGATGGGCGGCAACCAGGTCCTTCAACAGGGCATGCATCTTCAAACGGGTGAGCGCGTCCAAGGCCCCGAAGGGTTCGTCGGCCAGCAGCAGCCGGGGCTCACGGACCAGCGACCGTGCCAAGGCCACGCGTTGCTGTTCGCCCCCGGAGAGCTGGTGCGGCCATGCCTTTTCGCGTCCGGCGAGTCCCACTTCGGCGAGTGCGCGGCGGCCGCGGACATCGGCGTCGTGATCGCGCAAGCCCAAGGTGACGTTGCCCAGGACGGTGTCCCACGGCAGCAGCCGCGAATCCTGGAACACCACCGAGACCTGCTCGGGAACCTGGACCACGCCGCTTCCCCGGACATCACGGTCCAGCCCGGCGAGGGCCCGGAGCAGGGTGCTCTTGCCGCAACCGCTGGGTCCCAGGAGGGCCACGAACTCGCCGGGCGCAATGTCCAGGTCTACGCCGTTGAGGACTCCCTTCGGTCCGAAGCTGCGGATGAGGTTGCGGACGGAAACCTCCCGGGTGGGAGGAGCGGCGAGGTCTAGCCCGCCAGTGTTCGCTGCCATGACAAGGCCTTTCGTTCCAGGAGCCGGACGGCTGCGTCTGAGAGGAGTCCGAGGATGCCGTAGACAGCCAGTCCCAGGACGATGATGTTGGTTTGGCCGTAGGTGCGGGCGAGCTCCATCATGTAGCCGATGCCGCTGGTGGAATTGATCTGCTCCACCACCACCAGGGACACCCAGGCGCCGGTGACCGCGAAGCGCAGGCCCAGGAAGAACCCGGGAAGCGCGCCAGGCAGGACCACCCTGCGCAGGAACCCTGCCCGGCTAAGTCCCACTGTTTGGGCCAGTTCGACGTACCGCAGATCGATGCCGCGCAGTCCGGCGTGGGTCTGCAGGTAGATCGGGACGAACACGCCCAAGGTGATGGTGAGGACCTTCATGGTTTCATCGATGCCGAACCAGAGGATCAGCAGCGGAATGAGCGCCAGGCCGGGAATGGCGCGCTTGATCTGCACGGGACCGTCGATCAGCGATTCACCCACCCGGCTGAGTCCGGCCACCAACGCCAGCACTGCACCCACGACGATGCCGAAGAACAAGCCGAGCCCGGCCCGCTGTGCGGAGATGGCGAGGTGTTCCTGGAGGCGGCCATCGGCAATGAGTTCACCGGCAGTGCCCACCACGGTCCACGGTTCGGAGAGGATCCGCGGATCCAACAGGCCCGTGGCCGAGGCGACCACCCAGAGCAGGACCACCGCTGCCGGTCCCACGAGTCCGGCGAAGCGGCGCCGCGGGCCGGGGCCAAGCCGGCGGGTGCCTGGCCTGATGTCAGGCCGGCCGGCAAGCGCCGGGTCCAGATGAGGCGCGACGGCGGAGCCTGGCCGGGTGCCGCCGTCGGGCGTCGCCGTGGTGCGGAAGGAAGAACGACGGGCAGCAGCCGTGGTGGTCATGCTGTACCTCCCTTGGCTGCGTACGCGGTTCCGCCGATGGCCTCGAAACGAAGGTCGTAGAGTTTGGCGGCGTCCAGCTTGGGTTTCTTCTGTTCGCGGGCCAACAGGTCGATGGTCTGCTGGTGGCGGGCGATGGCCTCGGACCAGGACGTGGGCAGCTCGCGCACTCCGGCCGAGTCGATCAGGTACTGGCCGTCCTCCGCGGAGAGGCCCTGGTTCTTCACGTAGTACCCCTCCAGCCATTCCTTGGGATGGTCCTGGATCCAGCGCTGGGCCTGGCCCCACAACCCCACGTATTCGGCGAGTGCTGCAGCTTTGGCCGGGTCGTCCAGGACCTTGGCGGGGGAGTAGAGGTGCCCTGGGTCGTCGCGGAGTCCGTGCCGGAGCGTCGTTCCGCCGTCGGCGCCGTACTTGGCCAGGTAGCGCTTGATCTGGACTCCGCCCAGCGGCGCGGCGTCCACCTGCTTGCCGGAGAGGGCCGTGGAGTAGGCGTCACCGGTGCTCGGCAGTTCCACGAGTTTCACATCGCCTTGCTGTAATCCCGCCTTTTCCAGAATGCGGAGCACCAGTGCGCCTTGGGCCTGCCCCGGGCTGTAGGCGATCTTCTTCCCACGAAGCCCTTGCAGGTCCGTGATTCCGGCGCCGGGCGCGATGCCCAGTTCGTAGAGCGGGTGGTTGACTGCGTCCTGGCGGAACACGCTGGCGATGATGCGGACGTCCAGGCCGGTCCACGTGGCGTGGATGGGCGGGATGTCAGCTACCGAACCGACGTCCAGCGCATTGGCGCGGAAGGCTTCGGTAGTGGCTGGGCCTCCGGAGATATTGGCGAACTTCACGGGAAAGCTGAGCTTCTTGTCCAGGCCGGACAATTCCAGGGCCACCTGGACGGTGGGATCGCCAACCACCAAGGTTGTCCCGGCCGGAACGGTAGTGGCCAGCGGCGTGGTGACCTGGGCTGCCTGCGTGGCTTGGGTGCCTGCGGTAGCCGTGGCATTGCAGGCCGTGACGAAGGCGATGGCGGGGAGGGCAAGGAAGCCACTGAGGACCTGGCGTCGGTTGGGGGTGTTTTTGGCTGGCGTGGTGAATGGTTTTTGGGCGCGGGGGAACGCGGATGACATGGAAGGCCTTTCAGGTGCGGGGGTCTGCCGGGCCCGGCCGGTAGGGGACCTCGGGCGGCAGCGGTGCAGAGCGCTTAGGGCTGAAGGCAGGGCGGACAGCAGGAGTGCGCCGGCGTCATGCTGAAGTGGGCCTGGAGCATCGTTCCTCCTGTTCGTTTTCCGGGGATGCTGCGGTTGATCCGTGTGGCAACTCAAGCACGGGGTGAATGCCCCGCGCCAGCTTTGTGAAACAGCCCGCAACGGCAGGAAATCCGGCTTCACTGAGCGCAACGCAACTCAACCCGGGGCCACGTGGAGCAACACAATACGCCGGATAAGACTGATAGTTCGGTCACGGAAACGGCAGTTTCGCACAATGCAACTCCCGGTTACCTCTACCATTGACAGGTGCTTTCGCCGATTACCGTCCGCCCCGCCCTGCCCGAAGACTACGACGCCGTTGCCCGGATCACGCTGGACTCTTATGTCACAGCGGGCTACTACGGCAGCGCCGACCACCCGTACCTGTTGGAACTGCAGAACGTAGCGGGCCGGGCTAAGCACGCCGACATCCTGGTGGCCGAGCGCGACGGCCGGATCATCGGGTCGGTCACGGCCGCCCCGGCCGGTGGCGGGTTCTCGGACATCGGTCTGGACGGCGAATTGGAACTGCGGACCCTCGTGGTGGACCCGGCAGTCCAGCGTTCAGGTGCCGGGCGCGCCTTGGTGCAGGCCGTCGTCGAGCAGGCCCAGGCGACCGAAGGCATCGACGCCGTGTGCCTGACCACCGGCGCCACGTGGGAAAGCGCCAACGCGTTGTACCAGCGGACCGGTTTTGACCGTGCGCCCGAGCGGGACTGGTTCGTTCCGGGGACCGACATAAAGCTGTTCGTTTACAGGCTTGGGCTGCAGCAGCCCTAAAGTTTTCCTCGGAATCCCGGCACCAGGCCGGGAAGCGACAGGAAAGGCGCGGCATGCGCAAGACATTCGGCTCGGGCTCGGTCTGGGAACAGACCCTCGGCTACTCCCGTGCGGTCCAGGTGGACAACACCCTCTTCATTTCGGCGACGGCTGCCTCCGGGCCCGACGGCATCGTTGGCGATGACTTCTACTCGCAGACCAAGTACATCCTGGAAAAGCTCGGCGCTGTCCTGGAAGAAGCCGGCTTCTCCTACGAGGACGTGGTGCAGTCCAAGCTGTACCTGACGGACATCAGCAAGTGGGAAGACGCGGGCCGCGCGCATGGCGAGGTCTTCGGCGAGATCCGCCCCACGCTCTCCCTGGTGCACGTGCTGCCGTTCCTGGACCCGCAGATGCTCGTGGAGATCGAGCTCGTGGCGCAGAAGTCCGCGTAGGCACCCAACTAGGGGACAGTAACTGCTCCACTGAACGCTGAGTGGAGCACTTGCTGTCCCCTACTTGGGTCAGCCCGGGATGCCGTAGCGGTGTTCCGGGCGGCCCGTGGTTCCGTAGCGCAGTTGGATTTCGACGGCGCCATCGTCCGCGAGCGAGGACAAGTACCTTTGCGCTGTGGCCCGGGAGACGCCCACCCGGTCCGCGACTTCGGCTGCGGAGTACTGCTCACCCGCCACCAGCGACTCCAGCACGGCCGCTTCGGTCGCCGATCGCGGCTTGGCCGACGGCGTCACGTCGCCGGGGATGAGGGCCCGCTTGGCCCTTTCGATGCTGCCCTGGTCCACACTGGGTTGTTGGCCCAGAATGCGGCGGTACCGGGCATAGGCCCGGAGCTGCTGGGACAACGATTCGGCGGTGAAGGGCTTCAGCAGATAGCCAAGCGCGCCGCGGCGGAACGCAACCTTGATGGATTGTGCATCCGAGGCCGCGGTCAGCATCACCGCGTCAACATCGAGCTGGCCCAGGAGGTCCAGTCCCGAACCGTCGGGCAGGTACACGTCCAACAGCACCAGGTCCGGCCGGAGGCTGTGGATGGCCTGCAGGGCCTGGGACACGGAGCCTGCGGGGGCGAGTGCCATGAAACCCGCCACGGAATCGACGTAGGCCGCGTGCAGCCTGGCCACGTGGAAGTCATCATCCACGATCAGCACCCTCAAGTCCTCAACCACTGCTGTCCTTTCCCAACGTTGAGTCGGTGTCCGTCGCCGCAGAGTCCATGACTCCGGGGACACTTGCCATAAAAACTGCTCCTGGACCTCCTGTGCTGCCGGCTTCCAGCACCCGGACGTCCCCACCGCGGCGCCGGGCAAGTTGGCGTACCAAAGCCAGGCCCAAGCCCTGGCCGGCGCCCGGACGCGCCGGATGGTCCGCCGTCGTAAATCCTTCCGCAAACACGTCCTCCGGTTCGATACTGCCCAAACCGTCGCCCGAGTCTCCCACCACGATGTGGAGGGTGCCGCCGTCGTGCGTTGCATCGTCCAGGAGCTCAACCTCCACCCAGCGCTCAGTCGCTGAGCCGGCGACGGCGGCGTTGACGGCGTTGTCGATCAGGTTGCCCAGTACCGTGGTGACGTCCTGGGGGTCGGCCACATGACCGCGGACCAGGGTTTCGGGGCCGATGCGCAACGCCACGCCGCGCTCGGAAGCCTCGACGCTCTTGGCGCCCACGAACGCTTGCAGGTACGTGTCCTGAAGCAGTTCGCCCTGCTCCACCGGGAACTTCAGTGGGCCGGTGGCGGAGATGCGGGCCAGGTATTCCTTGGCTTGCTCGTACTGTCCGATGCTCATGAATCCCGCGATGGTATGGAGTTGGTTGGCGAACTCGTGGCGCTGGGCGCGCAGGGCCGTGGACATGGTTCCCACGGCGTCGAGTTGGCGGGTCAATTGCTGGAGCTCGGTACGGTCACGGAGCATGACCACCCAGCCGAGGTCCTCCTTGCGGTGCCAGGCCTTGCGCGCGCTGGCCACCAGCACGCGCCCGCCGGCCACCACTTCCACGGCCTCCGCGTCCTGGGCTGCCGGACGGGTGAGCTTTTTGAGCTGCTCCGGCACCGGAGCGGTGGCCCAGTCCTGGCCTGTGGCATCGGGAACCTCCAGGAGCCGGGAAGCTGCCGCGTTGAAGACCGAGATCCGGCCGTCGGCGGCAATGCCGATCACGCCGTCGTCCACGCCCTGCAGGACTGCCACTTGGTCGTGGACCAAGGTGCTGATTTCTTCCGGTTCCAGTCCGAGGGTGAGCCGCTGCAACCGGTGGCGGAGCAGGAACGAGGCCAGGACGCCGGCCAGCAGGGCACCACCTGCCGTCAGGGCAATTGGCGCGATGTCCCGGGCCAGGCTTTGGCTCAGGGATTCCATGGAGTAGCCCACGCTGACCTCGCCCACGATCGCACCGTTGGACGTACCGGCACCCTCGGGAGTCCCCGGCGCGTAGATCGGGACCTTCGCGCCGGCGGACGGGCCGAGTGTTCCTGTGTTGCGGGTAGTGATTTCCTGGCCGCCCAAGGCAACCGACGGATCCGTGCTCACCCGCTCGCCCAGCCTGGCCGTCTCGGGGTGGGCCAGCCGTAATCCGGTTTCGTCGGTAATCACCACGAACAGGGCGCCGGTCCGGATCCGGGCGGCTTCGGCGGCCTCCTGCAGGGGACCGGCAGCGAGTACCGCCGGGGGAGGGGTGCCTTCTTCCTTGCTGATTTCCTGGACGTCGGATCTGACATCGGGATCAGCTGCCACAGTCCGGGCCAGGGTCAGGGCCTGGTTCTCGGCTTCCGTGCCGATGCGGTCGTAGACCAGCCAGGCGTGGACGGCCCCGCTGAGGAGAACCACCAGGAGTACGACGCCGAGCTGGAGGAGGAGTGTCTGGGTGGAGAAGCGCATACTGATCCGGCTGTTGCGGGGCACCTTCACTCCTTTCCTCCTGTTCCATTGAATCACTGAGCACAATGCGCAAAACGTTCGCAACGAGCAGTATTCCCATCAAGACCCACAAACCTCACGGCGTGACGGAGGCCACCCTACGGTTTGTAGTGCGCATCACACCGAAGTGTTGCCATCACAGTAGTAAGGAGCCGGCCGTGCTGGTTTTGCTTGGATTCGCAATGATTGCGGTATTCATGGTCCTGATCATGACCAAAAAACTGACGCCAGTCCTGGCGCTGATCATCGTCCCCACCATCTTCGGCCTCTTCGCCGGAGCCGGGCTCGGCATCGGACCCATGGTCATGGATTCGATGAAGTCCATGACGTCCACGGCCGCGCTCCTCATGTTCGCGATCATCTACTTCGGCCTCATGATCGACGTCGGACTCTTCGACCCCCTGGTGAAGTTCATCCTGCGCAAGCTCGGCAACGACCCCGCCAAGGTGGTCCTCGGCACGGCGATCCTCGCCGCCGCCGTTTCCCTCGACGGTGACGGCTCCACCACGTTCATCCTCACGACGGCCGCGATGCTTCCGGTCTACCTGCGCCTCAAGATGAGCCCCGTCGTCCTCACCTGTGTGGCAGGCCTCGCCAACGGCACCATGAACATCCTGCCGTGGGGCGGCCCCACAGCCCGCGCCGCAACGGCCCTGCACCTGGACGTCAACGACGTCTTCGTCCCGATGGTCCCGTCCCTGATTGTTGGCCTGATCGTGGTCCTCGTCTTCTCCTGGCTGCTCGGCCTGCAGGAGCGCAACCGCCTCCGCGCCACCGCTCCGGAGATCTGGGGCGAGGTCGCCGATCCGTCTGACGCGTTCGACGGCGGTAACGGCCGCGGCGGCGCTGTTGCGGCCGGTTCGGGCTCAGGTTCGGCCAAGGGCAGCTCCCGCTTTGGCCGCACCGGCTCAACCCCGACGGCGGGTGAGCCGGGCACCGGCGGAGGCTCCGTCGTCGTGGTCCTGGAACGCACCGAAGAACTGGTTGACGAGCACGACACCGCCATGGCGGACACTGCACTGGATCCCAACCGCTCCACGCTGCGCCCCAAGCTGCTCTGGTTCAACCTGGCCCTGACCGTCGCGGTGATGGTGACCCTGGTAGCCAACATCATCCCGCTGCCGTTCGTCTTCATGGTGGGCTCGGCCGTTGCACTCCTGGTGAACTTCCCCAAGGTCAAGGACCAGGGCGCCCAGTTGATCGCCCATGCACCGTCCATCGTGGCAGTGGTCAGCATGGTGATGGCAGCCGCAGTCCTCACGGGTGTACTGAATGGCACCGGCATGGTCAAGGCCATGTCCGAGTGGCTCGTCCAGATCATCCCCGCGGACATGGGACCGTTCATGGCAGTGATCACCGGCGTGCTCAGCATCCCCATGACGTTCTTCATGAGCAACGATGCCTTCTACTTCGGCGTCCTTCCCGTCCTTAGCGAGACCGCCGCGCACTACGGTGTTGGCGCCGCGGACATGGCCCGCGCTTCCATCACCGGCCAGCCGTTCCACCTGCAGAGCCCCTTGGTCCCGGCCATCCTCCTGCTGGTCTCCCTGGCCAAGGTGGACCTGGGCGACCACCACAAGAAGGTCCTGTGGCGCACCGCGGTCATCTCGCTGGTGATGCTGGCAGTCGGTGTCCTGACGGGAGCCATCGGCATCGGCTAAAAGTTCCGCCGTTACCGCAAATGATCAGCCTGCCGGGTTCGTCGCCTGGCAGGTCTGGTCATTTGCTGTTTGTGCAGCAACGTTCCCTTGGGCGGGCGCCGGGGTGGGCTTGGCGCCTGACGCAAAGTCCTCGCCCGCGTAAATCTGGACGCCTTGGATGGCTGAGGCGGGTTGGATGCTGCTTGCCGGCAAACCGAACATCGCGGCGACGTCCGCGGCCACGTCCTCAAAACCGGACTGATAGTAGACCACGGTGGTGGGTACCGCCTGGGCCTCGAGCTTGGTGATCTGGGTGAAGCCGGCCGTCGTGAGCGTTTCCGCGATGGCGTTGCTGCGGCCTGCCACGTTGGTGCCGTTGGCCACCGAGACCGGTTGGAGGGACTTGTCATACGAAGACGTGGCGGGCGCCGTGGACTGGTCGGCCTGCGCAGGGGGGCACCCTTGCTGAGGTCCGCGCTGTTCTGCAGGGCCGAGAAGAGGTTTCCTGCCGCGGGTTCGTCCAAGGACAGCCGGTTGGGATCAGAGGGCGCCGGAACCGTAGGGACGGTGATGAAATTGACCTTCGCAGGGTCGATGTTCTTGAGCCGGTCCGCGATGGTCAGCAAGGATGGAACCGAAGCCAAACCTGTGTCCACGGTCAGGTTCTTGGTCATGGTGTCTGCGATATCCAGCACCTTCTGCGGGTTGCTGAGGGTTCCCTCGGACTTGAGCTTGCGGGTCAGCGAACCGAGGAATGCCTGCTGGGCCTGGATGCGGCCCAGGTCCCCGCCATCGGCGAAAGCATGCCGGGTCCGGAGGAAAGCCAGCGCCTGGTCGCCCTGCACCTGCGAGGTTCCCTCCGGGAGCTTAAGACCGGAATCGGGATCGTTGACGGCCGAGTTGACGCACACATCCACGCCGCCAACCGTGGTGGAGAGTTCTTTGACCGCGTTGAAGTCGGCCATCATGAAGTGGTCGACCTCGAGTCCTGTCAGTTTGCTCACCGTGTCCACGGCACACCCGATGCCGGCCTCGGCCATGGCGCTGTTGATCATCACGCCCTCGCGTGCGGCGTGCTGCTGCTTGGTTTCCTGGTCTGTGCACTCCGGGACGTCCACCAGCAGGTCCCGCGGGAAGCTGATGACGTTGACGTTCTGGTTGTCCGCTGAAATGTCCACCAGCATCATGACGTCCGACTGCCCATAGCCGGCGGATTGGTCGGCCGTGCCGTACTGGCTGTTCTTGCCGCTGCGGGTATCGCTGCCCAGGACCAGGATCTGGAGCCGGTCCTTCCGGTCGTCCACGGCGCCTTCGGTCCGGGTGCCTCCCGCGCCCAAGGAACCGGTGGAGATGTTCGATTGCAGGCGCCAGAGCCAGTAACCGCCGAAGCACAGGACGCCCACCAGCACTGCGGCAACCACCAGGATGCCCACCCTGAGCCAACGGCGACGCTTGCGCGTCGGTGAGCCCAGGCTGCCTTCGGCGAGGCTTCCTTGGCCTGGGTAAAGCGTGGGTTCTGAGGGGTTGTGGTCAGGGATATTGTGGCGACCTTGCACGTCGCGGGCCTTTCCTCGGGGTAAGAAGCTGTCCATGGTACGCACCGAAACTGGGAACTTCCCGAGTCAGGGTCCTTGCCTGCGGGCAGGCCTGCCCCCATCCGCACGGCTGCTGACGGCCGTTGACGGCTGCACGGCAGGTGAAGGGCAGCCCGGCCAAGTAGACTGGTCCGGAAAACCATTTGAACTTTGCAGGGGAGATCCATGGCTGCGATCAACCGTGACGACGTCGCGCATCTTGCGCGTCTGGCTCACATTGAAATGAGTGCCGAAGAGCTGGACAGGATGGCCGGCGAGCTTGCCGTCATTGTGGATTCGGTGAAGTCCGTCAGCGAAGCCGCCGGGGATGACGTCCCGGCCACGTCCCACCCGATTCCGTTGACCAACGTGTTCCGCGAGGACGTTGTGGGCCACACGTTCACGGCCGAGCAGGCATTGTCCGGCGCCCCTGACGCTGCCGAGGACCGTTTCAAGGTTCCGGCAATTTTGGATGAGGACTAACACCATGACTGAACTGAAGAACGAACTCATCCACCACTCCGCTGCCGATCTCGCCGCCAAGCTGGCCGCCCGCGAGGTATCCGCCGTCGAGGTTACCCAGGCGCACCTTGACCGGATCGCCGACGTCGACGGCCAGGTCAACGCGTTCCTGCACGTCAACACGGAGGAAGCCCTGTCCGTCGCAGCCGAGGTTGATGCCGCGCGGAATGCGGGCGAAGAGCTCCACGCGCTCGCCGGCGTACCCATCGCGGTCAAGGACCTGATCGTCACCATCGGCCAGCCGACCACCGCCGGCTCCAAGATCCTCGAAGGGTGGCACAGCCCCTACGACGCGACGGTCATCAAGAAGCTCCGCGCGGCCAAGATGCCCATCCTGGGCAAGACCAACCTTGACGAGTTCGCCATGGGTTCGTCCACGGAGCACTCGGCGTTCGGCCCTACACGCAACCCGTGGGACCTGGACCGCATCCCCGGCGGTTCCGGCGGTGGCTCCGCTGCCGCCGTCGCAGCTTTCGAAGCTCCGCTCGCCCTCGGTACGGACACCGGCGGCTCCATCCGCCAGCCCGGTGCCGTCACGGGAACGGTGGGCGTGAAGCCCACCTACGGTGCCGTGTCCCGTTATGGTGCCATCGCGATGGCGTCGTCGCTGGACCAGATCGGCCCCGTGTCCCGGACCGTCCTTGACTCCGCGCTGCTGCAGGAAGTCATCGGCGGACACGATCCCTTCGACTCCACGTCCCTGACTGATCCCTTCACCAACCTGGTTGCCGCCGCCCGCCTGGGCAACGTTGCCGGGCTCAAGATCGGCATTATCAAGGAACTGCACGGCGAGGGCTACCAAGCCGGGGTCGAGAACCGCTTTAACGAGTCCCTTGAGATCCTCAAGGACGCCGGTGCGGAAATCGTGGAGGTTTCCTGCCCCAACCTCAAGTACGCCCTTGGCGCCTACTACCTGATCATGCCGTCCGAGGTGTCCAGCAACCTGGCCAAGTTCGACGGCGTCCGGTACGGCTTGCGGGTCCTCCCCAAGGACGGCCCCATGACCATCGAACGTGTCATGGCCGCAACCCGCGCCGCCGGTTTCGGCGACGAAGCCAAGCGCCGCATCATCCTGGGCACCTACGCCCTGAGCGCCGGGTACTACGACGCCTACTACGGCTCGGCCCAGAAGGTCCGTACGCTGATCCAGCGCGACTTCGACGCCGCCTTCGCGCAGGCCGATGTCCTGATCTCGCCCACCGCGCCTACCACGGCGTTCAAGTTGGGGGAGAAGCTGGACGATCCGCTGGCCATGTACCTCAACGACGTCGCCACGATTCCCGCCAACCTCGCCGGCATCCCGGGCCTGTCCCTTCCCGGCGGCCTGGCAGACGAGGACGGCCTTCCCGTGGGCATCCAGCTCCTGGCGCCTGCCCGCGAAGACGCCCGCCTGTACCGCGTCGGCGCCGTCCTCGAGTCCATCCTTGAAGAGAAGTGGGGCGGCCCGATGCTCGCACAGGCACCTGTCTTGGGTTCTGCTTCCACCACCGCCGGAGGTTCCAACTAATGTCCGTCGACGCAACCCTGAGCTTCGAAGAAGCCATGGAGAAGTACGATCCCGTCCTGGGGTTCGAGGTCCATGTGGAGCTCAACACCAAGACCAAGATGTTCTCCTCGGCTCCGAACGTCTTCGGCGACGAGCCCAACACCAACGTCAACGAGGTTGACCTGGGCATGCCCGGCGTTCTTCCCGTGGTCAACAAGACGGCCGTGGAGTCCTCCATCAAGATCGGCTTGGCCTTGAACTGCAAGATCGCCGAGTCCTGCCGCTTCGCCCGGAAGAACTACTTCTACCCGGACACCCCCAAGAACTTCCAGACCTCCCAGTACGACGAGCCGATCGCCTACGACGGCTACCTGGACATCGAGCTGGAAGACGGCACGGTTTTCCGCGTTGAGATCGAGCGCGCGCACATGGAAGAGGACGCCGGCAAGCTGACCCACATGGGTGGCGCCGCGGGCCGCATCCAGGGTGCCGACTACTCACTGGTGGACTACAACCGTTCCGGCGTTCCGCTGGTGGAAATCGTCACCAAGCCGATCGAGGGGGCGGGCAGCCGGGCACCGGAACTGGCCAAGGCGTATGTTGCGGCGATCCGTGAAATCGTGAAGAACCTGGGCGTTTCCGATGCCCGCATGGAACGCGGAAATGTCCGCTGCGACGCAAACGTCTCCCTTCGTCCGCACGGGCAGGAGCGCTTCGGCATCCGGTCCGAGACCAAGAACGTGAACTCGTTGCGCGCCGTGGAGCACGCAGTCCGCTACGAGATCCAGCGCCATGCAGCCGTTTTGGATTCCGGTAACCCGATTGTCCAGGAAACGCGCCACTGGCACGAGGACACCCGTTCCACGACGTCCGGGCGGCCCAAGTCCGACGCCGACGATTACCGCTACTTCCCTGAACCGGACCTGGTTCCCGTGGTTGCCTCGCGTGAATGGGTTGAGGAGCTGCGCGCCACCTTGCCCGAGCCGCCCGCGGAGCGCCGCAAGCGCCTCAAGGAAGCCTGGGGCTATTCGGACCTCGAGTTCCGCGACGTGGTGAACGCCGGCGTCATGGACTCCATTGAGGAGACTGTTGCTGCCGGTGCCAGCGCAGATGTCGCCCGTAAGTGGTGGATGGGTGAGGTTGTTGGCCGTGCCAAGACCGCCGAAGTCGACCCCGCCGAACTCGGTGTCACGCCGGAGCTGATCGTCGAGCTCAACAAGTTGGTTGAAGGCGGCAAGATCAACAACAAGATGGCCTCCCAGGTCCTGGACGGCGTCCTCGCCGGTGAAGGAACCCCGGAGGAGATCATCCAGAAGCGCGGCCTCGCGGTGGTTTCCGACGACGGCCCGCTCCTGGAAGCCATCGATGCCGCCCTGGCTGCCCAGCCGGACGTTGCGGAGAAGATCCGCGGCGGCAAGGTCCAGGCCATCGGTGCCATTGTCGGCGGCGTCATGAAGGCCACGCGTGGCCAGGCCGACGCCGGACGTGTCCGCGAACTGATCCTCGAGAAGCTCGGGGTACAGGGCTAGGAACGCCTCCATAAGAAGCAGGCCGCAGACTTTGTCTGCGGCCTGCTTTTTTAGAGCGCCACGGTCCTGAAGCCAAGGTTTGCACTGGCCGAATCCGGCGTGTTCGAACTGCGCGCCGCCAACCGGTAGCGGTTGCAGTAGGAGTCGTGGCATAGGTAGGAGCCGCCGCGCATCACGCGTCCCCTCCCCACCGTGGGTCCCTGCGGATCCTGCACCGTGCCGTTGGCCAGGCATGTTGCGTAGTACTTGGGCAGGAACCAGTCGCTGCACCACTCCCACACATTGCCGCTGGTCTGGTACAAACCGTAGCCGTTCGGGGCGAACCAACGGGCGGGTGCGGTGGTCAGGAAGCCGTCCTCCACGTCATTGCGCACGGGGAATTGACCCTGCCAGATGTTGCAGTTGTGGCGGGATTCCCCTTCGCCGGAGCTATGGAGCCCGTTGCCCCACGGGTAGCGCAGGCCTTCCTCTCCGCCACGGGCCGCGTACTCCCATTCGGCTTCAGTAGGGAGCCGTCGGCCGGCCCAGGCGCAGTAGGCCAGGGCATCGTTGTAGGAAACGTGGGTCACCGGGTGGTCGGGAATTTCGCTCCAGTGGGAGAGCGGTCCTGCCGGGTGGGCCCAGTTGGCGCCGCGGACGTTGAGCCACCACGGGACGTTGGTGACCCGGTTGAGGATGTCCTTCGGCTCTACCTGGACCGCCAGGTGGAAGACGGGCGAGGTTCCGAAGCTTTCCGATTCGGTCCGGTAGCCGGTGGCATCGACGAAAGCCGCAAACTCCTGGTTCGTGACGGTAGTGGCGCTGATGAGGAAGGCCCCGACTCCCACTTCATGTACGGGAGACTCGCCGTCGTCCGCATAGCCTTCGTTGAAGGGGTCGCCCATGGCGAACGTCCCGGCCGGGACGGTGACATCGTTGGAACCGGCCTGCGCGGCCGCACGTTCGGGTGTGGGACCTTGGGCGGAACGCACGACGCCGGTCGGCGGCGTGGGGTGTCCGTCCGCCGCGCGCTGTGGCGGCGTTAGCCCCGGCGTCGAACCTTCCCGGGCGGTTCCGCCCGGACTGCAGCATCCTGCCATTCCCGCTCTTTCCTCACGTGCGAAGCCGTTCGTCGTGTTCGCCCCTCTTCCATCTTACTGGCGCTCTTTGTCCCTCAAAATGATGAAAACTGATTTCTAGGCGCAGTTTCAATCATGATCTTGCAAATGCGGTACGAGTCACTTATGGTTTGTTAAACGGTTAACGAACGTGGCTTGAATCACACTCGGCACTTGAGGAGACAGCATGAACTCGACAACGGAACAGGCTCCGGCATTGCCCGAAGCCAGCCGTGTCCCGGCTCGGGAGGGCGCCAAAGCGCCAGTGTCCGGCTCCCGGAAAGGCAAGGGCACCAAGCCGCCCAGCCAGAGCTTCCGCTCGCGCTTGAAGCGGGACAGGCAGATGCTCCTGATGATGGTTCCGGGCATCGCCTTCCTGTTGCTCTTCTTCTACATCCCCATCCTGGGCAACGTCATCGCCTTCCAGGACTACCAGCCCTACCTGGGCATCGGGGACAGCCTCTGGGTGGGCTGGCAGAACTTCGTGGACCTCTTCGCCAACCCGGACTTCATCCACGCGTTCTGGAACACGCTGTACCTGGCGGCCTGGCAGTTGGTGTTCCTGTTCCCGGTTCCGCTGGTCCTGGCCCTGATCGTCGATTCCCTGATCAGCACCAGGGTCCGGCAGGTCTTCCAGAGCATTGCCTACCTGCCCCACTTCCTTTCCTGGGTCCTGGTGATCGCCTTCTTCCAGCAGATGCTGGGCGGTGCCGGCTTCGTGAACAACCTGCTCCGGGACTGGGGCATGGATCCCATCCCGTTCATGACCAACTCCGAGACATTCCCTGTGCTGGTGGTGGTCCAGATGATCTGGAAGGACGCCGGCTGGGCCATGATCATCTTCCTCGCCGCCTTGGCGAGCATCGACGCTTCGCTCTATGAGGCGGCAGCGGCGGACGGTGCCGGACGGTGGCGCCGCATGTGGCACATCACCCTGCCCGGCCTGCGTCCCGTGATCGTCCTGCTCCTGATCCTGCGCATCGGCGACATCCTCTCGGTGGGCTTCGAGCAATTCATCCTGCAGCGCGACGCCGTGGGCGCAGGGGCCGCGGAAGTCTTGGACACGTTCACCTATTACACCGGCGTTGTGGGTGGCGGCTGGAGTTCGGGTGCCGCTGCGGGCTTGGCCAAGGGCGTGGTCAGCATGCTGCTGATCTATGGAGCGAACAAGTTGGCACACCGCTTTGGCGAAGACGGAATCTTTGCTCGAAAGGTCGGCTAGCCCCAGCGGCGGCCGAACAAGGAGAACCCCCATGGCAACAACACTTTTCACCCGAAAACCGCGCGAGCTGAGCTACAACCCCAAGCGTCCGGTCTGGAAGGAACGCCCTTCCGCGCTCTACCAGACCGTCAAGTCGGTGGTCCTGGTGGCCTTCAGCCTGTCCATCCTGGCACCCATCCTGCTGGTGGTCTCGACGTCCCTCGCGGACAACGAACAGCTGGTCAAGGCCGGCGGCTTTGTCCTCTGGCCGGAACGTCCCACGCTGGAGGCCTACGCCACCATCTTCAAAGGCCCCATGGTGCTGCAATCCCTGGGTGTGAGCGCCCTGATCACCGTGGTTGGCACCATCCTGGCCCTCTTCGTCACCATCACCATGGCCTACGCCACCAGCCGCTCGGTCCTGTTTGGCCGCCCCGTGGTACTCGCAGTCCTATTTACCCTGCTGTTTGCCCCGGGCCTGATCCCGTCGTTCCTCATGATCCGCCAACTCGGCCTGCTGGACTCGTTGTGGTCGCTGATCCTGCCGGGCATTTTCGGTGCCTTCAACTTCGTGGTGATGCGGTCCTTCTTCATGAACATTCCCGGCGAACTGATCGAGAGCGCCAGGATCGACGGCGCCAATGACTGGCAGATCCTCTGGCGGATCGTCTTGCCCTTGTCCAAGGCAGTGATCGCCGTGGTGGGCCTGTTCTACGCAGTCGGCTTCTGGAACTCGTTCTTCAACGCACTGCTGTACATCAACGACCACGGCAAGTGGCCCATCCAGCTGCTGCTGAGGAACTTCGTGGTGCAGGGGAGCGGTGCCGCCGACCAACTGGGCATCACCACCACCCCGCCGCCGCAGTCCATCCAGATGGCCGTGGTTGTCGTGGCCCTGGTTCCCATCCTCATGGTCTACCCCTTCCTGCAGAAGCACTTCGCCAAGGGCGTCATCACGGGCGCCGTCAAGGGCTAGGCCACCAAAAATCCCACGCGTCAGAAACCAACAAAGATCACCAGAAAGGGTTATGCCATGAAGAGCACTACCTCAGGACAGGCTGGATTCAGCCGCCGCGGCTTCCTTGGCCTCGCCGGCCTGGCCGTGACCGCCGTCGGCCTGTCCGCCTGCGGTGGCGGCGGAGCTTCCGGGGGTGGGGGCGCCGCTGCCTCCGCCACGGTCAAGCTGCCCACCTACAAGGAGTTCACGGGCGTGACGCCGGACATCGCCGGCAACGCCCAGGGCCTGCAGGCCGGATACTTCAAACTGCCCAACGCCGTGCAGTCCGTGAAGACCCCGCCGCTCAAGGGCAAGGTCACCGGCCTCACGGAAACCTTCGACACCATGAGCCCGGGCCTGAAGGACAACCCGTTCTGGCAGCGCCTCAACGCCAAGCTCGGCGGGGACCTCGAGCTGCAGATTGCCGAAGACATCGGAGACGGCTACCCG
The DNA here is from genome assembly GCF_044769205.1 of Paenarthrobacter sp. NPDC090520. Taxonomy (NCBI): domain Bacteria; kingdom Bacillati; phylum Actinomycetota; class Actinomycetes; order Micrococcales; family Micrococcaceae; genus Paenarthrobacter; species Paenarthrobacter sp. NPDC090520. The sequence goes on from NZ_JBIVXM010000006.1 coordinate 216,039, forward strand.
GCCAAGTTCGCCACCGTCCTTGCCAGCAACGACCTCCCGGACATGATGTGGGTACCGCCAAACCAGGGCATCCCCAACGTGGGCCCCATGCTGGAGGCCAAATTCCAGGACCTCACGCCGTACCTCTCCGGCGACGCCGTGCTCGAGTACCCCAACCTGGCCGCACTGAAGCCGGATTCCTGGAAGACCGCCGTCGTGAACGGCAAGATCTGGGGCGCTCCCATCCCGAGCACCCCGTTCGGCCAGGTGTACCTGGGCAACCACGACATGTGGGCGCAGGTGGGTGGCTTCGAAGCGTCCAGCGCCGACGAGTTCCTGGACAAGGCCAAGGAACTGACGCGTCCCGGCGAGCAGAAGTACGCCCTGGAACCGGCCTATATCAATGCCCTGCACATGGTCACCGAATGGTTCGGCGCCCCGAACAGCTGGGCCGTCAACAAGGACCGCACGCTGACCCACCTGTATGAAACCGACGAATACATGGCGGGCGTCGAGTTCACGGCCAAGATGTTCGCCGCCGGCGTGTTCTACCCGGATTCCAAGGCCACGGACATCCGCAACCGCGTGGCCAACGGCAGCGTTGCCGCGCAGGTGGTGGTGGGCCCGCACGATATCCGCAGCTACCGTTCACTGAGCCGTACCGCGAAGTTCGACATCCTCATTCCGTTCAGCGCCGACGGCAAGGTCAAGCCGACGTACGACATGGGCTACGGCACGGTGGGCTTCACGCCGTTCAAAAAGGCCGAGGAAGGCAAGATCCGCGAGCTGCTCGCCCTGATCGATTACCTCTCGGCGCCCTTTGGAACCGTGGAGTACATGCAGAAGAACTTCGGCGAACTGGGCCAGGACTACACGATCGACGGCAGCGGCAACCCGGTCCGCACGGATACGGGCACCATCAACGCGCCCGGCCTCGTCTCCGCCCTGAACATCATGGCCAGCCCGGAGAACGTCATCTTCAACCCCGGCTTCGACGACGACACGCGCTACGTCAGCGAGCAGGAGAAGAAGCTCCTGGAACTCGCCTGGCGCAACCCCACCAACGGTTCCTACTCGGACACCAACGCCAAGGTGGGCGCCAAGATCACCAAGCAACTCAGGGACAAGGTGGTGGACATCATTACCGGCCGCGCCAAGATCGACGAGCTCAAGGACGCGGTGAAGCGCTGGAAGAGCGAGGGCGGCGACAAGATGCGCGACGAGTACCAGGCTTCGTTGGACCCCAACGCGCCAGTGTTCCGGAGCTAGCGGCTTCCCGGGCAGGCCCGGCTTGACGGGCTAGCCTCGACACCACGGACACGGACATCACATCAACACCAGGGGGAACCATGGCAAAAACAAGCAGTACCGGCGTCAGGCCCACCATCCGCATGGTGGCCGAACTCGCCGGGGTCTCCACAGCCACGGTTTCCTATGTGATGTCCGGTCGCCGCGGTGACGGCGGGCCTGGCGTTTCGGATCCGACGGCGGAGAAGGTCAAGGCGGCCGCGGAGCGGCTCGGATACCGGCCCAACCAGGCCGCGCGCGCCATTCGCACCGGACGGACCAACACCGTGATCCTGTCGCTGACCATGCTTTCGGATCCGTGGTCCCTGTCCGTCATCGAGGCGGTCCAGCGGGCCGCGGAAACCCTGGGCATCACGCCGATGATCCTGGGCGACGCCGACTGGGTGAAAGTGCTCGGTACCCACAACGCGGACGCGGTCTTCGTGGATGCCGTCCGCGAAGACCAGACTGCGGCGCTCCGGAAACTGGCCGGGCACGGAACCACGTTGGTGGTCTTCAACGAAACGCTGGAACCGGAGGGTTTCGACGTGATCCGTTCCATCGCGGAGCCGGGCTGCCGGATGGCCGTGGAGCACCTCCTCCACGGACACCGGCGGATCGCTTGCCTGACTCCGGCCACGGCTGCCGGAACGTCCGGTGGCAGCCGCTACCGGGCGTACTCGGAGGCCTTGGCCGCCGCAGGGATCGACGAACGGGACGACTACGTGGGGCTCTTCGACGGAACCACGTCCGGAGCCTTTGCCGCCACGACCAAGCTCCTGGGACTTCCGGACCGGCCCACGGCGATCTACGCCACCACGGATTTCGCGGCCGTGAGCGCCATCAACGCCGCCCAACGCCTTGGCCTGGCCGTCGGTCAGGATGTGGACATCATCGGTGTGGGCAACACCGTGGAGGGCGAACGCATGTCGCCGTCGCTCAGCACCGTGGGTCCCGTGGACTTCTTTGACAAGCTCGCCAGGCTGCTCCTGCAGCGGGCCACGGGCACCGGTGATGCGCCGACGGTCCTGGATTTCCCCTGGCACCTCTTCGTGCGGGAATCGGCACCACACCGCAGTGCCGCAACAAGACTTAATTAGGAATCAGCAGAAGGAATGTGCACACCATGGAAAAGGATTTGAAGGTCGGCATCGTGGGTTTCGGCCTGCGTTCGGGGTTGTGGAAGCACGCCCACAAGCCCGGCCAGGGGTCTGTCGTCACGATCGTCTGTGACCTCAGCGAACGGGGACGGGCGGATGCCGCCGAGCGCATCCCCTCGGCACGGATCACGGACGACCTTGAGGAATTGTTGGTCAGCGGCCTGGACGCGGTACTGGTGCTGACCCCGGACAACCAGCACGCCGCCGTCGCCATCCGTACCCTGAAAGCCGGCATCCCCACGTTCTGCGAGAAGCCGCTGGACGTCACGCTCGAGGCCGCGGACCTGATCCTCAAGACCGCCTATGAAACAGGCACCCGGCTGTACGTCGGCCACAACATGCGCCACATGCCCGTGGTGGTCCAGATGCGCCAACTCATCGAGCAAGGAGTCATCGGTGAGGTCAAAGCCGTGTGGTGCCGCCACTTCGTGGGACACGGCGGCGACTACTACTTCAAGGATTGGCATGCCCAGCGGGCGAATGTCACGTCCCTGCTCCTGCAGAAGGGTGCCCACGACATCGACGTGATCCACTGGTTGGCCGGCGGCTACACCAAGCGCGTCGCGGCAGTCGGCGACCTCGCTGTCTATGGCGACGTGACGAACCGCGCCAACAACGACGGCAAGCGGATGGGCGACTGGTTCTCCCTGGACAACTGGCCGCCCACGGAGCAGCAGGACCTGGCGGAGGTGATCGACGTCGAGGACATCTCCATGATGAACATGGTGCTGGACAACGGCGTCCTGGCCTCCTACCAGCAGTGCCACTTCACGCCGGACTACTGGCGGAACTACACGATCATCGGTACCAAGGGCAGGATCGAGAACTTCGGCGACGGGCCGGGGGAGACCATCAACGTCTGGACGTCGCGCACCTCCGGCCGGGGCGAGCCGGACCAGGTCATCACCATCCAGGACGGCGAAGGCGGCCACGGGGGCGCGGATCCGCGGCTGATCGAGGAGTTCCTGCGGTTCGCTTCGGAGGGCGGCCGGACCCAGACCAGCCCCATCGCCGCCCGCCAGGCCGTGGTGGCCGGCATCCTGGCCGCAGAATCACTGCGCGCGGATGGGTCCGCCCGGGAAGTCCCGGAGTTGCCCGCGGAGTTGGTGGAGTACTTCGACGCCGGCCAGCCCGCCTTGGTCCGCGACTAGCCCAACTGGGTCGCAGTTAAGCTCGTTTTGACCGCTGAAAACGCGCACTAATGCGACTTACTTGGGTGCGGAAAGCCCGGTCATGACGGTTTGAAGTGACTCGCAAACCGTCATGACCGATTTCCGTTTAAGCGTCTCCGGCCGGGCCAGGATGTCGATCTTCCGCACGGAATTCACTCCGGACAACGGCCGGAGCACCACGCCGGCATCCAGCACCCGCCGTGCCGTGAACCTCGGCAGCAGCCCGATTGCCCCACCGGCCGAAACCAGCGCCGCCACGGTCGAGTAGTCGTTGATGCGGTGCAGCACTTCGGCCGGGCGCCCGCTCACAGCAACGACGGCGGCCAGCACGTCCGCGGGGGAGTACCCATCGCGGCTGGTCACCCAGGGTTCATCCACGACGTCGGACGGCTCCAGTTCGCGGTGTGCTGCCAGCGGGTGGTCCGCGGGCAAGGCAATGTCCAGGGGTTCATCCGCGAGCGGGATCACCGCCACCTTGTCCTCGGGCCACGGGGGACTGTTATCCATGCGGTGCGCCAGGACAAGGTCGTAGCGCGCCACCAATCCCGGGAAATCCTCCTGGGCCACATCCTCGTCGGACAGGCGCAACCGTGGCGACATCCCGCCGTCGGACGCTTTTCCCGAAGCCAGCAGCGCGGCGAGCGGTGCGAACAGTGCCTGCCCGGCGCTGTGGAAGGCGCTGACACTGACCGGCGCGTCGGGAGCGTCGTGGTAGGCGCCGATTGCCGCGCGGGCATCCGCCATGGCATTCACGACGGCGGCACCCGCCTCGGCGAGCACGCGGCCGGCGTCGGTGAGCACCAGGGCCCGGCCTTCCTTGCGGGTGAGCGGCACATCCACCGACTTCTGGAGCAACGCCAGCTGTTGGGAAACGGCCGACGGCGTGACCATGAGCGTTTCCGCCACGGCCTTGACGCTGCCCAGGTCCCCGAGCTCGCGAAGCATCTGCAGTTGGTGGATTTCCATTAGCAAATCCTAAATCGTGGATTGAGAAGAATCTAGTTGTGCTAAATCGTTGCCGGGTCTTCAATGGACTCAGCAGCAGCGAAGCAGCATCAAGCCAGTGAGGAATCCCATGAAGGCTCTCTACAAATCCGGACCACACGCCGGGTTCGAACTCGTCGACCGTCCCGAGCCCGAAGCGGGCCCCGGCGACGTCAAGATCCGTGTCATGACCACGGGTATCTGTGGTACGGACCTCCACATCCAGAGCTGGGATGCGTGGGCGCAAAGCATCATCGAGGCACCCCTGATTGCCGGACACGAGTTCTACGGCGAAGTGGTGGCGATCGGTGAGGACGTCCGCGATGTCAAGGTGGGGGACCGGGTTTCCGGCGAAGGCCACGTGGTCTGCGGCATCTGCCGAAACTGCCGCGCCGGACGCCGCCAGATGTGCATCCACACCGTCTCCGTGGGCGTGCAGCGCGATGGTGCGTTCGCCGAATACGTCGTCATCCCGGAGACCAACGTCTGGGTCCACCACGACGAATCCGTCACCCCGGAACTCGGCGCCATCTTCGACCCCTTCGGCAACGCCGTGCACACGGCTTTGAGTTTCCCGCTGGTGGGCGAAGACGTCCTGATTACGGGTGCCGGCCCGATCGGGCTGATGGCCATCGCTGTCGCCCGTCACGCCGGTGCACGCAAGATCGCCATCACCGATGTCTCTGAACCGCGGCTCGAACTTGCCCGGCAGATGGGCGTGGACCTGGCCGTGGACGTGTCCAAGATGCGCGTCCGCGAAGCGCAGCAGGCTCTCGGCATGCGCGAGGGCTTCGACATCGGCCTGGAAATGTCGGGACACCCCACGGCGCTGCCTGAGATGATCGACAACATGAACCACGGCGGACGCATCGCCATGCTCGGCCTGCCCAGCCAGTCCATCGACATCGACTGGGGCAAGGTGGTCACGCACATGCTCACGCTCAAGGGCATCTACGGCCGCGAAATGTTCGAGACCTGGTACGCCATGAGCGCCATGCTCTCTTCCAACCCGGTACTGCACCGCAGCATTTCCGCCGTCGTCACCGACAAGCTGCCGGCCACCGAGTGGGAAAAGGGCTTCGAGATCGCCCGCAACGGCGTGGGCGGCAAAGTGGTCCTCGACTGGACTGAACTCTAAGAATCCTCAGGAGCAATTCAATGTACTCAGCCATCAAAGACCAACTGCAGGGCGAACTGGACGAGATCCGCAGCGCCGGACTCTTCAAGACCGAACGCCACATCGACTCACCCCAGGCCAGCCACATCGCCGCGGGCCAACTCGGCCAACCCGCCAACAAGGTCCTGAACTTCTGCGCCAACAACTACCTGGGCCTGGCCGACCACCCGGACATCATCGCCGCCGCCAAGTCCGCCATGGACGAGCGCGGCTTCGGCATGGCCTCCGTGCGCTTCATTTGCGGCACCCAGGACCTGCACCTGGAACTGGAAGCCCGCGTTTCGGAGTTCCTGGGGACCGAAGACACCATCCTCTTCTCCAGCTGCTTCGACGCCAACGGTGGTGTGTTCGAGTCCCTCTTCGGCCCGGACGATGCCATCATCTCCGACTCCCTCAACCACGCCTCCATCATCGACGGCATCCGCTTGAGCAAGGCCAAGCGCTTCCGCTACGCCAACCAGGACATGGCCGACCTGGAAGCCAAGCTCGTGGAGGCGTCCGGTTCGCGGCGCAAGATCATCGTCACGGATGGAGTCTTCTCCATGGACGGCTACCTGGCGCCCCTCGAAGCGATCTGCGACCTCGCCGAGAAGCACGACGCTTTGGTGATGGTGGACGACTCCCACGCCGTCGGGTTCATGGGATCCACCGGCGCCGGTACCCCTGAGCACGCCGGGGTCTCGGACCGGGTGGACATCTACACGGGCACCTTCGGCAAGGCCCTTGGCGGCGCCTCCGGTGGATACGTTTCCGGCCGTGGCGAGATCGTGGCCATGCTGCGCCAGAAGGCCCGTCCGTACCTGTTCTCCAACTCCCTCGCACCGGCCATTGTTGCGGCCACGATCAAGGCCTTGGAACTCGTGCAGGGATCGGGCGAGCTGCGCACCCGCCTGTTCGAGAACGCTGCGCTGTTCCGCCGCCGGATGAGCGAGGAAGGCTTTGAACTGCTCGACGGCGAACACGCCATCATCCCGGTCATGTTCGGTGACGCCGTGGTTGCGGCGCGTATCGCCGACGAGATGCTCGGCCATGGCGTTTTCGTCACCGCGTTCAGCTACCCCGTAGTGCCCAAGGGCGCGGCCCGCATCCGCGTCCAGCTTTCCGCCGCGCACAGCACGGACGACGTCGAGGCTTGCGTCCAGGCGTTCGTCAAGAGCCGCGCCGCAGTCGCCTAACCCAACCCTCTCTCACCGACCACCCCCTTTTCCGGCACGCTCTCTCACCGATTGCCCCTTTTTTGGGGACGTTCTCTCACCGAATGCCCCTGTTTTGGGGACGTTCTCTCACCGAATGCCCCTGTTTTGGGGACGTTCTCTCACCGCGTTGCCCTCTATCGGCGCCCCGTTCATTCCCCGGAAAAGAGCGAGAGAGGGTTTGGTGGAAGGGGTGATTCGGTGAGAGAGGGTTTGGTGGATGGGGTGATTCGGTGAGAGAGGGTTTGGTGGATGGGGTGATTCGGTGAGAGAGGGTTTGGTGGATGGGGTGATTCGGTGAGAGAGGGTCTGGAAGGATGGGGGCATGGCTTCGAAGTATGACGTGGTAATCGTTGGCGGCGGGATCGCCGGGCTGTCCCTGGCATCGGCCCTCGCAGGGAAGTGTTCCGTGGCGTTGGTGGAGGCGGAGCAATCCTTGGCCTTCCATACCTCCTCACGGTCGGCGCGCCAACTGATCCCCAGTTACGGCCCTCCGGTGGTGCAGGAACTGACCATCCGGACGCTCGAACTCATGAAGGCCCGCGACGAAAACCTGCCGGAGCCGGTCCTGACCCCGCGCGGATTCATGCTGGTGGGGGACGAAGCAACGGTCAAGGCCGAGGCAAGCGGCAACATGCACAGCATCACCCATGCCGAAGCCCTGGACCTGTGCCCCGCCCTGAAGCCGGACTCGTTCACGGCAGCCGGACTGGACAGTGGCTCATACGGTTGTAACGCACCGCTGCTGTTGGAAGACCACCGCAAGCGTGCCGAAGCAGCTGGCACGGACATCATCACCGGAGCCAGGGTTCACTCGGCGCAGCGCATCGGAAGTGGCTGGGAGGTGGGCGCAGGGACGGAAGGCTTCCAGTCCGCCGTCGTGGTTAATGCGGCAGGAGCGTGGGCTGACGAGCTGGCTGTCATCAGCGGAGTCGAGAAACTCGGCCTGCAGCCGTTCCGCCGGACAGCGGCGATCGTGAACGTGGAAAACCCGCTCGCTCCCCAAACCCCCATGGTGTGCGCGGCCGACGATTCCTTCTACTTTCGGCCCGAAGGCAACCAGGTACTGATTTCGCCGTCGGAGCATGTGCCGAGCGGAGCCGAAGACGCCAAACCGTACGCCGGCGACGTGGATAAGCTCATAGCCAACCTCAATGCCGTTACCACCCTCGGCATCCAGTCCGTGGACCGCTCCTGGACCGGCCTGAGGACAGAAGCCGCCGACGGCGTACCCGTGGTTGGTTTCGACGCCGAGGCCCCGGGGTTCTTCTGGCTGGCCGGGCAGGGCGGGTACGGTTTCCAAACATCGTCCGCCATTGCCGAGCTCGCCGCGGCTCTCATTCTCGGAAACGTCCAGCCCGAGAGTCCGGAATCCCGGACAGCGGAGCAACTGGCAGCAGTCCGTTGGTCCATCCGGCGCTGAACAATAGGGACATGACCGGAACCACACTCATCACCAACATCGGCGAACTGATGACCCAGGACCTGGAGCACCGGGTCCTGAAGGACGCCGCAATCGTGCTGGAAGGGGAGCGGATTTCCTGGATCGGTTCCAGTGCCGAAGCCCCGGCAGCGGACCACCAGATCGACGCCGAAGGCCGCGCCGTCCTGCCGGGCTGGGTGGACTCGCACTCCCACCTGGTCTTCGCCGGCGACCGCACCGCCGAATTCGAGGCCCGCATGGCCGGCCAAAGCTACAGCGCGGGCGGAATCGGCGTAACCACCAACGCCACACGCAGCGTAGGCGATGACGAACTCAGCGCACTGGTCAGCGCCCGGGTGCAGGAAGCCGTCTCGCAGGGCACCACCTACCTGGAGAGCAAGACTGGCTACGGGCTGGACGTACAGAACGAGGCCCGGAGCGCCCGTATTGCCGCTGAACTCGTGGACGAGGTTACCTACCTCGGAGCCCACCTGGTACCGGCCGGCTCCGACCCCGAAGAATACACGGACCTGGTCTGCGGCGAGATGCTCGACGCCGTTCTGCCGTACGTCCGCTGGGCTGATGTGTTCTGCGAAACCGGTGCCTTCACCGAGGCGCAGTCCCGCCGGGTCCTCCAGGCTGCCCGCGAGGCTGGACTGGGGTTGCGCGTGCACGGCAACCAGTTGGGCGAAGGACCGGGCGTGGCTTTGGCAGTGGAGTTCGGTGCCGCCAGCGTGGACCACGTGAATTACCTTTCGGAAGATGACATCCGGGCGCTCGCGGGTACGTGGACGGGCTGGGATGCCGCCACCGGTACCGGCTCCAGGGGCACCGTCGCCACGTGCCTCCCGGCCTGCGACCTCTCGACGCGCCAGCCGCTGGCCCCCGGCAGGGAACTGATCGACGCCGGCGTGCAGATCGCGTTGGCGGCCAACTGCAACCCGGGTACCTCCTACACGAGTTCCATGGCGTTTTGCGTCACGACGGCGGTCCTCCAGATGCGCTTGAGCGTCCACGAAGCCGTCCGGGCGGCGACGTACGGCGGCGCCCTGGCGTTGGGCCGGGAGTCCGGGAACGACGTCGACGGCGAACGGGCGGTGGGCTCGCTCGCCGTCGGTCATCGCGCGGACCTGCACATGCTCAAGGCGCCGTCGGCGACGCACCTTGCCTACCGGCCGGGTATCCCGCTGACGCATTCGGTGTGGCAGGCCGGCCGGCAGGTTGTCTAGGAGCGGGGCAACAGCCTAGGAGCAGGTGAACTTCGCGTCCGCCCAGTCGGCATGGTCGTTGCCGTTGCCGTCACCGGAATCGTTGGCAACGAGGTCCACGTACTGCGCCCCGGTGATGTCCGCCGTCAAAGGCAGGGGAGCACTCGTGGCCCCGAGGACCGGGGTTGTCACCTTCGCTGTTCCATCGGCAACCACGGAGAATTTCACGCTGCCCCGGGTCGCTTGCGCGTCGTCGATCCCCACGGTTGCCGTGAAGGCGCTGCAACGGCCGCCCAGGAAGTAGCGGATGGCGCTGTTGGCATGCGCCCCGAGTCCCTTGGAGTAGACGGTGCCATTGAGCGTCAGCGGTGTGCCGTCACCAGCTCCGGTACCTCCGTTGGACAGGTCCTTCTCCACCGGCCCCCAACCGTTGGTTGCACTCACCCAGGGGTGGTCGCTGGCATAGACGGTGGCCTGCGGCGGCTTGGGGAGGGTCCGCACGGACGTGGTGGTGCTGATGGTCCGCTGGCCCACGGGATCTGCCGTGGTGGTGTACGTTGCCTTTGCCGTGATGGGGTAGTCGCCGTCGGCGGTGGCCGGCGCCGTGATCTTCCATGTCGAGGCCAGGGTTCCCCCGGCGGGGAGGTTGCCTGCCGTGCCCGGGGTGGAGGGAGTTGCGGTCCAGCCTTCAGGCAGTTCCAACGCCACGGACAGGTCCTTGATGGCGGCGGGCTCATCGGAAACAAACGTCGTGACGAAGTCCTGGGCTTTGCCTTGCTGGATCACGTCGCCTTGGAGGGCAGCGGTGAGCTGGGCGCAGGCGGGGACAGAATCGGAGGCGCCGAGGTCCTCCACCAGGAGGTTGTCCAGGGTGACGTCTGACCCGTTGGCGCTGCCGGTGCGCTGCAGGCCCACGAAGTAGTCTCCGCAGAATCCCGTATCGAACACCTGCTCAAAGCGGGTGGTGCTGGTCTTGGCGTCGATCGGCTGGCTTCCCGTCACCGCAGGTCCGGCCGCCGAATCGTATCCCGACACCCAGGCGTATTGCCCGGCCTTGGAGTTCTGGTAGTCGAACGAGACCTTGTACTTGTGACCGGCCTTGAACGGAACGGTTGCCTCCGTGGTGCGGTACACCAGGCCGGGTCCTCCGCTGGTTGCAAGGTTCTCGTCGTGGGCAATCAAGGACCATTGGCCGTCCAGTACTTCGTCGATCACGTTGGTGTGCCAGCCCTTCTGGGTGAAGGGTTCGTGGCGCTCGGTGATGTGCGTCCGGGGGTCGGTGGAGCCTCCGGCGTTGCCTTTCACGAACGGTCCCCAACCTTGGTCAACGTTTTCGAAGTCTTCGCTGAGCACGCCGGTGGTGGCCACCCGGGCGGTCTTCACCGTCCGGAAGTCATCGACGCGCACTGTGGCGTCGCCGTCGTCCGCTTTCAGGGTGATGGTCGCCTTGGTGTTGTTGCGCGGCACGTCCACCAGGACCCGGAGGCGCTGGAACGAGGTGCCGTGTTTTTCGTCCCCTGCCACGAAGTTCTCGGCGTTGGAGGAGTCGATCGTGACGCGCTCGGTTTTCCCGTCGACCGTGACGGAGAGGGTGGTGGGCCGGGTTTTGCCCGGCTGGATTTCCACCCACGCACTAACGGACTGGGTTCCGGCGTCGAGCTTTACTTCCTGGCCGATCGACGACGGCGATGCGCCCAGTTGCGCGAAGCGGCGGCCCTTGTCGTCGCGTACTTGGGTGACGGAGCCGGTGGGGTTCCAGGCCGTCAGGTCGGAGCCGTTGAAGCCGGGATCGGCAAAGACGGTCCCTGAACCGAAGTCGGCTTTTTTGGGAAGTGCGTTGCTCTTGGTTGTGAGGACGTAGGGCTGTTTGGCGTCGGCTGTGACAGTGACCTGGCCGTTGGACACGGGAACGTCGGCAACCTTCACCCGGCCGTTGTCCGTGAGTTTGAACAACTCCAGGGACTTGGCCTTGGCGAAATCCTTGGTCAGCGTCCACGTGGTGGAACCGCCGGCGGGGTTGTAGTGGTAGAGCTTGTCCAGGGTGTTGTTCTCCTTGGAGGACCAGGGGAGCAGGTAGGTGCCCCCGGTCAGCACTGACGCGCCGCCTACGGTGATGTTGCGGGCTTCGGCGGTATTGCCCGTCACGGAAACATTGTCTGCGAGGTCGATCCGGTCAGCGGTCCACTTGGTGATGGGGTGGTGCTGCAGGAACTTGGCGGGCAGGTTGGCCGTCCAGATGTTCTCGCTGAAGGCATTGAAGTCGTTCTGGCCCGTCCAGCCTTCGAACTCTACGATGTGGCTCACGCCAAGTTTGGGATCGGGGTTCCACACATCCGACTGGCTGTTGTTGATGAACCGGAGGATCTGGGAGTTGATGCCCTTGTTGGTGGAGCCGCCGTATTTCTCATCGTTGGCCCAGTGGGACCAGGTGTTGTTCCTGGACAGGTGGTCCGCCCATTCGGACCCGACGCGGAAGCCGTTCTTGACGAGCTCCTGCTGGAGGCGCTCGGCGAGCCAGCCGTACTCGTAGTAGACGTCCACGTAGACGAAGTCCAGGTTCTTGTCCGTGGCCTCGCGCAGTTCCTTGATGCGCTGGGCGAGCTTGCCGGACGTAATGTCCTGCCGTTGGTTGATGTAGTACGACTGGTCCAGCCAGTTCCAGCCAAGCGCCTTGTCTGCCCGGAGAAGATCCTCGCTGAAGGACTTCGCTTCCGGGTAGATCTCGGTGGCGTTGATGTGGACCCCGAAGCTGGCGTTCCAGTCCTTGCCTTCCTTGGCCAGCGTGTTCAGGTCCGCCAGGCCTCCGGCGCGGGTGTTGAAGTTGTTCCCGTAATCGGTGTTGGCGGAATCGTGCCCTTCGCTGGTGTAACCCTTCAGCATGGCCACCTGGCCCAACCCGTCAGTGGCCAGGGAGATCCGTTTGACGTCGTCGAGGGTGCGCAGGAAGGGGTGGGTGGCCTGTGAGGCGAAGTTGAAAGGGATGTGGGTGATCACGTTGTCCGGGGTCTGATCGCCCTTGTTGGCGCTGACCTGGATGGACCGCATGGCGATGGCGGCGTCCTGCCAGTCCACGGCGCCGTCTGCGTTGGCGTCGGTGGTGATGGCCACGCGGGTCCACGGCAGTTCTTCCGTGGCGCCTGATCCTTCAGCGCGGTAAAGCCATTGGCCGCTGGAGATGCCCAGGGAGACTCCGCCCGCACCGTCGGAGACCGCCTGGCGCCAGAACCGGCCGCGGTCCTTGGCTCCGGATCCTGAGGAGCTGTCATAGAGGGCATTGGATTCCAGCGCTGCTCCGAGGGTGGCGGTATTGGCGAGCGCATAGGCCGAGCTCTTCGCCGCTGGATCCAAGGGGGTGGATGCTGTGACAGGGGTAAATTCGTCGCCCGTTACTGCTCTGTCAACTGACAGGTTGGCCGTTGAGACCTGCGCGCCGGGCTGCGTGGAATTCACCGATACGAGGTTCAGGCGGGGGAGTTGCAGAGTCCTGACCACGTGGTCAGGGGAGTCCTTGATTCCCGTGATGTTGAAGGACACCACGTTTTTCTTGACGGAAAGGCGTGCCGTGATGGTGGCGTTGCCGAACCCGGGAACCGTCAGGACGTAATCCATGGCCTCCTTGCCGGAGGTGGTGGAGGTGCCGGTGGCCTCGTATTCGGTGCCGTTGATGGTGATGGTGTGCAGCCGGGCCCGGGAGCCGTCCAGCGAGGCTTTACTGGCGGTATCGGTGTAGCTGAAGACCTGGGGGAAAGAGGTGGACACTTCCACGTTGAGCTGGCCGGACCTCAGGGTGGCGGCACCGGGGCTTGCGGCTTCGGACGAGGGAGCCGCGGTGGCGGGCGGGAGGGCGAGGAAGCCGAGCGAGGAGGAAGCGACGACACAGGCCAAACTCAGCGAGGCGATGCGTCTGGGGGATGACAAGCCGGGCATAGTGCTCCTTCTTGATTATTCCGAGCGAGTAACAATCATGTTCTTCCGGACTCGACAAGCCTGATGCATTGGACAGAAGTTGACAAGAGTTAACGGAATATTCGTGTTTTCGCACAAGTTCTCACATGATTGCTCGTGTGATCGAAGCGGCGTCGAGGATGAGCGAAAGACGTCAGTGCTCGCTGCCGGTGATCCTTGTGAGATTGAAATTGATCGTTTAGTGTTTCTATAGATCAAAAAACGTCATTGCCTGAGCGGGAGTGGAACACACGATGAGCAACAACACCCTGGGTGCCTTCATGGAAGAGGAACTCGAATCACAGCCCGCCGTATGGCAGCGCGCGGTGGAGCAGGCAAGCGCGGAAAACCGTCTCCCGGCGGATGGCCAGCGGATCGCCGTCATTGGATGCGGCACCTCCTGGTTCATGGCCCAAAGCTACGCAGCGGCCCGCGAATCTGCAGGTAAAGGCGTCACGGATGCGTTTGCTGCCTCCGAAGCCTTCCTCAACCACAACAGCACCGGGCGAAGGTACGACGCCGTTGTAGCGATCACCCGTTCCGGCACCACCACCGAGGTGCTGGAGATCCTGGCCGCGCTCAAGGGCATTGTTCCTACCGTCGCGATCATTGGAGACACGTCGTCGCCCATCGTGGACCTGGCCGATGCCGTCATCGGATTGCCCTACGCCGATGAGCGCTCCGTGGTCCAGACCCGCTTCGCTACCACCGCACTGGTGTACCTGCTGGGCAGCCTGGGCATCGACCTCGCCACCGCCATCGCGGACGCTCGCAGCGCCGTCACCGCACCGGTTGAGCAGGAACTCCTGGACGCCGAACAATTCACCTTCCTCGGAACCGGTTGGACCGTAGGCCTGGCCCACGAAGCAGGCCTGAAAATGCGTGAGGCAGTCCAAGGCTGGACCGAGTCCTACCCGGCCATGGAATACCGCCACGGCCCGATCTCCATCGCGGCTCCCGGACGTGTTACCTGGCTTTTCGGCAGCCAGCCCGACGGCCTGGACCAGGACATGGCCGTGACCGGAGCCCTCTACATCCACACGGACAAGCACCCGCTCGCCGAACTCGCCCGGGTCCACAAGGTCACCTTGGAGCGCGCCCGCGTGCGCGGATTGAATCCCGATTTGCCGCGCAACCTGACGCGCTCAGTCATCCTCGACGCGTCGGCCTAGGCCACTGCCATGGTTCTCGGAACCGCGCCCACGGCCGTTTTGGCTTTCGACGTCGGCGGCACCGACATCAAGGCCGGCATAGTAGACGCCTCCGGAAGCGTCCTGGGCATGCGCCGCGTGCCCACCCCCTTGGACCGTACCCACCCCGGGGAAGCAGTCCTGGACCGGTTGGCGGCCCTCGCGGACGAACTCTCGGCCGAGTTCCCGGAGGTGCCTGCGAAAGCAGCGGGAATCATCGTCCCCGGCATCGTTGACTCCACGGAAGGCGTGGGCGTGTACTCGGCCAACCTCGGCTGGCGGGACTTCCCTTTCACTGCCGAAGCCGAAAAACGGCTGGGCCTGCCCGTCGCCTTCGATCACGACGTCCGCTCGGCAGCGGCAGTGGAACACCGTTTCGGGGCATCCCGCCAATTCAGCGAAGTAGTGGTCATGGTGGTCGGCACCGGAATCGCTGCCGCCGTGTTTTCCGGAGGCAAGGCCGTCACGGCTGGAGGATTTGCCGGGGAGTTGGGCCACGCCCAGGTGCCCGACCCGGACCAAGGACCACACCGCTCCACCATCCTCGAAGCGGTGGGCTCCGCAGGAGCCGTCACCAAGCGCTACAACGCGCAGTCCCCGGAACCCGTGGACGGCGCCAGGGAAGTGCTGGTCCGGGCCCGTGCGGGCGAACCCCGCGCGGCCCGGATCTGGCAGGATGCCGTCGGCGCGCTGGCGTTCACCATCTGCCAGTGCGTCAACATCCTCGGCACCGAGGCCGTTGTGATTGGCGGCGGCCTGGCCGAAGCGGGGGATGAACTGCTGGAGCCGCTGCGCCGAAAGATCGACCAGACCCTGGATTTCCAGCGCCGTCCCCGCCTGCTCAAAGCACAGCTCGGCCAGGACGCAGGCCTCCTCGGCGCCGCCCTCAACGCACGGGCCCTCCTGGAACGGAGCGCGTTGGATCGCACCCTTGTGGGAGGCGAGCCGTGAACCGCATCGTCACCGTGACGCCCAACCCCGCGATCGACATGACCTACACAGTCCACGGCATCACCGAGGGCGCAAGCCACAGGGTACCCACACCGTTGAGCCGGGCAGGTGGGAAAGGACTCAACGTAGCCCGGGTGGCCCATCAGACCGGCCACCCGGTCCTCGCTATCGCCCCCACTGGTGGTGCCGCCGGCCAGACCCTGGCCGCCGAACTGTGGACCAGCGGTGTGCCGCACACCCTGGTCAATGTTGCCGCGGAAACCAGGCGAAGCATCGCGCTCGTAGACACCGTTTCCGGCGAGACCTCCATTTTCAACGAGGAAGGCCAGCCCCTCCTTCCCGACGATTGGCGCTCGCTGGCTGCCGCCGTCGTGAAGGCCGTGCAAGGCGGTGACGGCCAGGGCGGGGCCAGCGTGCTTGTTGGGTCCGGCAGCCTGCCGCCGGGCGCGCCGGCGGACTTTTATCCCTCGCTGGTGCAGCTGGCGCACGACGCCGGGATCCCGGCCATCATCGACACGTCCGGTCCCGCGATCATCGCCGCAGCCCGCGCAGGCGCGGACGTGCTGAAACCGAACCATCACGAACTCGCCGAGGCCACGGGGGAGCCAAGCGTCGAAGCTGCGGCGCTCTCGCTCATCGCCTTGGGCGCGCGCACTGTGCTGGTGAGCGCCGGGGCTGACGGCATGCTGGCCTTCGACCACGCCGCCCCCGGCGGCTACTGGAGTGCCCGGTTGCCGGCGCCGTTGAGTGGGAACCCCACAGGGGCGGGCGACGCCGGTGTGGCGGCTGCCGCCGTCGCCCTCGCCGAAGGCAGGACGGAGCCACGTGACATCCTCCGGCGCGCCACCGCCTGGTCCGCTGCGGCGGTCCTCATGCCGGCCGCAGGCGAAATCTCGCCGCGCTACAAGGAACTCGATAAACAACTGATCGTGACATGGAAGGAGACCCGGTGACCCTGGTCAACACGCGGGAGCTCATGGAGAAGGCCGCGGCCAACGGCACAGGCCAGGGCGCCTTCAACGTCATCCACGTGGAAACAGCCGAAGGCCTCGTGGCCGGAGCCGAAGCCGCCGGCGTGCCCCTGATCCTGCAGATCTCCGAGAACTGTGCCAAGTACCACGGGGGGCTCGAACCGATCGGCCTGGCCACCCTGGCGATTGCCCGGGACGCCAACGTTCCGGTCGCCGTCCACCTGGACCACGCCGAGTCCGAAGACCTCGCACTCGCCGCAGTGGACCTCGGTTTCGGCTCCGTCATGTACGACGGCGCCCACTTGCCCTACGACTGGAACGTGGAAGTCACGCGGCGGGTAGCCCGCTACGCCCACGACCGGGGCGTCTACGTGGAAGCCGAACTCGGCAAGGTCGGCGGCAAGGACGGGGCACACGCGCCGGGCGTCCGGACGGACCCGGGGGAAGCTGCTGCCTTCACGGAAGCAACCGGCGTGGACGCGCTCGCTGTTGCCGTCGGGTCGTCACATGCCATGACCGAGCGGAGTGCCGAACTGGACCTGCACCTCATCACCCGGCTGAAATCCGCGGTGGGAAAACCGCTGGTCCTTCACGGTTCCTCCGGCGTCACAGACGAGATGCTCGTAGCTGCGATCGGGGCGGGTATGACTAAGATCAACGTATCCACACATTTGAACGGGTTCTTCACCCGCGCCGTCCGTGAGTACCTCGATGCCTACCCTGCAGTGGTGGATTCCCGGAAGTACCTCAAGGCCGGCCGGGACGCCCTGGTGCTGGAATCTGCACGTATGCTGACGCTGTTCGCCAAAGCGAAATAGCTGGACCGACGCGAAAGGCTTGTCATGACCCGCACCGATCGGCTGACCGCCATCCTGGACCTCCTGGCCGAATCCGGCCATGTGGAAGTCGAGGACATCGTGACGCGGCTTGGCGTGTCTCCCGCAACGGCCAGGCGCGACCTGGACAGCCTCGCCAAGCAGCGCCTGCTCAGCCGGACCCGCGGTGGCGCCACCACTGGATCGGTGGCCTACGATCTCCCCGGCCGTTACAACCGTGACGACCATGCAGAGGCCAAACAGGACATCGCCTTGGCGGCGTCCGCACTGATCCGCCCCGGATCGGTGATCGGCCTCAGCGGCGGGACCACCAACACGGCTCTTGCCCAGTTGCTGTCCACCCGTGAGGACCTGAACGCACCCTCCAACCGGCCCACGCTCACGGTGGTCACCAACGCCATCAACATCGCCTCGCAGTTGGCCGTGCGTCCGAACATCAAGATCATGGTCACCGGTGGCATCCTGAATCCCCGTTCCTACGAACTCGTGGGCCCCTACACGGACGTCATCATGCAGAAGGTGGCGCTGGACATTGCGTTCATCGGCGTCAACGGCGTGGACCCCGACCTTGGCCCCACCATCACCGATGAGGGTGAGGCCATGGTGAACACCGTCATGGCGCGACGGGCCACCGAGTCCTACGTGGTTGCCGATTCCTCGAAGGTAGGCCGCCGCTCGTTCGCCGCGATGGCCGGCTACGAATTCCGGCACCTCATTACCGATGCCGGGATCTCGCCGGAGCACAGGGCCGCCTTTGAATCCAAGGGCACGGAAGTGATCGTGGCTCCGGCGGGGGTCACGGCGTAGGCGTCAGAACAGCATCGGGGGAGCGTCCAGCACGGAGTCGTCCACGTTCCGTGGGACCCACTGGCTGAAGGGTTCATCAAGGACGTACAGCTCGTCGTCTGTCCTGACCAGGGTCCGCAGTTCAGCGTTCCCGGGGTTGTTCAAGGATTCGAAGTACTCCACGGTCCAGTGGAACCAGCGCATGCAGAAGAGCCGCATGGTCAACCCGTGCGTCACCAGCAGCGTGTTCGGCGCGTACGTTGGCTTCTCCCAATGCCGGTACAGGGTTTCCATGAAGGACGAGACGCGGTCGTAGACATCCGAGCCGGACTCGCCCTCCCGGAACCGGTAGAAGAAGTGGCCGTACAGGTTGCGGAGTTCCTTTTGGTCCTCAATGTCCCCGGCGATCTGGAAATTGGCCCAGTCCTGTTCCCGGAGCCGGGGTTCCTCGATGACGCGTTCCACCAGCGGACCAAGGTTCAGTGCTTCCAGGGTCTGGTAGGCGCGCAGGTAGGGGGAAACGTAGACGCAGACCTGCTCTCCGTCGAGCTTGCGGCGAAGCTGCTCTCCGGCGACCCGGGCCTCTTCCACGCCCTTTGCCGTCAGCGGGATCCTGTAGTCGGGCACGCGGTTGTAGATGGAGGTATCCGCATTGGCAGCGGACTGGCCATGCCTGATCATGAAGATTCTGCCGGGGGCGCTCATCCCACCAAGCATAGGGCTGGCCTTCCCGGCAAAGTGGCAGGAACTACGGGCAAGATAGGAACATGCTCCTAGCCTCCCGCCGTCGCCTGCGCGCAGAAGTCCTCATTGTGCTGGGCCTCTCCCTGGGCCAGTCCGCCGTCTATTCGGTGGTGCAGCTCCTGGACAAGCTGACCCGCGCCCCCTTGTCGGAGGCTACGTCCACCCTCAACAGGTCCCAAAGCACGCGTGAATACTTCGACCTTACGTACCAGCTGCTGGACATCCTGTTCGCCCTGCTGCCGGTAGTCCTGGTGTTCTATTTCCTGTCCCTGCACGTCACCGGGGGATCAGCAGGTGGGTCGGCGTTCGCCCGCCTTGGCTTCAACTTCGCCCGGCCCGGCAAGGACTCTCTCCAAGGCCTGGGCCTCGCCGCCGCGATCGGCATACCGTCCTTGGGCCTGTACGCAGTGGGGCGGGCGCTGGGCATCACCACGGCAATCCTGCCCAGTGGATTGGACGCCTACTGGTGGACCGTCCCGGTGCTCATCCTCTCGGCCATACGCCATGCGATCGTTGAAGAAGTGATCGTGGTGGGCTACCTGCTGGACCGGTTCGGAAAGTTCGGCTGGAGCACGCCGCTGGCGATCCTCGTCAGTGCTGTCCTGCGCGGAAGCTACCACCTGTACCAAGGCTTCGGGCCCTTCATCGGAAACGTGGTGATGGGCTTGGTGTTCGCCTGGCTCTACACCAGGACCAAACGGGTCATGCCACTGGTGATAGCGCACGCCCTGTTGGACATTGTGGCATTCGTTGGCTTCAGCCTGTTCGGCAAGGCAGTAGGCCTCGGCTAGCAGGCCCCAACTGGGTCGCATTTGTGCGCGTTTTGAGCGCTCTAAACGCGCACAAGTGCGACCCAGTTGGGAGTTAAAGGTATTCGGCCGCCATCCGCAGGTGACGTCATTGGCACCCGCTGATAGCGGCCGAAGTTTCTTGCAGGGGTGTCAGATGGTGACGGCGCCCGAGGTGGTTTCGAAGGTCACGGACATGATCCCGGGCGTGCCGTGCGGAGCCATCCACTGGACAGCGACGTCCTCAAGTGGCTTTTCCACGGGCTCGCCCAGCCATTCGGTGACACGTTCCGCCGAGCCCGCAATGGTCAGGCTGGACATCTTGACGTCACTTTCATAGACCTTGGAGGGATGCAGGCCGGGATCGCCTTCCCACTTGAGCAGGTACGGTACCTGGGGATCTGCGATCAAGCCGAGGATGCCGATCTGCTGCCACACGAGTTCCCGGCCGTCGGGGAACTTGCGGTTGCCGGGAACTGCGGAACGGCCAAGGCGTTCTTCGAACGGAGCGAGGTCGTCAACGGCGACACACCAGCCCATCCAACCGCCGCCGGCTGCCGAGCGTGCCCGGACTGCCTGGCCGAAGGGTGCCTTATCCGAAGCGGGGTGGTCCAGGACCTCCACCACTTCAAGGTATTTGTTGTCCGCAAGGGGAATGATCATGTTCCGGGTACCGAAGCGCGGGTGCACTCCGCCCCGGACTGCGTCCACTCCCAATGCCGCGGAAATTCGTTCTGTCGTGGCCAGAAGGCCATCTCGTTCACAAGCGTAAGAGACGTGATCCATGCGCATGGCTTCATCTTGGCACTTTGTGATTCGGGTCTCAGCTAAGTCAAGCCTAACCAAGGTGGGATGTTATTGGAGGGCGGCGCGTGGCGTCATGGCGGGACGCCGGAATGACGCCCGAAGACCGAAAAATACTGTCTTCGTCACAAACCTGTGCATTGCCGCGGGGCCTTCCTAGACTGGCCGCAGTTGGAAGCATTCACAATCCACCGAACCCATGCGCCACAAAGAGGAGAACGCAATGTCCCAAGGATGGTCTTTCGAAACCCGCCAAATCCACGCAGGCCAGGAACCCGATTCCGCCACCGGTGCCCGCTCGCTTCCGATTTACCAGACCACGTCCTTTGTGTTCCCGAGCGCCGAGAGTGCCGCCAACCGCTTCGCCCTGGCCGAGCTTGCCCCGATCTACACCCGTATCGGCAACCCCACCCAGGATGCCGTGGAGCAACGGATAGCCAGCCTCGAAGGTGGCCTGGGTGCCCTGCTCCTCAGCTCCGGGCAGGCCGCGGAAACTTTCGCGATCCTCAACGTCGCCGAAGCGGGCGACCACGTGGTGGCCAGCCCCAGCCTCTACGGCGGAACCTACAACCTGCTGGCCCACACCCTGAAGAAGTTCGGCATCTCCGTGACCTTCGTCGAGGACCCGGACAACCTCGAGCAGTGGCGCAACGCCGTGCAGCCGAACACCAAGCTGTTCTTCGGCGAGGTTGTCTCCAACCCGCGCCAGGACGTCCTGGACATTGAGGGCATTGCCAAGGTTGCCCACGAAGCGGGCGTCCCCCTGGTCGTTGACAACACGCTGTCCACCCCGTACCTGATCCGTCCCATCGAATGGGGCGCCGACATCGTGGTCCACTCGGCCACCAAATACCTGGGTGGCCACGGTGCGGCGATTGCCGGCGTCATTGTGGACTCCGGAAACTTCGACTTCGGCAAGGACCCGGAGCGCTTCCCCAATTTCAACACCCCGGATCCCAGCTACAACGGCCTGGTCTATGCCCGCGACCTCGGCAAGGACGGCGCGCTCGGGGCCAACCTTTCCTACATCCTCAAGGCCCGCGTCCAGTTGCTGCGCGACCTTGGCTCCGCGGTTTCTCCGTTCAACGCGTTCCTCATCGCCCAAGGCCTGGAAACCCTGAGCCTGCGCGTGGAGCGTCACGTCGCGAACGCCACCACAGTGGCCGAATGGCTGGAAGCCCATGACGACGTCGAATCCGTCGCCTTCGCGGGGCTGCCGTCCAGCCCCTGGTTTGAGCGTGGGCGCAAGTACGGCCCCCGCGGTACCGGTGCCGTTGTCGCGTTCACCATCAAGGGCGGCGTGGAAGCGGGCAAGCGGTTCGTGGACGCCTTGGAGCTGCACTCGCACGTGGCCAACATCGGCGATGTCCGGTCCCTGGTGATCCACCCGGCCTCCACCACCCACAGCCAGTTGACCGTGGAGCAGCAGGCTGTAGCCGGCGTTACTCCGGGACTGGTCCGTCTCGCGGTGGGCATTGAGCACGTAGATGACATCATCGCCGACCTTGAGGCGGGATTCCGCGCGGCCAAGGGCGCCTGACGCCGGATCTGCCGTGAAATACGGTGGCGCCACCCGGCCGACGATTATTCGCCGGGCGGCGCTGCCGGGTGCTCGTTCATGAACGAAGATGCTCCAAACCGTCACACAGCTGTCACATTCTTCGCCAGAACGGCTGTGTTCTTCCTAGACTCTTACGTATTAGGTCATGAGTGCCAGTGACAGCCCCGGCTTGCTGGCCGGCAACCCTCCTCCGCGGTGGGGTGCCCCGGGTGAGGACCTGGCCTGCCGCATGAAAGGCGGTGGGCAAGCGCGAGGTTAGGTGTCAAAGGAATGACCATTACTGCTACAGCCCTTCCCACATCCGAGGAAGCAGACGGAACCCTCAAGTACGCCCACGTGGGCCCGCTGGAACTCGAAGCCGGCGGCTTCCTTCCCGATGTGGTGTTGGCCTACGAAACATGGGGCCAGCTGAACGCCGATGCCTCAAACGCCGTGCTGGTGGAGCATGCCCTGACCGGTAGTACCCACGTCGCCCGCGGCGCCACCGATGAAGACGGATGGTGGGAGCAACTGGTAGGGCCAGGTGCCACGATCGATACCGACAGGTTCTTCGTCATTTCGATCAACATCGTGGGTGGTTGTAACGGCAGCACCGGGCCGTCGTCAGCGGCTCCGGACGGAAAACCGTGGGGTTCCCGGTTCCCGCTGGTCACCCTCCGGGACACCACCGAGGCTGAGTCCCGCCTGGCCGATGCCTTGGGAATCCGCGCCTGGCACTCCGTACTGGGCGGTTCCATGGGAGGCGCCCGTGCGCTCGAATGGGCTGTGACTTTCCCGGAGCGGGTCAAGCGCTGTGCGGTGGTGTCCGTGGGTGCCTACAGCACCGCAGAACAAATCGCCTTCGCCCAGTCGCAGACGCTCGCCATCCGCCAGGACCCCAACTTCAACGACGGCGACTACTACCAGGGTGCCGCGCCGGAGGCCGGCCTCGCCCTGGCCCGGAGGATCGCCCACATCACCTACCGCTCCGCCTTGGAATTGGATGTCCGTTTCGGCCGCGAACCGCAGCACAAGGAAACCCCGCTCGCCGCAGCCATCCTGGGGAAGCGCGGCCGGTACCAGGTGGAAAGCTACCTCGACCACCAAGGCACCAAGCTGGTGCGGCGCTTTGACGCCAACAGCTACATCGCCATCACCGAGGCCCTGATGAGCCACGATGTCACGCGTGGGCGGGGTACTTTGCAGGAGGCCCTGGGCCGCACGACTGCCGAGTTCTTTATTGCCGCCGTGGATACGGACCGGCTCTATTTTCCGGCCCAGTCCAAGGAACTCGCCGACGCGTTGCCGGGTGACGTTCCGGTGCATGTGATCGAGGCTCCCATCGGCCACGACGGCTTCCTCACGGAGATCGGGCAACTCTCGGCGCAGTTGCGGGAGTCCTTCTTCGCCTGAGCGGGGTACCGGGCAGGCTGTCCAACGGGCATTGCCGTCAGGCCAGCCTGGCTTCCACGCCCAGGAACCGGCCATAACGGTCCACTTCGGCTTCCAGTGCCCGCTGGACGGCGGGCGTGGCGGGCTGGTTCAGGCGGATATCGAGTTCGCAGGTGCCACCGGCGAATGCGTGGCGCCACCAGCCGGCCAGCCTGCCATCCAGCAGGACTACGTGCATGGGGCCGCCGTTTTCCGGGAAGTAGGGTGCCACCCCGCCGAGGTAGTGCCGGGACTGCGAGTAGCCCATGACGTACTCGTCGTAGCACTGGATGAGGTCCACGCGGGGGAGTGCGGCGTCCGGATCTGAGCCGACCTCCCGGGCGGCCCCGGTCCGCTCCAACCCGGCAACATCATCTGCTGCCAGGTGGAAGTCCAGCCCGTCGAGCGGAAGCGAGGCCAAGGCCCCAGGGGCAACGTCGGCGGCTACCTCGAGCCCACGTTTCACGTCCTTCATGGTCAGGCCGGACCACGCCGAGCAATCCTTGACCGTGGCCGGTCCACGGCTGGTGAAGTACCGCAGGGCCAACTGGCCCAAAGCCTGGTCCCGTTCATCGGCGTCCAAAGCGTCAGGTCCAGGCTTGGGTACCCGTTCCCCGAACAGCGCGTACGTCTGCTTGAGGGCACCCCCGGCCGAGCGGATAGGTTTGCCGCTGACCAGGATCCGGCTGATTTCCGCATGCATGAGGTGGTACACGAAGCCGAGTCCCTTGCCCGGGAACCCCGCGTCCTCCAGGACCGCGGAGAGTTCCTCGCGGGTCTTATGGGCGCCACCCGCAACTGCTTCGGCGAGGAGGCCGGAGCTTCGGGCGGCTGAGGCGGCATCGACCCCCGTCTGCCGGTACATGCCTTTGTTTCCCTGATGCAGCCGTTCCCCGGACAGGCCCATCAACCAGCCGAGGTCGTCGCGGTGCACAAAGTGCCAAGTGGGCCGGAGGATGTGGGTCCGCAGGATGGTGCCGTCTGCCACGAGTTGCTCCACATCCGCAGCGGAAGCTTCGGGAGTCCGCTGGGCCAGGGACCAGCGCGCGTAGGGAAACTCCTGGGCTTGGACAGCGAGGAGGTTGCGGACTGCTTCTGATGCCGTCGGAGCCAACGGAGCGCGGAGGTGCTGGCGGCTCAGTCGGAGGCGAACGACGTCGTCTGGCTCCAAGGCGACCACGCCTAGCCGCGCGGCAATCCGGTGGCGTTGGGCCCGAAGACGGGTCCCGGCGTCGGACGTTTTGGCGTGATGCCGTCGCCGGAGGACTGGTGCCGCAGGCGGCGGATCACCCAGGGGACGAAGTATTCGCGCGCCCACACGAGGTCCGAAGAGCGGGCTTCCCGCCAGGTCCGGGGCGGGAGGGGCTTGGGGACGAGGGGTTCGAGCGTGTGTTGGACGTTCAACGCCTCCAGCACCATCATTGCGATGGTGTGGTGGCCGAGGGGCGAGAAATGCAGGCGGTCCTCGTCCCACATCTGCGTGTCGGCGAGCTGCCGCAAGGACCACATGTCCGCGACGATGGCGTCGTGCCGGGCGGCGACGGTCCGCAGGTTCTCGTTGTAGATGGCCACCTTGCCGCGGATCCGGCTGAGCACGGAAGAAGCTGTGTCCGGGCCGTTGAACAGGACCACCGTTGCCCCGCCCGAGCTGAGTTCCTGGACGGCTGCGTCCAGCTTCTCGGCCAGGAGGTCCGGATCGCCACCAGGCCGGATGAGGTCGTTGCCGCCTGCCGATATGGAAACGAGGTCCGGTTGCAGTTCCAAGCACGGGCCAACCTGCTCGTCCACGATCTGCTGCAGCAAGCGGCCGCGAATGGCCAGGTTGGCGTACGCGAAATCGTCGTGGCCGCGGCCGAGTTCTTCGGCCACCCGGTCCGCCCAGCCACGGAAGCCTCCGGGGTTCTGCGGCTCGGGGTCGCCAATGCCCTCGGTGAAGGAATCTCCCAGCGCCACGTAGCGGCTCCAAGGATGCGTTTGGATTCCATCGCCTGGCGTCACCAATGAACTCATTCTTCCTATCCTGCCTTGTGGACTCGTGCCTGCGAACCTACGCCACCGTAGGTTGTTACCCATGGGTAACTGCAAGAATAGACCCATGACTGAAGCCGTTGCATTCCCCGCGCCCGTTGTCCTGTGGTCCCATGACGAAACCGAAAGGGCGGGAAAGCCGCTCCTGGTCTTGCTCCACGGCTACGGATCCAACGAGGACGACCTCTTCAGCCTCGCCGGAGTCCTTCCCGAAGGCTTCGTAGTGGCCTCCCTGCGCGCCCCCATGCCCATGGGCCCGGGCTTCACGTGGTTCCCGCTCACGGCGTCCATCGACTACTCGCTCGATGCCGTGAAGCTGGCGGCCGAGTACGCGTTGGAGTGGCTGGACACCGTCAAAGCCAACCACTCCTCGGTGACGCTGCTGGGCTTCTCCATGGGCATGGCCATGGCAACCACCATGCTCCGGTACCGGCCCGCGGACTTTGCTGCCGTCGTCGGGCTTTCAGGCTTCGTGATCGACGCCGGTGCCGACGCCGCCTTCCGCGACGCCGAACTGGACGGTTCCGTGCCGTTCTTCTGGGGCCGCGACCAGCAGGATCCCGTCATTACCCAGGACAAGATCGAGTACACCATGGGCTGGGTGCGCCAGCACGTGGACCTCACCAAGGTGCTCTACACGGGCATGTGGCACGGGATCAACCAGCAGGAGATCGGGCACGTGGGCGAGTTCCTCACCCACAAGGTCCTCAGCTAGGAGGCAGCGATCCGGACCGTCTGGCCGTTGACGGTTACGGTATCGCCGGCGTGGAGTTGGCGGCCGCGGCGTTCTTCGATGTCGTCATTGACCTTGACCAGGCCGTTCTTGATGAGCTCCGTGGCTTCCACGCCGTCCTCAACGAGGTTGGCGAGCTTCAGCAGTTGGCCGAGGCGGATCATGTCGTCGCGGATGGGGATTTCGTCGATTTCGGGGTTGCTCATACAGCAATGATGCCTGAAGTAGTGTGGTGACAGTGCCGCACCCTACCCGCCGTTCCAGCCTTCCGCTTGCCCTTGGCCTGCCCCTCGCCGTCCTGACGGGGCTGGTGCTCCCGGTCCAGGGACGCATCAATGGAGCGTTGGCTGGCACCCTGGACGACGGCATCGCCGCCGCGGTAGTGAGCTTCACCACGGGCCTGGTGGTGATCGCCGCGATTTCCTTGGCCACCCCCAAAGGCAGGGCGGGGCTGGCGAGGATTGTTCCCGCGGTCCGTGCGCGCAGCTTTCCGCCGTTCTACGTCATGGCCGGCGCCGTAGGAGCCTTCTTCGTCTTCGCCCAATCATTCACCGTGGGCCTCCTTGGTGTGGCGCTGTTCACGGTGGCGTCCGTGACGGGTCAAACGCTCAGTGGCCTGCTGGTGGACCGGCTGGGCATTGCCCCAGGCGGCAAACGGTCCCTTACCGGGCTGCGGGTCCTGGGCAGCGTGCTCACCGTTGCGGCCGTGGCGTGGGCGGTTTCGCCGCGCTTTGGCGGCTTGTCCGACGTCGGATCGCTGCTTTTGCCGGTTCTTCTGCCTCTCTTGGCGGGTTTCCTGATGAGCTTCCAGCAGGCCATGAATGGAACAGCCACGGTGCACTACGGCACACCGCTGGCAACCACCCTGGTCAACTTCCTGGCCGGTTCGGTGGTGCTGTGGATCGCCTGGCTGGTCAAGGTTGCGGTTGCCGGGGCCGGAAATCCCTTGCCCGCGCAATGGTGGTTCTACCTTGGCGGCCCGCTGGGTTGCGTGGCGATCGGCCTCGCGGCGCTGCTGGTCCGCAGCCTCGGCGTCCTGGTCACGGGGCTGGGCATGATTGCCGGCCAGTTGGTGGGTTCGTTGGTGCTCGACGTCGTGATCCCCACGTCCGGGACGGTGGTCGCCTTGCCCACGGTGCTGGGTACGTTGCTGACGCTAGCGGCCATCATTGTGGCCACGCTCCCATGGCCCAAAGGATCCTTTGCCGGAAGGTCGGCCGCCAAAGGCCGGTAGGCTAGGACACGCAGCTTCCTGCACAGTTCAAACCACCGCGGACCGCACCCAGCGGCCCTGTAGAAATATGGAGTACCCATGGCAGCAAAATCCGTCCTCGACCAGGTCATTTCCCTCTCCAAGCGGAGGGGATTCGTGTTCCAGGCCGGTGAAATCTATGGTGGCTCCCGCTCCGCGTGGGACTATGGCCCCCTCGGCGCGGAACTGAAGGAAAACATCAAGCGCCAGTGGTGGCAGAGCATGGTCCGCGGCCGCGAAGACGTGGTTGGCCTGGACTCCTCCGTGATCCTGCCCCGCCAGGTATGGGAAGCTTCCGGCCACGTGGAGGTTTTCTCCGATCCCCTGGTGGAGTGCCTTTCCTGCCACAAGCGCTACCGCGCGGACCACCTTGAGGAAGAGTACGAGGAGAAGAAGGGCCGCCCTGCCGAGAACGGCCTGGCGGACATCGCCTGCGCCAACTGCGGAACCCGCGGCCAGTGGACCGAGCCGCAGGAGTTCTCCGGCCTCCTGAAGACCTTCCTCGGCCCCGTCGCCAGCGAAGAAGGCCTGCATTACCTGCGCCCCGAGACCGCGCAGGGCATCTTCGTGAACTTCAACAACGTGCTCACCACGTCCCGGAAGAAGCCGCCGTTCGGCATCGGCCAGATCGGCAAGTCCTTCCGCAACGAGATCACGCCCGGAAACTTCATTTTCCGTACCCGTGAGTTCGAGCAGATGGAGATGGAGTTCTTCGTCGAGCCCGGCACGGACGAAGAGTGGCACCAGTACTGGATGAAGGAACGGATGGCCTGGTACACGGGCCTGGGCATCCGCGAAGAGAACCTCCGCTTCTTCGAGCACCCGTTGGAGAAGCTGAGCCACTACTCCAAGGGCACCACGGACATCGAATACCGCTTCGGCTTCCAGGGCTCCGAGTGGGGCGAGCTTGAGGGCATTGCCAACCGCACCGACTTCGACCTCTCCACCCACGCCAAGGCCTCCGGCACGGACCTGAGCTACTTCAACCAGGCCACCAACGAGCGCTACACCCCGTTCGTGATCGAACCCGCAGCCGGCCTGACGCGTTCCTTCATGGCGTTCCTCATCGACTCCTACACCGAGGATGAGGCCCCCAACGCCAAGGGCGGTGTGGATGTCCGTACGGTCCTGAAGCTGGATCCGCGCCTGGCCCCGGTCAAGGCTGCCGTACTTCCGCTGAGCCGCAACGAGGACCTGTCCCCGAAGGCCAAGGCCCTTGGCGCCCAGCTGCGCAAGAACTGGAACATCGACTTCGACGACGCCGGCGCAATCGGCCGCCGCTACCGCCGCCAGGACGAGATCGGTACGCCCTTCTGCATCACCGTGGACTTCGACACCCTCGAGGACCAGGCCGTCACCATCCGTGAGCGCGACACCATGAGCCAGGAACGCGTCTCCCTGGACAAGGTGGAAGCGTACCTGGCGGCCCGTCTGATCGGCGCCTAGGCGTGGCATTGGAATACCGCGAATGGAAGGAAGGCGACGACCTCGCCCTCCTGGAGATCTGGGGCGACCCGGAAACCCTCCCCGCGGAGCAGTTCCGTGCTGCCTTGGCGCCTTCCGGCAACCAGCCGTGGCGCCGGTGCATCGTGGCCGAGGACGTGGTGGACGGTGTCCGCATCCCCGTGGCGGCCGGTGTGGTCCACGAGGCCTCCCTCCATCCTGAGCGTCTGTGGGCCTACATCGAGGTGGCCAAGGATCATCGCCGCAGTGGAATCGGTGCCACCCTCCTGGCCATGCTCCGCGCGGAAGCCGGGAACGCGCCGTCGGGCGTTTCCGCGCTGCGCAGCAAGGTGGAGCCGGGCACGCCCGGGGCCGCCTTCGCCGAGGCGGCAGGGCTGGGACCCATCCAGCGTTCCCAGCTGGTGGTGGTGGACCCCGAGCCACTGAAGCTGCCAAGGTTCGGAGACGGCTCCGAGGAGGCCGCCGCCGAGCGTGTGGAGGACCTGGCCACCGGGTCTGTGGAACTGAGCGACGTCGTGGGCCGCTACTACTCTGCCGTGCACCACTGGGACAGCCCGGGGGAGCTCAGCATCGCCACGGTGCAGCGTCTCTTCCTGCATGACCTCACGGGGGCCCACGGTGCGATTGTCCTGCGCGCACCCAAGGCCAGTGCTTTCGGTGAGGGCGTGCCGGCATCCAGGAAGGGCAAGATCCAGGCGTTCGCCATCAGCTACGCCCAGGGCAACACCGGGGAGCCCTCCGACGTCTTCCTGGGGCACGATCCCCAGTTGGCGCCGGATGACGCGGAAACCGCCGTGCGGGACCTGCTGGCCCTCATCGCCTACCAGCACCCGGTGCTCCTGGAAGTCGATGAGTCCATGGCCGCCCTGCGTGGTGTCCTGAAGCCGCTGCTGGGGTCAGGCAAGGCGCACGTACGCGGCGCGGACACCCTTATTGTGAGCGATTGAGCGGTTACCGCCCGGATTGCGGATCCCGCCGGCACCACGATTTCGTGGCGCCGGCGGGATCCGCTGTTTAGCGGCCGGCAGCGGGCAAGCAAAAGATGCTTGACGCCGCCACCGCGCAGGAGTAGGCATGACGACGTAAACCCCCACGCCGCCGTAGCTGGAGGGAAACGGCGTGGGAACATCCCGGTCTCACATTTCTTATTGGTGGTAAACCATGAATGGAATAGCCCTTGACGGGCTGCGGGAACAGTTGCGCGGCCAACTCATCACTCCGGAAGATCCCGAGTACGATTCCGCGCGGTCCGTTTTCAACGCGATGGTGGACAAGCGTCCGGCGGGTATTGTCCGCGTCGCGCAAGTGGCAGATGTCATTGCCGGCGTGAACTTCGCACGGGACAACGGCATGCCGCTCGCCATCCGTGGCGGCGGGCACAGCGCCCCCGGGTTCGGGACCTGGGATGACGCCCTGGTGCTGGACTTCGTGAACCGCACGGGTGTCCGCGTGGATCCGGAGGCCGGAACGGCGAGGGCGGAGGCGGGAACCACGTGGGCGGACTTCAACCACGCCACCCACGCGTTCGGCCTTGCGACCACGGGCGGCATCGTGGGCTCCACAGGGGTTGCCGGCCTGACCCTGGGCGGTGGCATCGGCTATCTGGCCAGGAAGTTCGGCTTGTCCTGCGACAACCTGGTGTCCGCGGATGTGGTGACCGCCGATGGCTCGTTCGTGGTGGCCAGCGAGGACCGCAACGAGGATTTGTTCTGGGCCCTGCGAGGTGGCGGGGGAAACTTCGGCGTGGTGACCTCCTTTGAATTCACGCTCCATCCAGTGGACATGGTCCATGCCGGGATCGTCATTTACGGAGCCGAGCACTCGGACACCGTGGCGCATTTCTATCGCGACTACATCGCCACGGCCCCCGAGGAATTCGGCGCCTTCCTGGGCTTCCACCAGGGCCCGCCTGTGCCTTTCCTCCCGGAGGAATGGCATGGAAAACCCGTCTGCGTGGTGGTGGGCATGTGGACCGGGGACGCCGTCGAGGGACCATCGCGGTGACAGCCGTTCCTGGACGCCGCCCCCGTGGCCGGATCCATGGTGGGACCCATGCCCTACCCGGCGCTGAACGTGGCCTTCGACGGACTGAACCAGAAAGGCATGCAGGGCTACTGGAAAGCCAACTTCCTCCGCGAACTCAATGACGGTGCCATCGGGGCGCACGCCACCTTCGGCTCCACGGTGACCAGC
This sequence comes from Paenarthrobacter sp. NPDC090520, assembly GCF_044769205.1. Lineage (NCBI taxonomy): Bacteria > Bacillati > Actinomycetota > Actinomycetes > Micrococcales > Micrococcaceae > Paenarthrobacter > Paenarthrobacter sp. NPDC090520. The sequence goes on from NZ_JBIVXM010000006.1 coordinate 247,278, forward strand.
GTCAACACCTCCGTCCACGTCTACCCGATCGACGGGGCCGTCTCCAGGGTGGGAGTCCAGGACACAGCCTTCGCCAACAGGGACATGAAGTTCTCTCCGGTGATCGCCACCCAGTGGGTGGACCCGGCGGACAATGACGCCAACATCGCGTGGGCGCGCAACTACGCCGAGGCTTTGGCACCCCATTCCGAGCGTGGCGGGTACATCAACTTCATGGACTCCGAGGACCAGCAGCGCGTCAGCGAGAACTATGGGCCCAACTGGGTCAGGCTGGTGCAGATCAAGGGAAAGTACGATCCCGGCAACCTCTTCCACGTGAACCAGAACATCAAACCTGCCTGAGGCCGGGATAGCGCCGGGGGCGTCGAGTGACCGTGGCTTGGCCGCGTAGGGTTGAGGCATGAGGTTTAGCTGCTGATGGGCCACGGCCACTCCCACGCCGACAGTTCCGAGCCGACTCCTGAAGCCATCGCATCACGCAAGCGGGCCAACTGGCTCCTGGCCGGCGTGCTGGTTCCGCTGGGTGTCCTGACTATCGTTGCCATGATGCTCATGTGGCCTTCCGGCAGCCGCGAAGGGATTTCGTTCGCGAGCCCCTACCAGGCCGCCCCGGGCGTCACGTTCGATACCGGCAAGATCCAGCGGGTGGTGCAGGAAAGCTGCACCCAAACCGGCCAGGCGGATTCCAGCCAATCCGGAAGCACGCCGGCCGGTTCCGAGTGCACTTTCGCGTTCACCGAGCCGGACAAGGGCGGCGAACCCGTCAAGGTAGTCATCAACCCGGACGTCGCCAAGTCCCATGGCGTGGATGTGGGTGACAACATCCGCTACCTCAACCTCTCCGGTGTCCAGGGGGCAGCGGCAGGCAGCGGCTCGCCGTCGTACGTGTTTGTCGACTTCGTGCGGAACGTTCCCATCGCGCTGCTGGCCGTGCTCTACGCGGTAGTGGTCATCGCCGTGGCGCGGTGGCGTGGCTTCCGGGCCCTCCTTGGTTTGGTGGGAGCCTACGCGGTCCTGGTCAGCTTCATCCTGCCCGGCCTGGTGGAAGGCAAACCCCCGCTGCTCCTGGCGTTGGTGGGTTCCACGGTGATCATGATCGGGGTGCTCTACTTCGCGCACGGCTTCTCGGCCCGGACGTCCACGGCATTGCTCGGAACAATTTTCGGGCTGGGCATCACGGCGCTGCTGGCCGCCTGGGCCACTGACGCAGCCAACCTCGCCGGCGTCGGCAACCACGACGCCGCCACCCTGATCAATATGTCGGACAAGATCTCCATTTCCGGCATCATCCTGTGCGGCCTCATCATCTCCGGGCTGGGCGTCCTGAACGACGTCACCATCACGCAGTCTTCGGCAGTGTGGGAACTGTACGAACTGGCGCCCAACACCAGCGCCCGCAAGCTTTTCACGTCGGCCATGCGGATCGGCCGGGACCACATCGCCTCCACGGTCTACACCATCGCCTTCGCCTACGCGGGCGCCGCGCTGCCCATCCTCATCATCGTGATGCTCTACGACCGTCCCCTGGCCGAAGCCTTGACCAGCGCCGAATTGTCCGAGGAAGTCATCCGGACCCTGGTTGGTTCCATCGGCCTGGTCCTCGCCATTCCCGTCACAACGTTCATCGCAGTGCTGGTGGTCAAGGCCACGGGCCTGAAGCGTGGGGAGGGATCCTCCGCCGTAGGCCTGGACGATGTTGCCGATGCCGGCGCGCTCGCGGCCGCTGCCGCCGTCGTGGGTTCCGAACGGGACCACGCGAACGACGCCGGCCACCGCACCGGGACTGCGGGGCAGGCCCGGCCGGGGAGCCGGCGGGCCAGGCGCGAAGCCGAACGTGGCACCGACGAATAGCCCATGACATTTGTCATCGCTGACTGGTGACACCCGGTAGAAGTGCAGGAGCTTGTTCGCGGCTTGACTGGTTAGTGACACAAAACCACTGCCAGGGAGAGCGATGACAACCGCAGGCGTACCGGCCGTCCAAGCCGCCGGACTTCATAAGAGCTTCGGAAAGGTCCACGCCGTCCGCGGCCTGGACCTGACCGTGCAGCAGGGAGAGGTTGTTGCTTTCCTGGGTCCGAACGGGGCGGGAAAGACCACCACCATCGACATGATCCTCGGGCTCAGCACCCCGGACCAGGGCGACGTCTCCATCTTCGGCCACACGCCGCGGGGCGCCGTTGCCAGGGGACAGGTGGCTGCCGTCATGCAGACCGGTGGACTCCTCCGGGACATCAGCGTCCGCGAAACGGTGCAACTGACGGCCGCAATGTTCGAGTCGTCGCGGCCGGTGGACGAGGTCCTCTCCCGGGCCGGCATCCTGGACATCGCCGATCGCCGCGTGGAGAAGTGCTCGGGTGGCCAGCAACAACGGCTGCGCTTCGCGATGGCCTTGGTTTCCGATCCCGGCCTCCTCATCCTCGACGAACCCACCACCGGCATGGATGTGGCCGGCCGCCGCGACTTCTGGTCCGCCATCCGGGCCGACGCCACGAAGGGGCGAACGGTCATTTTCGCCACCCACTACCTCGAAGAAGCAGACGCCTACGCGGACCGGATTGTCCTGGTCCGGCAGGGAACCGTGGTGGCCGACGGAACGGCCGCCCAGATCAAGAACCTCGCGTCCGGCCGCACGGTCAAGGCGTCCCTGCCGGTGGAGGACCAGTCGCTGCTGGCCGCCTTGCCGCCCAGTGATGCCGTGGAGTTCGACGGCGGCCGCGTCACCGTCCGCACGTCCGACTCGGACTCCGTGGTCCGCTACCTGCTCAACAACACCCGGGCCCACGACCTCGAAGTGGTGGCCAACAACCTCGAAGAGGCCTTCGTGGCCCTGACGGGTGATGAGCCGTCCAGCGAGACAGTCCGCACCTTCGAAGGAGACCGGGCATGAGCCAGGTGACAGCAATCCAGGACCGTAAGCCCTCGGCCGGGGGAGTCAACGGCACGTTCCTCTGGATAGAAATCAAGCGGATGCTCAGGAACCGCCGGACCGTGATTTTCACAGTGCTGATGCCGGCGATCTTCTTCTTCATCTTTGGCCTGTCCAACAAGAACCAGCTGTTGCCCAATGGCCACAGCTACGGCCAGTACATCCTCATCAGCCTCACCGTGTATGCGGCCATGACCGCCGCCACGGGTGCGGGGAGCCAGGTTGCGGTGGAACGTGCACAGGGCTGGAGCAGGCAGCTTCGCCTGACCCCGCTGCTGCCCGGCGCCTACATCGCCGTCAAGGCTGCCGCGGCCTTGACCCTTTCGCTGGTGGCTGTGATCGCCCAGTTCGTTATTGGGGCGATCGCCGGCGTGACCATGGACGTACAGACGTGGCTCACCGCGGGCATCGTGGCATGGCTCGGCTCCTTGGTCTTCGCGGCGTTGGGCTTGTTTGTTGGTTACCTCATGCCGAGCCAGAACGTCATGCAGATCCTCGGCCCGGCCCTGGCGATCCTGGCCATGTTGGGCGGGCTCTTCATGCCCATCGAGGTCATGGGGGATACCTTTGGCCAGATCGCCAAGTTCACTCCGGCGTACGGAATCGGCCAACTGGCAAGGAGCCCCATCACGGGCGACTTCGATCTGATGTGGATCGTGAACGTCCTGGTCTGGCTGGCGATCTTTGTGGGCGGGGCAGCCATGGCCTTCCGGCGCGACACGAACCGGGTCTGAGCGCCACGGTCTTGGCTAGGCTGGGAGTCATGAAAACCCAGGCCTTCGGCGAGATGTTCCGCGGGCCCGGTCCGCGCCGCTGGTTCCTTGGCGCCGGGCTCTCGGTGGCGCTGTGGGCGTGGCCCACGTGGAATCTGGTGTGGTCCGTGGATGAGCCGTTGGTATGGAAACTTGCGGCCTCGGCTTCATTGGTCGCTTTCTTCCTTGCCTACGCCTTCCTGCCGATGTTCGGCTGGCGGAGGTCCACGCGCACTGGCTTGGCCACCGCCGGCATCCTGCTGGCACTGGATGCCCTGGTGATCCTCTTCCTGGGGCGGGAGGCCTTGTGGACCTGGCCTTTCCTGGCCTGCGCCATCGCCATGACTGTCCTGCCGCCGCGCGTGGATTTTGCCCTGATCGTGTTCCTGGCCGCAGTATCGCTCACTGTCGAATTGTCGGACGGGAACCCGGAGCAGGCGTTCTTCCAACCGGCATTGATCCTGTCCTTGGGCCTCATGATGACCTCGTTCGCCAGGCTGATCCGGCAGACCGTGGAACTCCGTGCCGCACAAACAGGCCTGGCCGACGCTGCGGTGGCCGCTGAACGGAGCCGGGTGGCCCGGGACATGCACGACATCCTGGGGCACTCCCTGACTGTCATCGCCGTGAAGGCCGAGCTCGCGGGCCGGATGCTCGAGGCTCCCTCCGGCACCGACCGCGCAGCGAAGGAAATTGCCGAGGTCCAGGACCTCGCCCGCGGCGCCCTGGCCGACGTCCGGGCAACGGTTGCCGGCTACCGCGGGGTCAACGTCCTCGCGGAACTGGCCGTCGCCAGGACGGCACTGGAATCGGCGGGAATCGAGGCCGAGCTCCCGGCCACGTCGGAGGAAGTTCCGGCGGGGCGTCGCGAGTTGTTTGGCTGGGTCCTGCGCGAGGGCGTCACCAACGTGGTGCGCCATTCGGGCGCCGGACGCTGCCGGGTGCGCTTGTCGTCGTCCACTGTCCTGGTGGAGGACGACGGCGTGGGGCCGGGTCTGGGGGATGGCATGGGGAGCGGCTTGGCCGGAATTCGGGAAAGAGTGGAAGCCGCCGGGGGCACGCTCAGCATCGGTTCCAGCGAACTCGGAGGATTCAGATTGGCGGTACAGGTATGACCATCCGTTTGGTGATTGCCGATGACCAGGCTTTGGTCCGCGGAGCCCTTGCAGCCCTGCTGGGGCTGGAGCACGACATTGAGGTGGTGGCCGAACTGGGCGACGGCACGGGCGTGGCAGCAGCAGTGGTGGAACACGCAGCGGACGTGGCCATGCTCGATGTCGAAATGCCGGGCCTCGACGGCATCAGCGCGGCAGCCGAGGTCCGTCAAGCCGCCCCCAACTGCCGGGTCCTCATGGTCACCACCTTCGGCCGGCCGGGGTACCTCAAGCTGGCCATGCGCGCCGGGGCTTCCGGCTTCGTGGTGAAGGACACCCCTGCCAGGCAACTCGCCGAGGCCGTGCGCCGCGTCCACCAGGGCCTCCGGGTGGTGGATCCGGCGCTCGCGGCCGAATCGCTGACGTCGGGGGACAGCCCGTTGACCGAACGCGAGACTGAGGTGCTCAGGGCAGCGTCCGACGGCGGCACAGTAGCCGATATTGCCAAGGCAGCGGTGCTGTCCGAGGGAACAGTCCGGAACTACTTGTCCTCGGCCATGGCCAAGACAGGCGGCCGGACCCGGGCGGAAGCGGTGCGCATCGCCGCGGGGAACGGGTGGTTGCTCTAGCGTTTCATCGAGGCAGGCGGCCGATTTGCCCTGATTTGCAACAATGGATGGGTGACTGTAGTAGCAACACCTCCCACTCCCAGGCTTGAGCTCCCGCCTTTGCAGCTCGGCGACATCACCGTGGACACTCCCGTGATCCTGGCCCCCATGGCGGGCATCACCAACTCCGCTTTCCGCCGGCTCTGCCGCGAATACGGTGGCGGACTCTACGTGGCGGAAATGGTCACCTCGCGTGCCCTGGTGGAACGGACCCCGGAGTCCCTGCGGATCATCTCGCACGACGACGACGAGAAAGTCCGCTCAGTGCAGCTCTACGGCGTGGACCCGGTGACGGTGGGTGCGGCCGTCCGCATGCTCGTGGAAGAAGACCGCGCGGACCATGTCGACCTCAACTTCGGCTGCCCCGTCCCCAAGGTCACCCGCCGTGGTGGTGGCTCGGCACTGCCGTGGAAGATCGACCTCTTCACCTCTATTGTCCAGACCGCCGTCAAGGAAGCGTCCAAGGGCGGCATTCCGCTGACCATCAAGATGCGCAAGGGCATCGATGAAGACCACCTGACGTACCTCGACGCCGGCCGGATCGCCCGCGATTCCGGTGTGGCCGCCGTCGCGCTCCACGGACGCACCGCGGCGCAGTTCTACTCCGGCCAAGCGGACTGGTCCTCCATTGCGCGCTTGCGCGAAGCCCTGCCGGACATTCCGGTCCTGGGCAACGGGGACATCTGGTCTGCCGAGGATGCTGTCCGCATGGTCCGGGAGACCGGCGTCGACGGTGTTGTGGTGGGCCGCGGCTGCCAAGGACGCCCCTGGCTGTTCGGCGACCTGCAGGCCGCCTTCGAGGGCAGCGATGAGCGGCACCGTCCGGGCCTGCGCGAAGTGGCCGACGGGGTGTACCGCCATGCCGAACTCATGGTGGAGACTTTCGGGAACGACGAGTACAAGGCCCTCCGCGAAATCCGCAAACACATGGCCTGGTACTTCAAGGGTTACGTGGTCGGCGGAGAACTCCGGGCCAAGTTGGCCACCGTCCCCACGCTTGAGGTGCTCCGGGAGCTGTTGGCCGAGCTGGACCTGGAACTGCCGTATCCGGGGGTGGATTCCGAAGGCCCACGAGGCCGCGCAGGATCTCCCAAGCGGCCCGCTTTGCCGAAGGACTGGCTGGACAGCCGCCAGCTCAACGCGGAACAAAGCGCCGACATCGCGGCAGCCGAGCTGGACGTTTCGGGCGGCTAGCTCCCAGCGTGCAAGACTGGCTCAAGAGGCACCAGAGGACGGCGCACGAAGGAGGCAGAAACCCATGGGAACCGAAGCAACGATCGGCCGTGCCGGAACTGCGCACGAATATGCGCAGGCGATCCCCGGTTACTCCGAAGCGGACTCCGCCCGTTGGGTCGAAGAACCGCGCAAGAACACGTACCGCTCGGACTTTGAGCGCGACCGCGCCCGCGTGCTGCACTCCTCGGCCCTGCGCCGCCTTGGTGCCAAGACCCAGGTGGTGGCACCGGACACCGACGACTTCGTCAGGACCCGGCTGACCCACAGCCTGGAGGTAGCGCAGGTGGGCCGCGAGCTTGGCCGGTCCCTGGGTTGTGACCCGGACGTGGTGGATACCGCCTGCCTCAGCCACGACCTCGGACACCCGCCGTTCGGCCACAACGGCGAATCGGCGCTGAACGAGGTAGCCCATGCCATAGGCGGCTTCGAAGGCAATGCCCAAACCCTGCGCCTGCTGACCAGGCTCGAACCCAAGGTCCTCACCGAGGACGGGCGGCCCGCCGGACTCAACCTCACGCGGGCCAGCCTGGACGCTGCTTCCAAGTACCCTTGGTCGGCCCTGGACGCCCCGGTGATCCATGGGCACCGCACCAGCAAGTTCGGCGCCTATGAGGACGATCTCCCGGTGTTCGAATGGCTCCGCGAAGGCGCCTCGGGCAACCGGTCCTGCATCGAAGCGCAGGTCATGGACCTTGCGGATGACATCTCCTACTCCGTCCACGACGTGGAAGATGCGATCGTCGCCGGCCATTTCCAGTTGAAGTGGATGGAGAACCCGGACCACAGGGCACGCGTGGTGGGCTACACCAAGCAGTGGTACCTGCCGCACAACGAGCCAGCCGAGATCGACGCTGCCCTGGCCAGGCTTGAAGCCACCAAGGTGTGGGTCCGCGAGGCCGACGGCAGCCGGAAGTCCATGGCGGCGCTCAAGGACATGACCAGCCAGCTGATTGGCCGCTTCTGCCAGAGCGCCATGGAAACCACCCGCTCACACTTCGGCCCCTCCAACCTGACCCGCTATGGTGCCGAGCTCATGGTGCCCGAGGAAACGGTCACGGAAATCGCTGTCCTCAAAGGCCTGGCCACCACCTTCGTCATTTCCACGGACCACCGCCAGCCGGTCTATGAGCGCCAGCGCGAAGTCCTGCACGCCCTGGTGGGAGTGCTCAATGCCACCGGCGACCGGCATCTGGAGCCGATGTTCGCTGCGGACTGGCGTGCCGCCGTCGACGATGGCGCCCGCCTGCGCGTGGTGATCGACCAGGTGGCCTCGCTGACTGACGGTTCGGCCCTGGCGATGTACGAGCGTTTGGTGGGGAGCCTGCCGTCGCTGTGGTAGTTTTCCGCCCATCCTGCCGGACTAGGATGGTCTAGTGGCTGGCCTGATCAAACGTGAAGACATCGATGAAGTACGCCAGCGCACGGACATCAAGGAAGTCGTGGACGGCTACGTCACCCTCCGCAGCGCCGGACTCGGCAGCTTCAAGGGCCTGTGCCCCTTCCACGACGAGCGCTCGCCCTCCTTTACCGTCCGTCCCCAAGTAGGCAGGTACCACTGCTTCGGCTGCGGCGAAGACGGGGACGCGATCTCCTTCATCCAGAAGATGGACCACAGCTCCTTCCACGAAGCCGTGGAAAAACTCGCTGCCCGGATCGGCTACGAACTCCGCTATGAGGACGGCGGTACCGGACCCAGCCGCGAGGAAGTCGGCAAGCGTCAGCGCCTGCTGGATGCACACAAGATCGCCGACGAGTTTTTCCGTGCCCAGCTCCTGACGCCGGGGGCCGCGGAGGGCCGCAACTTCCTGGACGGCCGTGGCTTCGACCGCGCCGCTGCCGAGCATTTCGGAGTTGGCTATGCGCCGCAGGGCTGGGACTCACTCCTCAAGCACCTGCGGGGACGTGGGTTCACCGACGCGGAGTTGAAACTGACAGGGATGTTTTCAGAAGGCAACCGTGGAATCTACGACCGTTTCCGCGGCAGGCTCATCTGGCCTATTCGGGACATCGCAGGGGACACCATCGGCTTCGGTGCCCGCAAGCTCTTCGAGGACGACCAAGGTCCCAAGTACCTCAACACCCCCGAAACCACGCTTTATAAGAAGTCCCAGGTCCTTTACGGAATCGACCTCGCCAAGCGGAACATCGCCAAGGACCGCCAGCTCGTGGTGGTGGAGGGGTACACCGACGTCATGGCCTGCCACCTGGCAGGAGTCACGACGGCGGTGGCCACTTGCGGTACTGCCTTCGGTACCGAACACATCAAGATTGCCCGCCGCCTGCTCTCCGACGACGGCACCGGGGGAGAGGTAGTCTTCACCTTCGACGGCGACGCCGCCGGTCAAAAAGCCGCCTTGCGGGCCTTCGAGGAAGACCAGCGGTTCGTGGCCCAGACCTACGTCGCCGTGGAGCCCACCGGCGCAGATCCGTGCGATCTTCGCCAACTCAAAGGCGACCCGGCCGTGCGCGAACTCATCGCCAGCCGCAAGCCGCTCTTTGAGTTCGCCATCCGGGCCTCGCTGCGCAAGCACAACCTGGACACCGTGGAGGGCCGCGTCGCTGCTCTCCGGGAAGCTGCGCCGGTGGTGGCGCAGATCAGGGACTCAGGAATCCGTCCGGCCTATACGCGCGAACTCGCGGGATGGCTCGGCATGCCCATCGAGGAAGTCAGCCGGTATGTCGGGGCGGCGGCCAAACGGGCAGCCTCCGGCACAGCCACGGCGGGTCCGGCGGAGCAACAGACGACGGCAGCACCGCCGTCGAACGGTCCGGCGTTCAACCGTCCCGACCCCCGCGACCCCGTTGCGGGGATGGAGCGGCAGGCCTTGGAAGTGGTGCTGCAGGAGCCGGGAGTCCTGGGCGAGGGAAACTGGGAGCGTTTCGAGGCCTCCTACTTTGCCACTCCGGCGTACGCGGCGCTCCATGCGGCCATCAGGGCGACGGGAGTAGCCCAGGCGGCCGATCCCGTGGCCTGGGTGGAGAAGGTCCGCCAAGAGGTTCCGGAGCCGTTGCGGCCCTTGGTGTCCGAGTTGGCGGTGACTCCGTTGCCGGCGAGCACACCCGAGGCAATGCAGCGGTATTGCCGGGACATCCTCGCCCGGCTGTTCGAGCTGCAGATCACCCGCATCAAAGCAGACAAGATGGGCCAGCTGCAACGCCTGGATGCCGCAGCCCATCCGGAGGAATTCCAGCGGTTGAACCGCGAGCTGATGCAGCTGGAAATGGAGCGCCGGGCACTGCGGGCTGAGGCCTGAGGTTCGATTTCGCTTTTCGGCTGAGCCCTGTTAAGCTAATTACCGCTTCAATCCTCCGTAGCTCAATTGGCAGAGCATTCGACTGTTAATCGAAGGGTTACTGGTTCAAGTCCAGTCGGAGGAGCGGACACATACCCCCGTTTCGGATCTCCGGAACGGGGGTATTTTTATACCCCCAGGGGGTATTCCGAGTCGATTTCGCTTTTCGGCTGAGCCCTGTTAAGCTAATTACCGCTTCAATCCTCCGTAGCTCAATTGGCAGAGCATTCGACTGTTAATCGAAGGGTT
>NZ_JBIVXM010000006.1:257596-290062 GCF_044769205.1 Paenarthrobacter sp. NPDC090520
TTACTGGTTCAAGTCCAGTCGGAGGAGCGCACGGACCCCGTACCGGCTACACGCCGGTGCGGGGTTCATTTTTTGCCTAGACGAAGTCCATTTCCACTTGGAGGAAGCGCGAGGCCTCGGCCACCGCGGCAAGGAAAGCCTCCTGCTCCGTTGGCGGAGTCCTTGGCTCCCGTGGGTGCCACTCGTGGGGCGCAGAGTAGACGCGCGTGAAGCCTCCACCCGGTGGCGCATAGAAAATACCGAACCGCTGGACCGGCCATTCCGGTGATGTCTCGGGAGCCACCAGCAGCGCAGCATCGGCCTCGGGATTGAACCACTGGGCGATGGGGCGGCGGCGATCGTCGGTGAACAGGCCGGCGGCGTAGAGGGCCGCTGATTGGGGACTTGTCACGGAGCACAGGCGGTCCCACCACAGCGGCAGGATGCGCTCATCCCGACGCTGCCATGGTGCCGGTAGCGGCTGCAGCTCTTGCCAATGTGGCACACCTCAACTTTATCGTCCGGGGCACCCCTCACAACAGGGGCGGACTTCGCTTAGCGGGACAATCCCAGGCGCGGGTAGAGGACCTCGAAGCCCTTGACCAGCCCGGCATTCAAGGCGATGCCAACGTGTCCGCCGTTGGGCACCTCGTAGTACGTCACCGTCATCCCGGAGGCCTTCGCCGCGGCAGAGACGGCCTTGGCAGCGGCAACGTACACAACGTCGTCCGAGCCGGCCGTGAAAACCGCAGTGGTGTCCGGGAACTGCTTGCCCTTCATGATGTTGATGGGTTTTTGGGCGTCGTAGGCGGCCTGGTCGCCGTGGAAGATCTCCGCAAGGTTGCCGGCCGTGTCCTCGGCGCCGGGAAATTCTTCACCTGAGATGTCCACCACGTTGCCCCACATTTTTGGATACTTCACCGCGAAGGAAATGGCGCATTGCCCGCCGTTGGAGTAACCGGCAATGGTCCAGTGGTCCCGGTCCGGAAGGATGTTCAGGTTTTCCTTGGCCCAGTTCACCACGTCCACGTTGATGTATTTCTCCACGTTGCCGTAGGTGGCAGTGTCGAGGCAGAGGGTGTCGTCCTGGTCCGGGCCGATCTGGTCGGCCACGATCACGATCGGTGCGAGCCCGTTGTTCTTCGCAGCGAAATCATCCAACGCCGCCGCCACGTACTGCGGGTCCGGCAGCCCCGGTTGGCCCATCATGAGCACATAGAGCGGGAGCTTGGGCGGATTCTCCGTCAGGGCCGCAGGAGGCAGGTAGATTCCGGCAGGGCGGGCGTTGAACCCGGATGCCGTAGCCGGAATGACCTGGGTTCCCACCTTGCCCTGGGAAGGCATGTTGGCCGGCGGTTTCCAACTCTGCCAGAGCGGGCCCGTGGGGATGGGGTCGTCGGGGTTGGGTTTGGACAGTTGGATGGGATCCTCCGTAGGAATGCCCAATGCCGAACCCAGGGTGTTGTTCAGCCCGAACTCGGTATTGACGCCCAGGGCTGTGACCAGCAGGAAGACGGGAATGGAGATGGCTGCCGCAACCTTCCGCCACCGGGGACTGTGGCGGAAAGTGACAATAGCCAGCCCCAGGGCCGCGAAACCCGTGATGACCCAGAACCACACCCTGGGAGTGAGGCCCACGTGGAACACGTCCATGACGTCCTCCACGAGCCACACCGTCAACCAGCCCACCAAGGCAGCCACGGAGATGCCCAGCACCGCCGTCATGGCCCAGCGCGAGGAGGGCCGGAGGAAGAGGAGCAGGAACGTGCCCACGCCAACCACCACGGCGATGGTCATGACCACGGGGCCGGTGATCTCGATTTTCAGGATGTCGTTCATTGCGGCCGCGTCCGTCCCTCGCTCATGCCGCCGCCTCCCGGGCTACCATCTGGCGGAGCAATCCGGCGCTTTGGGCAGGGGACAGGCCGGGGAGGTAGGCGGAGCCCACAGCCAATCCGATGGCCGGCAGGGACAGGGGATCCCGGTAGTACATGTACAGGGTGCGGTGCTCAGGCTGGAACCGCGATTTGAAGGCCGCGAGGGACTTGAAGCCGTACATCGGTTCCAGGGCATTGCCCAGCAGCGCCAAGACGCGGTCCAGTGCACTGTGGTCGCCGTCGTCCGGTGCGGAGCCCGTGTTGGAAAGGGGCGAGCCGGACAAGGAAATCTGCGGGACATCTTCCTTGAAGTGGGTCACAGCCGATGCGATCAGGAACTCCATGACGCCCTTGAATCCCGTGGTACGGCGCCGCATGAAGTCCAGGGTCCAGCCGGTCACCACGCCATCGCTGAAGACCGGCAACCAGCTGGTGACGCCGTGCACCAGGCCGTCGTCGTCCACGGCCACGCAGCAGAGCACCTCGGGATCCTTCAGCTCATCGAGGCCACCCAGGGTGAAGCCCATCTCGGGGAGGGCCTTGTCAGCGACCCACTCTTCGGAGATCTCCGCAAGCTGCGCGCGGATGCCGGGAGGCATGAGGTGGTAGTGGTGCCACTGGTCTTTGATGGAGAGCTTCTCCGCCCGGTTCAATGCTGTCCGGACGTTCTGCCACTCTTTGCCCTTGAACGTCATGGTCTGTACGTTCAGCAGCGTCTCTTCGGCCACCTCCAGCTTGCGGAAGTCCCGGGGCATGAGCGCTGCGTCCAGCTCGTCGGTGGCCGAATAGAAGCAGGGCGTGAGGCCCTGGGTTGCACAATGGGCGAGGAACCCGGTGGCCGCGCCGGAATGGTGTTCCCTGGCCCCGAAGGGGCCCGCGACCGTGAGGGCCACGCCGTTGTGGACCTGGTAGGCCAAGCCTGCTTTGCGGTCGGGCGTGAACCAGTACTGGTTGTTGTCCCAGAGCGCCATCCACGAAAGCGAGTTGCCGCCGTCGTGAATGAGTTCGCGGGCATGCCCCAGGTCCGCGGCCGGATCCGTAGCGAGCGTCCTGAACCGCTGGAAGTTGTTCAGCACCAACAGCAAAATACACAGCCAGATGATGTCCCCTCCAAGGCCGTACAGGACGGTGCTGAAAAGCCCCTGGGGGAGCTCGGTAACAAACGGGACCGGGAAAGGGACCAGGATGTGCGTCAACTGGCCCAGCAGGTCCCAGGGGCTGGAACGGTCCGGGTTGCCTTCAAGGAACCAGGCGGCCGCGTAGAGGATCACCGCTGCGCCGGCCATGGCCAACGTGGTCCTGCCCAGGACCCGGTAGCCCGCGTCGCTTGATTCGACGCGGAACTTGTGGCGGTGGCCGAGCAGGAGGAAAGCGATGATGAGCGGTGCCAGGATGGCCGGCACAGCGTAAAGGAGCAGGAATCCCACGTCATCGCTGCCCAGCGTCACTTCCGGGTCGGTGGCGTATTGGACGATGGTGAACGTCGTCACGGCGGCCAGGTACAGCTGGATGGCCAGCGTGAGCCTGTAGGCCAGCCGGCGTCCCCTTCGGAGCCCTTCCGCACACACCAGGAGCAGCAATACAGGGATCACGGTGAGGATGGTGGCCCCGAAGCTCTGGACGCCCACCACGCTTTGCAGGGTGACGCAGCTCTTGTCGTTGTCGCAGGCTTCCTGGACTTCGTCCATAGTGGGACTGGCCTGCAACATCACCTGGGACACGACGGAGAGCGGCCCCACGTCCAACGTTCCCGTCACCTGGGTCAGCAGCGGCCCCAACGCGAAGACGCCAACCACGGTACCTACCAGGAACCGGGTTTCGCGGAGGCTCGAGGAATGGAAGGAGCCTGCCTTGCGCCGCAGGACGAGGGACTGGATGCCCCAACCTGCCAGGATGCCGATCACGGCACCAGCCAAGGCCTGAAGCGTTTGGGCCACGCCAACAAACAAGGCGAACATCAGCGTGGCGGCAAGCAACCACGTCCTGAGGCGCCGCCGCCAAAGCGCCTCAAGTGCCGCCGTCGAGCATCCCAGGGCCGCCGCCGCTCCACCGTAGGCACCCACGACGTATTCGCCGCCCAGGAAGCTGAGCCACTGGTCGCTGTTGTCCGTTCCGAACTCCACCAGGACAACCACCACCAAGGCGCTGATTGCGGTTCCTGCCACGAAAGCGGCCAGCGCCAGCCATGGTCCCATGGTGCGTTCGGCGATTCCCACGCCAACCAGGATCATCGCGGTGCAGGCCAAGTAGTCCAGCAGGGAGGAAGCGAAGAATCCGGACGTGAAGATGGACCACCACGGTCCCGGTTCCACGGCCAGACCCAGGCCCACCTGCTCCAGGAGTGGCTCGCTTGGCCCGGCCAGCACGCTTCCCGTTGCTGCCCCGATGATCCACAGGACCGCGATGAGTCCCAGCGTCAGCGGCAACCTTCGCAAGGCAGCCGCGCCACGTACCGTACCCCTCAAGCCCACAGCCGCACTCATGTGATGTCCCCTTCACAGGTGTTGCACGGGTATCCCCGGCTGGCCACCATTCTGCCTTGCCGGCGCCCGGATGGGGAGGTCCGGCTACTCCCGGTTCCAGGGGCCGGGGTTGACGCGATACAGAAGGGCCGACCCGATCACCGCGCCGAGGATTGCGCCGAAGAGCGCGCTACCGGCCAGCCGGCCCAAGAGCGCCCCGACGACGGCGCCAAGCAGGGCACCGAGGAACAGTCCCCGGCCGTTGCGGTGCGGTTTTTTCGTCATGGTCCCAGCCTACGGGGCGGTGGTGACAGTCATGGCCAGGTCGTCGGTCCTGTCAGCAGATGGAGGGCTGCAGTGTCAATGGATTGACGGCACGGTACGCGGCCGGACCACCAGCCACAGCGCGGCGATCGCTCCGGCAATGCACACTGCCTGGACCGCACCCATGGGGACGGCCGAGCTCACGCCAAGCCAGCCCACCACCGGCGGAACGATGCCTGCCATGGTGAATTGCGAGGCGCCCAGCAAGGATGCTGCGGTTCCGGCGCGGGCGCCGTGGTTTGCCAGCGACAACACCTGGACGCAAGGGAACATGAAGCCCGTGGCACAGATATAGAACCACAACGGAATGAGGATGCCCCACAGGCCAACGTGCAGGAGGTCCAGGACGATGATGAGGACGGCCATCAGCAGGAGGAAGACCGTGGCGCCGGCGACGATCCACTGCGGCGCAACCCGCTTGATCAGCCGGGAGCTGATCTGTACACCGGCAACGATGCCCAGTGAGTTGACTCCGAAGAGGATGCCGTATTCCTGCGGGGAGAAATCGTAGATGTCCTGGAACAGGAACGTCGATGCCGAGAGGTAGGCAAACAAGCCGCCGAAGTTCAGGCTTCCCACCATGAGCATGCCCACGAAGACTCGATCAGTCAGGACAGTTTTGTACCGCTGTCCCACCGTGGCATCGGACTTCCCCCGCTGGTCCGCGGGGAGGGTTTCCTTGATGAAGAAGATGGAGGCAAGGATTACCAGCGTGCCGTAGCAGGCAAGGAAGTAGAAGATGCCGGGCCAGGGGAATACCAGCAGTAGTTGCGAGCCGATGATCGGTGCCAGGATTGGGGCAAGGCCGTTGACCAGTGACATCCGGGAGAACATCCGGACCATCGCATAGCCGTGGAACAAGTCGCGCACCATGGCCATCGCCACCACGCCGCCGCCCGCAGCGCCGATGCCCATGAGCACGCGGAACAGCGAAAGCAGCCCGATGTCGGTGGACAAGGCGGCACCAAGAGAGGATCCGATGTGCACAGCCGTGGCCAGGATCAACGGCAGGCGTCGGCCGAACTTATCGCTGAACGGTCCAACTACCAGCTGGCCCAGGCCGAAACCGACAGTCGTGCCCGTCAGTGTGAGCTGGATCGCCGCCGCCGACACGCCAAAACTGTCCTCAAGTGCCGGGAATGCCGGGAGGTAGAGGTCCACCGTAAAAGGGCCCAACGCTGTGAGCGCGCCCAGAAGAAGTATGTAGACAAGTTTTTCGCGTCGGCTCAGGGAATCGCCCGGGGCTATGGGGTTCGTCACGATCATCTATCCTATGGCCGAAACATCAGATTTTTTAGCCCTGCAGGGGCGCGCCGCGCACTGGCACGCGGAAGGTGAGCAGGAACCTGAATGATAGTTTTGAGGTCAGGTGCCCGTGGCCTGCTTTTCAGCCGCGTTTGCCCATCACGAAGCCCAGAGGAAGCAGTTAGGCGGAACCCATGAGTGGACGTCACACCAGCCGGACAGGTAGAGGTCCGGCCATCCGTACTTTGCCGAAAACCCTCAAGCTTGTTGCGCGGTTGGCTCCACGGCAACTCAACGACGAGATTGCGCTGGCCAAAGTCGAGCTCAAGCGCAAGGCGACGCAGGTTGGTATCGCCGGTGCCTTCTTCGGCGTCGCACTGGTATTCCTGGCACTTTTGGTCATCGCCCTGGTGGTGGCCGCCATCCTCGGCCTGGCAACCATCATGCCCGGCTGGTTGGCCGCTTTGATCGTTTCCGCTGTTTTCCTGTTGATCGTGGCACTCGGTGCCTTGATCGGGGTCGCCAAGTTCAAGAAGGCCATGCCGTTGGTTCCCGAGGACACCATCCGCGGCATCAAGCATGATCTTGGCATCGCCAAGGAAGGTTCGGCCTTCGACGAATCCATCCTTGATCCCAACTCGCCTGCAGCCAAGGCGGCAAAGGCCGCGAAACAGGCTGCGGCTGAAAAGGCCAAGGCAGAGAAAGCAGCCAAGGAAGCTGCCAAGGAAGCCGATGCGGTCAAGGCACCCACGGAGGCCGAGCTGCGCCGCCGGTTGGACAAGCGCCGTGAGCACCTCACGGGTGTCCGCGATGAACTTGGTGAGCAGTTGGACGTCAAGAAGCAGGGCCAGGCCCTTGTGGACAGCGCCAACCAAAAGCTTCAGCAGGGACGGGAGTTCGCCGCCGCCAGGTTCGCCGGCGTCAGCGAATCCGTCCCCGAGGACCTCGCTGGGCGCCTCAAGGCCCGTTGGAAGGACCTGGCAGCCTTCGGGGCAGCCGCAGCCGTTTTTGTGTTCGCGTTGCGCAAGTTGCTGAAGAAATAGCACTCTGACGCACCGCACACACTGAAAACGAGGGGAAGGGGGACATGATGAGGCTGATCGGTGCTGGATCACGCCCTGACCGTCCCCAAGTGGATCACGACCTCATTTTCACGGTTCCCAATGTCCTGACCGTTTTGCGTTTCATGGGCGTCCCGCTCTTCGTCTGGTTGGTCCTTGCCCAGAAAGAGTACGGTTTCGCCGTCCTGGTCCTGGTGGTCATGGGCAGCACGGACTGGGTTGACGGCTACATTGCCCGGCGCTTCGACCAGACGTCCAAACTTGGCCGGATCCTGGATCCCATGGCGGACCGTGCGGCCCTCATCGCGGTGGCGGTCACCCTGGCGATTGCCGGCGTCGTGCAGTGGTGGTACCTGGCCGCGCTGGTAGTTCCGGACGCAGTCCTGGCCATAGCTTCACTGATCTACTTCCGGAACCACCCGGACCTGCCCGTCAGCGTGGTCGGCAAGATCCGCACGGCCCTGCTGCTGTTGGGGACCCCGTTGCTGGTGCTGTCCAAGCTGCCGTTGCCTTTCACGGACGTGTACTTCGTTGCCGCCTGGACGTTCCTCAGCCTCGGACTGATAGGCCACTGGATCGCCGCCTACAACTACTTCTGGGCCATCCTGCGGAAAGGCAAGGAACTGCAGAACGACGACGGCGGACGCGGCTGATGGTGTGGCTTGCGGTTTTCCTTGCGGTGCTTGGCGCATTCTTCCTCGCCGTCGGCGCCCAGCGCCAAGGCAGCGCGGTCAAGGCCGATACCGGAGGCCTGGCGCTGAGCTCCAACGGCTTCCTCCGACTGCTTCGCAATCCGCGCTGGATGTTCGGGCTCCTGCTGTTGTGCCTGGGCATGGCCTCGAACGCGATCGCCCTGGTTTCTGCACCGTTGACGGTGGTCCAGCCGATCGGCGCCATCGCCTTGGTCATCACCACGGTGGTCAACGCCAAGGACCAAGGGCTCAGCATCAACCGAGCCACCGTGGTAGCTATCAGCGCGTGCGTCACGGGCTCGGCCTTGTTTGTGTTGCTGGCTGTGTTTGTGACGCAGGAAAACCACCACGTCAGCGGCGACGATGAACTGACGATCGTCTTACTGTTGGCCCTGGCGGTTGGGGTCTTCGGTACACTCGCTGTCCTCTTCAAACACCGTATGAGTGCCTTCGTCTACATTCTCGGCGCGGGCGTTTTGTTCGGTTTCGTCGCCGTCCTGACCCGCATCATCGGCAAGCATTTGCTGGATCCCAACGGACTGTTCCTGCTCAACGTCCAGTGGTACACCCTGATTGCCATCGCCGCGGCCGGTGGCCTGGGCTCGTGGTTCGTGCAGAGCGCCTACTCCAGCGGTCCACCCGACCTGGTCATCGCCGGACTGACTGTGATCGACCCCATGGTGGGCATTGCGATCGGCATCGTCATCCTGGGTGAGCTTCGTCCCGATGTCCACGCCGTCATGGCAATCGCCATGGCTGCGGCGGCTGTCCTTGCTATCGTGGGGGTTATTGCCCTGAGCCGCCACCACCCGGAAGTCACCAAGCGCAAGAAGGACGCGAAGGGACCACACCGGAAGGCCTAGGGGAGTGCAGTACCTTGCGCCACCGCCTCGGCGGACCGGCAAACCGGCGACACCGCAGCATTGCCACCACTCATGCTGTCCGCACCGTGACCATCAGGAGTTCTCCATCGTGACCATTCCCGACACCAACAAACCCCTTACCATCCTGATCGCGGCGGATACCTACCCGCCGCACGTCAACGGCGCCGCACAGTTCGGCTACCGCCTGGCCAAGGGAATGACGGCGCGCGGTCACAACGTGCACGTGCTGGCCTGCCGGCAGGACAAGGGCAAGAGCTTCACGGAATTCCGTGACGAGGCCACCGTCCACCGTCTCCGTTCGCACAGCGTCCCCACGCACGAGTACTTCCGGATCTGCTTTCCGTGGGAGATCAAGAAGGAAATCAGCCTCCTCTTCGACAAGGTCCAGCCGGACGTGGTGCACATCCAGAGCCACTACATGATCGGCGAGCACGTCCTGTACGAGGCCGTGAAGCGCGGCATCCGGATCGTAGCCACCAACCACTTCATGCCGGAGAACCTGAACCCGTTCCTTCCCTTCCCGCAGTGGTTCAAGAACATCGTCGGCCGGATCTCCTGGAAGGACATGGGCAAGGTCATGGGCCAGGCCCAGGTGGTCACCACGCCCACGCCCTTGGCGGCGAAGGCCATGCACCAGCACGCCTTCCTCCGCAAGGTCCTGCCGCTTTCCAACGGCATCGACTCCGCGGCCTACGAACTCCAACCTGGGGAAACCATTGAGCGGCATGCCAACCCCACCGTTCTCTTCGCCGGACGGCTCGCCGAAGAGAAACACGTGGACGTATTGATCGACGCCATCGCAAAGACTCCGCGCGAACTCAACGTCCACCTGGAGATCGTTGGCGGCGGTGAAGTCCGTCCTGCCCTCGAAGCCCAGGTCGCAAGGCTTGGACTGGGTGAGCGGGTGAAGTTCCTGGGGCTCGCGAGCGACGAAGACCTGCGCGAGGCCTACATCAAGGCCGACATCTTCTGCATGCCCGGCACGGCTGAACTGCAATCCCTCGTAACGCTCGAGGCAATGTCCGCCTCCACGCCTGTGCTCCTGGCCGATGCCATGGCCCTGCCGCACCTGGTCCGTGACGGCGAGAACGGGTACTTGTTCACGCCGAACGACAGCACCGAGTTGGCCGCCAAGATCGCCAAGCTCGTGGAACTGCCGGAGGACCAGTTGCAGGCCATGGGTAAAGTCAGCCGCGAAATGGTTGAGCCACACAGCATCAACGGCACCTTGCAGACGTTCGAGGACCTGTACCGCGGGGCCACGTACGAGGACAAGGTGGTGTGACCAAAGCACTCCTTCACAGCTATTAGAATTGCTGGAGTGCTTTGCCCGGAACAGTTGCTTTGCGGCGGTTTCCCGGGCATCCACGGGGCTATAGCTCAGCTGGTTAGAGCGCGGGACTCATAATCCTAAGGTCCTCGGTTCAAGTCCGAGTAGCCCTACCTCACGGGAGCCGTGGTTGACGTTAGACGTCGGCCGCGGCTCCTTTGCTGTCCGGGGTCTTCTGCGTTGCGGGGAATGGGCCAATGCGGTATGTTACTGGTCAGTAACATATACTCATCGGTAACTTCTACTGCCCTGCTGTGGTCATCGCGGACCACTCCCTGAAGGAGAGAACATGCCCAACCCCGCCTTCGATCCCTCCACCCTCCCGTATGCCGATGGCGACTTCTATGCGTTCGAGCAACTGCTGACCGGCAAGGAGCAGGACCGTCTGGCAGAAGTCCGCGAATTCCTTGCACGGGAGGTCAAGCCCGTGGCGGTGGACTGCTGGAACCGCGCGGAATTCCCCATGGAACTGATCCCCAAACTCGCCGAGCTCGACCTCGTGAGCCCGGTCCGCAGGCAAGGCTATTCAAACCTCTTTGCCGGCATCCTCCATGCGGAAGTCACGAGGGCAGATGCGTCGATCGCTACCTTCATGGGCGTCCACGATGGCCTGTTCACGGGCTCCATAGAAGCCCTGGCTTCCGAGGAGCAGAAGGCTGCCTGGCTGCCGGACATTTATGCGCTGAAGAAGATCGGCGCTTTCGGCCTGACCGAGCCGCTCGGCGGATCCGATGTGGCCGGTGGTACGCGGACCACCGCCCGGCGCGAGGGGGACACCTGGGTACTCAACGGCGCCAAGCGCTGGATCGGTAACGCCACGTTCTCTGATTGGGTGGTCATCTACGCCAAGGATGTGGAGGACAACCAGGTCAAGGCCTTCCTGGTGGACACATCCCTTCCGGGTTTCTCCGCCAGCAAGATCGAGAACAAGATTTCGCTGCGCACCGTCCAGAATGCCGACATCACGCTGGACAATGTAGTGGTCCCGGAGTTCTTCAAGCTTGCCCATGCCAACAGCTTCCGCGACACCAACAAGGTCCTCAAGGTCACGCGCCTGGCCGTTGCGTGGCAAGCTGTGGGGCTGCAGCTTGCGGCGTTCGACATTGCCCGCAGCTACGCCGTGGAGCGCCAGCAGTTCGGCCGTCCCTTGGCAGCCTTCCAATTGATCCAGGACCAGCTGGTCCAGATCCTGGGCAACGCGGTGGCATCCATGGGCATGATGGTGCGGTTGGCCCAGCTGGAAGACGCCGGTGTGGCCCGGGATGAACAGTCCGCGCTGGCAAAGGCCTTTACCACTGCCCGCATGCGCGAAAGCGTCGCGTTGGGCAGGAGCATCCTTGGTGGCAACGGCATTGTCACGGACTACGGCATGGCCAAGGTGTTCGCAGACGCGGAGGCCATCTACTCGTATGAAGGCACGCACGAGATCAACACCCTGGTGACCGGCCGGGCCATCACGGGAGTCTCGGCCATCGTCTGAGGAATTCAGTCCAGTGGCAGGAGGATGGAAGGCCGGAGGTCCTGAACCAATCCCAGGGGGTTGATGTACTCCTCGCCGCGGCGGACACCCCAGTGCAGGCATGTGCCGGGGCAATGGCCTGATCCTGGCGCGGCGGCCACGGTGCCGACGGCATCGCCCTTGGCTACATGGTCCCCGGGCTTCAGTTCGCTGGTCACCGGTTCGAAGCTGCTGCGGAGCCCGCCGCCGTGGTCAATGGTGAGGACGGGCCGGTCCACCACCACTCCCGCGAACGTGACGGTGCCATCCGCCGGCGAGGTGACCTCCAGTGCGGTGGTGACCAAACCGGCGTCGTGCTTTGCTCCCAGGTCCACACCCCGGTGGCCACTCAGCCATGGCTTGTCCGGCGGGTCAAACGTCCGCCGGACGGATGGTTTGGGGGCGAGCGGCCACGCCCACTGTTGCTGTGCCGGAGCCGGGATCGGAGCATCGATGGGGCCGGCCAGCAGGGCGGCAAGGACCAGTGGAATGAGCTTGGTGATGGCCATTCCCCAAGGCTTCCGCACACCGGGGCGTGGAGCCATCTGAGCGGCGCCCTATGTGGACAAGCGGCCTCGATGGCCGGTCAAAAGAGTGGGTCCGCTGTAGTACACTAAGTGGAGCAGTTTGCTGTGCCCTCAAGCTTGTTCAGGAGCATGTCTCATTCAGATGTGCGGGGGACTCAGGCTGACTACGCGTATCCAGCCCTCCACCAGCGAAGCCTTGTGGCTTCAGGCTGCGGAGGATTGTGCCTCCTGCGGTCCGGCCATGAACCATGCCGGATGGGAAGTGCAATGGATACCAGGAGCCGTGCCCGTCCGGGCAGCGGCTGAACAACCGTCAACTATTGGCAGGGTAAGAGCAGCCCTATGGGCTCTCTCATGAATGACCTGCCGGAAGGAGCGTCGGCATGCCCGTCGTAACCATGCGCCAGCTGCTTGACAGCGGCGTCCACTTTGGACACCAGACCCGTCGTTGGAACCCGAAGATGAAGCGCTTCATCTTCACGGAGCGCAACGGCATCTACATCATTGACCTCCAGCAGTCGCTGTCCTACATCGACCGCGCCTACGAGTTCGTCAAGGCTACTGTCGCCCACGGCGGCACCGTCCTGTTCGTTGGCACCAAGAAGCAGGCTCAGGAAGCAATTGCCGAGCAGGCTACCCGCGTTGGCCAGCCGTACGTCAACCAGCGTTGGTTGGGCGGTATGCTCACCAACTTCCAGACCGTCGCCAAGCGTATCCAGCGCATGAAGGAACTCGAAGAGATCAACTTCGAGGACGTCGCCGGCTCCGGTTACACCAAGAAGGAGCTCCTGCTCCTCAAGCGCGAACTCACCAAGCTTGAGTCCAACCTCGGTGGTATCCGCAACCTGACCAAGGCTCCTTCCGTTCTGTGGGTTGTTGACACCAAGAAGGAACACCTGGCTGTCGACGAAGCCAAGAAGCTGAACATCCCGGTTGTTGCCATCCTGGACACCAACTGCGATCCGGACGAGGTCGACTTCCCGATCCCGGGCAACGACGACGCCATCCGCTCCGTCAACCTGCTCACCCGCGTTGTTGCCGACGCCGTTGCCGAGGGCCTCATCGCCCGCAACCAGCGCGCTACCGGCACCACCGAAGCTCCGGAAGAGCCGCTGGCGGAGTGGGAGCGCGAGCTCCTCGAAGGCAGCAAGGCAGAAGCAGCGGCCGCTGAAGCAGCCGAAGCTCCTGAAGCAGCCGAGGCTCCTGAGGCTGCAGCCGGCGAAGCCGAAGCCAAGTAAATCTGGACCTTCCCTGAGGCGGGCCACCGCATCGGGGGCAACTGACAGGATGGCGGCCCACGGGGTGGGTTGCCGTCCTGTCAGTACGTAAACACAAAAATTTCTACACAGAGGGGTTCACATGGCGAACTACACTGCTGCTGACATCAAGGCCCTGCGTGAGCGCACCGGCGCCGGCATGATGGACGTCAAGAAGGCTCTTGACGAGGCCAACGGTGACGCCGAGAAGGCCATCGAAATCATCCGCATCAAGGGCCTCAAGGGCGCTACCAAGCGTGAAGGCCGCTCCACCGCGGAGGGCCTGGTTGCTGCCAAGGTCACCGGCGGCGTGGGCGTAATGATCGAGGTCAACTGCGAGACCGACTTCGTCGCCAAGGCTGACAAGTTCATCCAGTTGGCTGACAAGGTCCTCAACGTAGCAGTCGAGTCCGGCGCTGCCGACCTCGAAACCCTGCTCGCCACCGAGGTCGACGGCAAGAAGCTTGCCGACGTCGTTATCGAAGAGGGCGCAGTCCTCGGCGAAAAGGTTGTTGTCCGCCGTATCTCCCGCATCGAGGGCACCACGGTTGACGCTTACCTGCACAAGACCTCCAAGGACCTCCCGGCACAGGTCGGCGTTCTGTTTGCTGTTGACGGTGAAGGCGAAGCCGCTGCCACCGCCGCACACGACGTCGCTGTCCACGTTGCAGCCATGGCTCCGAACTACCTCACCCGCGAGGACGTTCCGGCCGAGCTCGTCGAGTCCGAGCGCCGCATCGCCGAAGAGACCGCCAAGGCCGAAGGCAAGCCGGAAGCAGCCCTCACCAAGATCGTCGAAGGCCGCGTGACCGGCTTCTACAAGGGTGAAGTACTCCTGGACCAGGCATTCGCCAAGGACTCCAAGAAGACCGTCGCACAGGTCCTCGAAGAGGCCGGCGTCAAGGCAACCGCAGTAACCCGTTTCCGCGTCGGAAACTAGCAAGTCATGAAAAGGGGTGGTCACTTCGGTGGCCGCCCCTTTTTCATGCACCCGTCCGGGTAAGTACCTGTACGGACCCACAGCACTGTAATCTAGCCAAAGTCCACCAACGGGAAGGCACCATGGAAACCGACAACACTGCAATCCAGCCCGAGAAGACCCGCCGCCGTGTGCTTCTGAAGCTTTCCGGCGAGGTCATCGGCGGAGGCAAGCTCGGCGTCGATCCCGAAACCGTACGTGCCATTGCCAAGCAGATCGCCGCCGCCGTTTCCGACGTCGAAGTAGCAATCGTGGTGGGCGGAGGCAACTTCTTCCGTGGCGCTGAACTCTCGCAGAGCGGGATGGACCGTTCCCGTGCCGACTACATGGGCATGCTCGGTACGGTCATGAACTGCCTTGCCCTTCAGGACTTCCTGGAGCAGGCCGGCGTCGAGACCCGCGTCCAAAGCGCCATCACCATGGGCCAGGTGGCAGAGGCCTACATTCCCCGCCGTGCCATCCGCCACATGGAAAAGGGCCGCGTGGTCATCTTCGGTGCCGGCGCAGGCCTGCCGTACTTCTCCACGGACACCGTTGCCGCGCAGCGTGCCCTCGAGGTACACGCCGACGTGGTCCTGATGGCCAAGAGCGGTGTGGATGGCGTCTACACCGCAGACCCGAAGAAGGACCCGGCCGCCGAGAAGCTCGACGTCCTCAGCTATGACGACGCCCTGCGCCGCGACATCCGCGTGATGGACCAGACTGCCATGACCATGTGCAAGGACAACAAGCTCTCCATGGTGGTGTTCGGCATGGAAGGCGAGGGCAACGTTACCCGCGCCATCCGCGGAGAAACGCTGGGAACGCTGGTTACTCCGTAGCAGCGGCTAGGATATTTCCAGGACCATCCGCCCTTGGTGGCGGAACTTTACTGTGCATGGCCGCCCGAAGCCGGGCAGCGACTATTTGAGGAGAGAGACCCCGTGATCGAAGAAACCTTGCTCGAAGCCGGCGAAAAGATGGACAAGGCGGTTGAGGTAGCCAAGGAGGATTTCGCCTCGATCCGTACGGGCCGGGCCAACCCCGGGCTCTACAACAAGGTGATCGTGGAATACTACGGCACGCCCACTCCGCTGCAGCAGCTGGCTTCCTTCGCGGTGCCGGATGCCCGCACCATCCTGATCACCCCTTACGACAAGTCCGCCCTGCGCGATATCGAGAAAGCCCTGAGCGATTCCGAGGTCGGGGCCAACCCGTCCAACGACGGCAACGTCATCCGCGTGACCATCCCGGAGCTCACCCAGGAGCGCCGCAAGGAGTACGTGAAGATCGTCAAGGGCAAGGGTGAAGACGCCAAGGTCTCCGTCCGCAGCATCCGTCGCAAGGCCAAGGACTCCCTGGACAAGCTCGTCAAGGACGGCGAAGCCGGCGAGGACGAGGGCGCACGTGCCGAGAAGGAACTGGACGCCCTCACCAAGCAGCACGTCGACAGCATCGACGAGCTGCTCAAGCGCAAGGAAGCCGAGCTGCTCGAGGTCTGATGAACCAGGCAGAGCCGGCGCCCGCTGAGCGGGCCCCGACACGCGAAACCCGCAAGGACGCCAGGCGTCCGCGCGGGAACCCCACGCCGAAGGCGGGCCGCAACCTGCCGGCCGCCATCGGCGTCGGACTTGCCATGCTCATCGCCGTTCTGGGGGGACTGCTGTTCCTGCCCCTCGGCTTTGTCCTCCTGGTGACGGCATTCGCGGTGATGGGTGTGTGGGAGGTTTTCCGGGCACTTGAAGCCCAAGGCACCCGCATGCCCGTGGTTCCGGTGATGGCAGGTACCCTCGCGTTGCCTGTTTCGGCGTTCTTTGGTGGTCTCGAAGGCCTGCTTTTCACCATGGTGGCGAGCTGCGTGGCCGTGCTCCTGTGGCGGTCCATCGAAAGCGCCGCCGGTGCGCCGCGCAGTGTCTTCGCGGGAGTCTTCACTCTTGCGTGGGTGCCGTTCCTCATCAGCTTCGCGGCTTTGCCCCTGCATTCAAGCGGCGGCGCCACACCGGTGGGATTCTGGCCCGAGGGCATTCCCGGCGGGGCCTGGCAGATCGCCACCATGCTGTTGCTCGTCGTAGCCAATGACACCTTCGGTTACATCGTGGGAGCGTCGTTCGGGAAGCACCCCATGGCGCCAAAGATCAGCCCCAAGAAATCCTGGGAGGGCTTCGCCGGTTCTGTTGGTGGTGCCATGGTGATTGGCGTGCTGGCGTGCCTCTTCATCCTGGACAAGCCGTGGTGGGTTGGTTTGGTGCTGGCCATCGGTATGGTTGCCGCTGCCACGGCCGGCGACCTCGCGGAGTCCATGGTCAAGCGCGAACTCGGCGTCAAGGATATGAGCAGCATCCTCCCGGGACACGGCGGCGTGATGGACCGCCTGGATTCGATCGTGTTCGCCGCCCCCGTGGCCTATGTTCTGTTCGCGCTGCTCAGCGGCGTCTGACAACCCAACGAAGGATAATTGATGGCTTTGGATATTCGACGCCAGATTCCCGCAACGTTCGACCGCGTGGAGCGGAGCAAGTACGGCTACAACGCCAAGCAGGTGGACGCCTTCCTGAACCGCGCCCGCAATTCGTTCGAGAATCCTGTTGGAGCTGCGGAGCCCGTGGCCAGCAGCGATGTACGCGATGTAGCGTTCGATCCCGTCAAGGGCGGCTATGACGCCCACAGTGTTGATGCCGCTTTGGACCGTCTTGAAGATGCCTTTGCGCGCAGGGAACGCGATGACCTGATCAACCAACAGGGCGAGGAAGCCTGGCTGCGCCAGATCGGCAAGCTCTCCGGGGTGCTCCGGGGCCGCCTGCACCGGCCGGACGGTGAACGCTTCCGGCGGCCCGCCCGCAAGAAGGTCCGCAGCTACAACGTCCAGGACGTCGACGCCCTGTGCGTGCAGCTCATCGGGTATTTGGAAAACGACCAAGCGCTCAGCGTGGATACCGTCCGCCGTGCCGTGTTCCGCGCAGCCAAGGGCGATGCCGGCTACGAGGAGGCCCAGGTGGATGCTTTCCTGGACCGCGTGGTCGAGCTGATGGCCGCCATCGACTAAACCCGTCGACCTGGCGCGATCGGCGGGTTGTTCCGCCAGACCTCGTCGTACCGACGCTTTCCACGCAACAGTGACGTGGCAAAGAACGCCAAGGCCGCAACAATGGCTGTTCCAACAGCCAAGGGCATGGCCACCCCGGCAATCAGCAGTGCAGACCCCACCAGCAGTCCGATGAGGGCGGCATTGACCGTGCCCATGAACACCATGCTGCTTCCGGCAACCTGCGTGAAGTCCCTGCGCGCCCCCAGGAAGTAATACGAGCGCCGGGCGCCTGCTTCGTCGTCGGTGTAGGCGGCCATCAGGTACGGGGCGATGCCGGGTTCCAGGTCCACATAGGCCGCCCGAAGCCTGTTCATGGCGATGACATACATCAGGTCTTCCATGCCGACGCTCATGACGCGGACATGGGTGAGCAGTCCCACCAGCACATCGATGCTGAGGATGGTCAGCGCGAAGGCCCGGAAGGCGTCCGAGAACTGGGTGGCGTTACCCACCAAGGCAACACTGAGCAGGCTCGCCGAGGTGAAGGTGAGGAACATGCTGATGCGGGTGAGGACTTCGCCCTGGGTGGTGCTTCGGGAAGCCAGCAGGCTCCAGTGTTCCGTGGCCAGCAGTTGGGCCCTGATACTGGGCGAGGACGGCGGCTGGGCGGCGGGCGGTTCGGTTTCGGCCGGTCCCGGCTGTTGGGACATGGCCACATTCTCCACCTTGTGCGGTCCGCGGACAACGGGTGCCGGTCAGGGGCGTTCCGTGGCCACGGGCCGTTCGGGGACGTGGAGCCGGGTCATCACGCGGTTCACTGACGACGGGATTCTGCCCTTGGTGGCCAAGGAGACTCCGATGGTTGCAGCGAAGGCGGCCGGGACGGTCCACGCGGCAGGTTGGGCCAGCCAGGCTGGAGCCGCTGCCGCACCCAGTGCGGTGCCGGCCACCATGGCTCCGCCACACAGCAGCCCACCGGTCACCATGCCGGCTATGGCTCCGGTATCGGTGAGTCCGCGCCACCAGATCCCCAGGAGCAGGACGGGGCAGATGGTTGAGGCCGTAAACGCGAACACCAGGCCTACGCTTCCGGCCAGTGCCAAGGTGTCCGTCATGAGGGCAAAACCCAAGGGAACGACGGCGGCCAGCAGCGCTGCGAGGCGGAAACCGCGGACGCTGCCTCCAAAAAGGTCCTGGCTGATGACTCCGGACAGCGAGACAACCAGTCCGGAGGTGGTGGAAAGGAAGGCGGCGAAAGCCCCTGCCACCACCAGGGCGGACAAGAGGTCGCCCGCGGGACCGCCCACCAGCCTTCCTGGAAGCAGCAGCACCAGGGCGTCCGACTGCCCGGCCCGGGCAAGGTCCGGGGCAAACACGCGGCCCACGGCCCCCGCCAGCGTGGGGAAGAGATAGAAAACAGAGAGCAGTCCAAGCACGATCAGGGTGGTGCGCCGGGCGGACTGCCCATCCGGATTGGTGTAGAAGCGCACCAGGACATGGGGGAGACCCAGGGTGCCGAACAGCAGGGCCACCATCAACGAAATGTTCTGGTATCCGCTTGCGGCAGCCTGGCCGGTTGGATTGGCGGGCAACGGCGCCTCCGGCGGGGTACCGTTGCCCGCGAGCACCAGCAGGACGAAAACCACGGGAACCGCCAGGGCAGTCAGCTTCAACCAGTATTGGAAAGCCTGGACGAACGTGATGGACCGCATGCCGCCTGCCACGACCGTGAGGCACACCACCAGCACCACCGCCGTCGAACCTACCCACGACGGCAGTCCGGTGGTGATGCGGATGGCGAGGGCGGCGCCGTGCAGTTGCGGAACGATGTACAGCCAGCCGACGGCCACCACCACCAGGCTGGTGACCCGCCGGACGGCTTTCGAATCGAGGCGGGACTCGGTGAAGTCGGGGATGGTGTAGGCGCCCGAGCGCCGCAGGGGAGCGGCGACAAAGAGCAGGAGCATCAGATAGCCGGCGGTGTAGCCCACGGGAAACCAGAGGGCATCCGTCCCGGACAACAGGATGAGTCCGGCCACTCCCAGGAAGCTCGCGGCGGACAAGTACTCGCCACCGATGGCAGAAGCGTTCCACCACGGCCGCACCGTGCGGGAGGCAACATAGAAGTCTCCCGTGGTGCGGGAGACGCGCAGCCCATAGAAGCCGATGGCCGCCGTCGCGAGCGAAACGGCGACGAAGGCGGTCAAGCCAACCACCGGATTCACTTGTCCTCCACGAGGTCGCGGTACCGGGCCTCGTTCCGTGCGGCCGCCCGGGTAAACAGCCAGGCACTGAGGCCGATCACCGGGTAGATGCCTGCCCCCAGCAGGAGCCAGTCGAGGGGGATCCCGAACACGCGGGTCTCGGCAACTCCGGGTCCGTACACCAGCAAGGTGGCAAAGGCGGCCAGGATCAGCAGGAAGCCGCAGCCCACCACCAGGGCCAGGCGCAGTTGTGAACGGACCAGGGAACGGATGAAGACCTGACCGGCATCGGAGTCCTCTCCGGCATCCAGGGGCTTTCCGGGGGCCGTCCTGGCCGCCTGCCGTGGCGCCGTGACCCGAACGCGCGTCATCCTTGCGGCCGGGGGCGAGTGGCCTGCAGCTTGTCACGGACGGCGGGCAGGTGCCGCCTGCTGATGGGCAGCTCGGCGCCCGCCACTGTGACACTGGGACCGGTCGCCGAGAGCTTCAGGTGTCCCACGTGGTTGAGGGCGATCAGGTAGCTGCGGTGGATGCGGATGAAGCCTGCCTCGGCCCACTGCTGTTCGAGGTCGCTGAGCGGCACACGGATCAGGTAACTCGCCTCGGCCGTGTGGAGCCGGGCGTAATCACCCTGGGCCTGGACGTAGCTGACGTCGTCCCGGCGGATCATCCGGGTGGTGCTGCCGAGGTCCACCGTGATCATCTCAGGGGCGGGGGCGCCATCCTTGATGAGCTCGCTGATCCGGTCCACGGAACGGGCCAGGCGCTCCGCCCGAAGAGGCTTGAGCAGGTAGTCGATCGCAGCGAGGTCGAAAGCCTCCAGGGCACAGTCTTCGTCTGCGGTGACAAAAACGACGGCGGGCGGGTTGCTGCTGCGGGAAATGGCGCGGGCGATATCCAGGCCTGACAAAGCGGGCATATGGATGTCGAGGAACACAGCGTCAACGGACTCGTTCTCAAGGGTACGGAGGGCCTCGGCACCGGACGATGCCCGGTGGATGGCGCCAATTCGGCCGTCACGCCCCAACAGGAAGGCCAACTCCTCCACGGCGGGCAGTTCGTCATCAGCGACGAGCACGTTGATCATGCTTAAAGACTAGCCTCACGCGTCATGGCCCGGCTGGGACTTGGGCACCCGCATGGTGATCAGCGTGCCCTCGCCGGGGGCGGTTTCGATCACCAAACCGTGCTGGTCGCCATAGACCTGCCGGAGCCGGGCATCGACGTTCCGGAGTCCCACATGGTCCCCGTCAATGTGCCCGGCGAGGACGGACCGCAAGTGCTCCGGATCCATCCCCACGCCGTCGTCCTCGATGGTGACCTCGGCGAAAGCCCCCGAATCGTTGGCGCAAATGATGATGTGGCCCGGTCCTTCCTTGGCCTCGAGGCCGTGCCGGACGGCGTTCTCCACGAGTGGCTGCAGGCTGAGGAACGGTATGACAGTGCTCAGGACTTCGGGGGCCACCCGCAAGCTGACCTGGACCCGTTCACCGAAGCGTGCCCGCTCCAGGAGCAGGTAGCGATCGATGCACCGCAGCTCCTCGGCCACCGTGGTGAAGTCTCCGTGGCGTCGGAACGAGTAGCGGGTGAAGTCGGCGAACTCCACCACGAGTTCCCGGGCGCGGGCGGGATCGGTGTTGATGAAGGACGCGATGGCGTTCAGCGAGTTGTAGATGAAGTGGGGACTGATCTGGGCACGCAAGGCACGGACCTCTGCCTCCATGAGGAGGGTGCGGGAGGACTCCAGCTCCGCCAGTTCAAGCTGCGTGCCGATCCAGTCCGCCACCTCGCTGGTGGCCCGGACCAGGCCGGCGCCGACTGCCGGTGCCAACGCCGCGACAGAACCTACAACACTCGAACCGGCACGAATCGGGGCGATGACGGCGCTGTAGCTTCCAGGGGTGTTCGCCGCGTGCGGGACAACCGCCGTTCGCCCGCTGTTGAGGACGCCGGTGGCAAGTCCCATCAGGAGGGGCTTCAGGTCCTCAGCCACCCCGTCCCACGCCAGCACCGACCCGGTGTCCGTGATGGCCAGCGCATCACAGGCCAGGAGGGTCCGCAACTGTTTGCTGGCCTTGGCGGCCCCCGTTTCCGTCAACCCGCCGCGGAGGTGCTGTCCTGCCCGCGATGCTGCATGGAGGGTGTTGTACGTGGCGCGCTCGGCATCGGTTCCCAGGTCACGGAAGGAGCGCACCACCTTCAGGCCAACGCCCACCACCACGGCGACGGCCAGCACGATCACGGCAAGTGCGGCCGCGGTGAAGAGCGGGGAATCGGGCATGGAGCCTAGCGTAGCCAATCAGGCCAAAGGACGGCGCCGGCGTCCTGTCTCCCGCCGTTCGGCGCAGCAGCGGGACCGTTGAGCGACGGCTTGGTCCTGGGTGCTGGAACCAGCCTCGGACGGCGTTCGATAGTGAGTGAAGTCACATTGGCGTGCGGGAGCTGGTAACGCAGACGATGCCGATGTGGACACACCACAACCAGGAGGAACCCATGGGTAACGAAGCCCAACCCCAGGACGCAGCGGCGTCCGTGGACTTCCAGGAAGTCCAGCAAACGGAACGGTTCAAGACACTGAGGAAACGGCACAGGAGCTTCGTCTTCCCCATGGCAGCAGCGTTCCTGCTGTGGTATTTCGCCTACGTCCTGCTGGCCGACTATGCGGTGGGCTTCATGTCCATCAAGGTCTGGGGCAACATCAACGTCGGCCTGATCCTGGGCCTGCTCCAATTCGTCACCACGTTCGGCATCACCGCATGGTACGTGAGCTACTCCAACCGGAAGCTGGACCCCATCGCCGCCGAGATCCGCAATGAAATCGAAGGGCATGAGTTCGACAAGTCCGACACCATGACCCGCGGAGGAGCCCAGTGAACACCATGGTCCCCGCAGTGGAGGTTTCTGCCCTGAAAGACTCGACGCTCCTGAACATGGGCATCTTTGCCCTCTTCGTCGCGGTCACCATGGTGATCGTCTTCCGGGCGAGCCGGAACAACAAGACCGCTGCCGACTACTACGCAGCAGGACGGTCCTTCACGGGATCGCAAAACGGAACGGCGATCGCCGGCGACTACCTGTCCGCGGCGTCCTTCCTGGGCATTACCGGCGCCATCGCCATCAATGGCTACGACGGTTTCCTCTACTCCATCGGCTTCCTCGTGGCGTGGCTCGTTGCGCTGCTGCTGGTGGCCGAACTGCTCCGGAACACCGGCAAGTTCACCATGGCGGACGTCCTTTCCTTCCGCCTGCGGCAACGCCCGGTCCGCATCGCCGCCGCCCTGTCCACCCTCGCCGTCTGCTTCTTCTACCTGCTGGCCCAGATGGCCGGCGCCGGAAGCCTCATTTCGCTCCTCCTGGGCATCAGCGACTGGGGTGGACAAGCCTTGGTGATCATCGTCGTCGGCGCCCTCATGATCATGTACGTCCTGATCGGCGGCATGAAAGGCACCACGTGGGTGCAGATCATCAAAGCCATCCTGCTCATCGCCGGCGCAGCCGTCATGACGGCCTGGGTCCTGGCGATCTACGGGTTCAACCTTTCCAGCCTCCTCGGCTCCGCAGCCGAAACCGCCAACAACCCCGCAGTCCTCAACCCGGGCCTGCAGTACGGCAAGACCGAGACGTCCAAACTGGACTTCATGTCCCTGGGCATGGCCCTGGTCCTCGGGACCGCCGCCCTGCCGCACGTCCTGATGCGCTTCTACACCGTTCCCACGGCCAAGGAGGCACGCAAGTCCGTGGTGTGGTCCATCTGGCTGATCGGACTCTTCTACCTCTTCACCCTGGTGCTCGGCTACGGTGCTGCCGCACTGGTAGGGGCCGAAACCATCAAGTCGGCCCCCGGCGGCGTCAACTCGGCAGCTCCGTTGCTGGCCTTCCATCTGGGCGGACCGCTGCTCCTGGGCTTCATTTCCGCCGTCGCCTTCGCCACGATCCTGGCAGTGGTTGCCGGCCTGACAATCACCGCGGCGGCATCCTTCGCCCATGACATCTACGCGAATGTCATCTCCAAGGGCAAGGCGGACGCCACCACCGAGGTCAAGGTGGCCCGCCGGACCGTGGTGGTGATCGGCATCCTGGCCATTCTTGGAGGCATCTTCGCCAACGGCCAGAACGTTGCGTTCCTCGTTGCGCTCGCCTTCGCCGTCGCCGCTTCAGCCAACCTGCCAACCATCATCTACTCGCTGTTCTGGCGGAGGTTCACCACCCAGGGCGCGGTCTGGAGCATGTACGGAGGCCTTGCCGCAGCAATCCTGCTGATCACTTTCTCACCCGTTGTTTCGGGTGCCAAAACCTCCATGATCCAGGGAGCAAACTTCGCGTTCTTCCCGCTGAGCAACCCGGGCATCGTGTCCATCCCGTTGGCCTTCTTCCTGGGCTGGCTGGGAACCGTGCTGGACAAGCGCAAGGAGGATGCGGCCAAGCAGGCCGAAATGGAAGTGCGCTCGCTGACCGGCGTCGGCGCCGAGAAGGCGGTAAACCACTAAGCCGTCCACGAACGGGAGCCCCTGCCGCTGTGCCGGCGGCGGGGGCTCTTTCGCGTGGCCTACTTTTTCAGGGCCAGCCATTTCTGCAACTGCTGCAGCGGCCAGGTAGTGACGATGCGCTCCGGGGGGACGCCCGCGGCTTCCGCGCGCTCAGCGCCGTACTGGAGGAAATCCAGTTGGCCCGGGGCGTGGGCGTCGCTGTCAATGCTGAAGAGGCAGCCGGCGTCGAGGGCCATCTTGATGAGCCGCTCGGGCGGGTCCTGCCGCTCCGGCCGTGAGTTGATCTCCACAGCCACGCCCCA
Organism: Paenarthrobacter sp. NPDC090520; assembly: GCF_044769205.1. Taxonomy (NCBI): domain Bacteria; kingdom Bacillati; phylum Actinomycetota; class Actinomycetes; order Micrococcales; family Micrococcaceae; genus Paenarthrobacter; species Paenarthrobacter sp. NPDC090520. Next base: position 281,708 of record NZ_JBIVXM010000006.1, read on the forward strand.
CTCCGCGCATTCCTTGAACACTTTCTCCGCGTCGAACTCGGACTCCGGCCGGGTGCCCCGCGAGCCTTGGACCAGCCTGCCGGTGCAGTGTCCCAGGACGTTGGTGTGCGGATCCGAAATGCCGCCGAGCATTCTTCTGGTCATCGTCTGGTGATCGGAGCGCAGCTTGGAATGGACGCTGGCAACCACCACGTCCAGCCGGTCCAGCATTTCCGGTGTCTGGTCCAGGGTGCCGTCTTCCAGGATGTCCACTTCGATGCCCTTGAGGAGTCGGAAGCCGTCCTGGCCTGCGTTGATGCCGTCCACGATTCCCAATTGTTCATCGAGCCGCTCGGCACTAAGGCCGTTGGCGATGGTCAGGTTGGGGGAGTGGTCCGTGAGGGCCTGATACTCCCGGCCAAGGGTACGGGCAGCCGCCACCATGGTTTCTATCGGTGATCCACCGTCCGACCAATTGCTATGGCTGTGCAGGTCGCCGCGGAGGGAGGATGCGAGGTGGTGGCCGGTGGCCGCGAGCGGCTGGGCGCCGCGCTCCCGGAGGTCCTCCAGATAATCGGGAACACCACCCTCCAGGGCCTGGCCGATCACCTCGGCGCTGCGGTTGCCTACGCCTTTGAGGCTCGTCAGCCGGTTGGCCGCCACCAACCGGGGCAACTCACCGGGCGGAAGGTGCCGCACGACGTCGGCGGCTTTTCGGAAGGCCTGGACTTTGAAAGTGGGAGCCAGGCTGCGTTCCAGCCAGAAGGAGATTTCATCGAGCGCCTCAACGGGATCCATGGCTCTATCCTCCACGAAGGAGGCTCACCATCAACAGGGCACGGCTGATGGTGAGCCTCCTCGGGCCTTCCCACCCTAGTGGTGGTGGCCTGGGTTGACCGTCGGGTTCACGCCCTCCGTCGGAGCCTGGCCGTGTTCTCCGTGGGGGACGGCGTGCTGGCCGGCCATCGAGGCGGCCAGTCCCGGAGTCGCTACTGAGGCAACAACGACGGCGGCTCCGAACGCGGCTGCCAGAAGCCGCCCGGTCCTTGGCTGGCCGTGGGTGCCGCCGCCGTTGGTCTTGGGGTGCCGCCGCAGCCAGCCCGCGCCGGCCAGTGCCATGAGGGTTACCCCCAAGGCCGCCAGGTGGCTGATGTCCAGGGAGCGGGAGGGAGCCAAGAGGCCCGCTGCCAGCACGACGACGTGGATGGCTGCCGCTGCAACCAGGGCTGGGAAGACCAGCTGTGGAAAGACGAGCGAGTTGCGGTGCAACCCCCACAACGACCACGCCAGGAACGCCAGTCCGGCCATCAGGGCGGCAACGCCTCCGATCAGGGGACCGGCCCCGGAGGAGGCGAGATAGCCGGCAGACAGGGACAGGTCAACCATTCCGGCAGCCATGGCCGCGAAGTAGACGAACAGCAGCGTTGCGGCCTTGAGCGTCGGATGGTCCTGTCCTGCCATGCTGGTTTCCTCGCGTTCCTGGTCCTGGCGGGTGGTGTGGGGATGCATCACGTGGATCAGGCGCGGGCCGAGGCGGCGGTGACCTTGTCCTGGGAGAGCGCTACGCCAAGGAGGACCACGGCGCTGGCCAGGTGCAGCACGTTGTCTGCGCCGTTCAGGGCGATGATGTTCAGGGAACTGCCCACGAGGAACAGGCCCAGGATGCCGACCAGGAGATAGACGCCGCCCACGGTGGTGTTAACGGTTTTGGACAACGTAACGCTGTTGAGTCCTGCGTAGAGCAGGGCGGCTCCGATGGCCAGGTGGATCACGTTGTGGAGGGGGTTCACGGCGAAGATGATCAGGGTTGCACCTTCGGTGGCAAAGAACCCGGTTCCTGATGTGACGAAGAAACCGAGCACGCCTACCAGGAGGTAAACGGCTCCGAAGATGGTGGCGATCAAGCGATTGGGCGAAGTACGCATGGTCCGAACCTTTCGGTGGTAGCCGGTTGTTCCCGGCTTTGTCGCGAAGCTCCGGGTGGAGCTTTCACGGGTTGTTCGGACCATGCGCCCGGGTGGATGGGTGGTTCTTCGTAAATTTTTTGTGACGGTGGGCTAGGGGCGGAGCCGGATGCTGCTCATCTTGAGGTCGTTGGTGCCCTCGAAGACGTACCGGAGGTCGATGCTCTTGCCATCGCATTGCAGCGTGCCCGAGATGTCCGCCGTGTTCTTGCCGTTGGTGTTGTTGACGTTGACGGAGCTGTAATTGGGCTTGCAGGAACTGTCCAGTTCCAGGCCCGCGATGCCATCAACAAACGACTCTTTGTCCAGCTGGTCCTTGAGCTCCTGCTGCAGGTAGTCGTCGTAGGCCCGCTCCGTATCTCCTGCGACCACCAGGTTGGTGAACTCATCCGCCAGCGAGCGTGCCTTCGACGTTGCGTTGCCCACCAGGTTCACCAGCACCAGCACGCCCACCACGGCCAGGACGATCACGCCCGCAACAATGCCGAGCACAATCCACAGGACCTTCCGCTTTCTTGCCGGTTGCGTGGGCTGCTGGCCATAGGGGTATTGGTTGGGCGGGTACTGTCCCGGCGCGTACTGGCCTTGTGGATAGGGGTTCTGGGTACCAGGGTTGGTGTTTTGGGGTCCGCCGTAGGGAGGGTTGCCGGCTGGGGAACCGGCGTACGACGGCGGCTGTTGCCACTGCGGCGGCGCTGCGGGCTTTACGGGGTACTGTGGCTGTCCAGCCTGGTTGGGGTCGCCCGCCTGCGGGCCGTTGCCGGGTGCCGGTGGCACGGGTGGCGGTGGATATTGCCCGGGTTGGTTGGGATTGCGCGGGATGTCCTCGCGCCCGTTCGGTTCTTGCGGGTTGCTCACTACGGTGCCCCTTTCAGCAGCCTGCGGCCGCGCCACCACCTGTTCGGGACCTTTGGGCGGCCCCACGCGTCCCTCTGAATCAAACAGCATGCTTGCGTTCCCGGGCAAGAGGACCCTGGTGTGGCTCAGGCCTCGGAACGCCTGCCCAGAAGCGGCTGCACGCGGTACGGAATCATTTCGCGCATGGCCAAGGCGGTGTCCGTCCGCTCAACTCCGTCGCAGGCCAGGATCTTGCCGTTGATCCGGTAGAGGTCCTCGGCGTCCAGGGCAACGACGCGCAGGAGCAGGTCCGCGGATCCGGTCAAGCCGTGCCCCTCCAGGATTTCGGGAATGTCGGCCAGTTGCCGTGCCAGGCTGGCGAGCTTTTGCTGTTGGACATGGACGCTGATGAACGCCGTCAGCGGATAACCCAGGGCCACGGGATTGATGCGTCGCTCGAAGGACAGGAAGGCGTGCTTCTTTTCCAACTGGGCCATGCGCGCCTGGACGGTATTCCGGGAAAGCCCTAGCCTCTGCGCCAATGCCACTACGGTCCCTCGGGGATCCTTGGCCATCGCTGAAAGCAGCCGGGTGTCAGTGCCATCCAAGGGTTGCATAATGCGCAAGATTAGCACGGGTGGCACGCTCCAAACAGTGCAGGATGCTCAGTGACGGCGTGGGTAGTTGTACCCGATGCCTGTTGTGAGTAGGGTCACAAATAACCCGGGGCGAAGGTGCCAGGGGGCCGGTCTGCGGCTGGATCACAAGTCCGGCAAGGGCCGACGAACACGAGCCGGAAGGTCGCGATCACCTGTGTTGACGGATAAGGCGGGAAAGGGAGTGGACCAAGCCACTCCGGACCCGGAACAAAGTGCACATCATCCACTGCGGACTGGCGGCAATCTGCTGCAGTTGATATCGCCCGACGGTGAGCGGATCAGCCATCCGGAGTTCGATCTGTGGATCAAGGACATCGGCGACGAGCAACTCTGTGCCCTTTACGAGGACATGACCGTCATCCGGCGCATCGACACTGAGGCAACCGCACTCCAGCGCCAGGGCGAACTGGCCCTGTGGCCGCCGCTCCTGGGACAGGAGGCCGCACAGATCGGCTCCAGCCGTTCCCTGCGCGACGACGATTTTGTCTTCCCCAGCTACCGGGAGAGCGGAGTGGCCTACATCCGCGGCGCCCATCTCTCCGAAATCGCCAAAGTCTGGCGTGGCAATGCCTTGTACAGCTGGGATCCGCAGCGCATCAACATGGCCACCCCGCAGATCATCATCGGTTCGCAAAGCCTGCACGCCACCGGTTACGCCATGGGCGTCCAGCTTGACGGTGCCAGCACTGCGGTCCTTGCCTACTTCGGAGATGGAGCAACCAGCGAGGGCGACGTGAACGAGGCCATGGTCTTTGCCGCCAGCTTCCAGGCGCCCGTGGTGTTCTTCTGCCAGAACAACCACTGGGCCATCTCGGAGCCCGTCCGGCTCCAGTCCCACATCCAGCTGGCGGACCGGCCTACCGGATTCGGCATTCCCAGCATGCGCGTAGATGGCAATGACGTCCTGGCGGTCATGGCTGCAACCCGCATTGCGCTGGACCGGGCGCGCAAAGGCGGCGGACCGACGTTCATCGAGGCCGTGACGTACCGGATGGGCCCCCACACGACGGCCGATGATCCCACCCGCTACCGGGATGCCAATGAGCTTGAAGACTGGGCGGCGAAGGATCCCATCCTGCGTCTGCGGAAACTGCTGGAGGCCAAGGGACTGCTCACCGGCGAACTTGAAGCCCAGGTCAAGGCCAAGGCCGATGCCGTGGGTGCAGAACTCCGCTCCAGCTGCACCACCATGCCGGACCCGGAACCCCTGGACGTCTTCAACCACGTCTACAGCACCCCGAACCCGTGGATTGAACGGCAGAAGGACCACTATTCGCGCTACTTGAAAAGCTTCAACGAAACAGTCGAGGAAGGTGCCCTCTGATGTCCAAGCTCACTTTCGCCCGGGCCATCAACGCAGGCCTCCGCAGATCCCTCGAGAACGATCCCAAAGTGGTGCTCATTGGTGAGGACATCGGCACCCTCGGCGGCGTCTTCCGCGTCACCGATGGCCTGCAGAAAGACTTCGGCAAGCACCGCGTGATCGATTCCCCGCTGGCTGAGTCGGGCATTATCGGCACGGCCGTCGGTTTGGCCTACCGCGGCTACCGCCCGGTCTGCGAGATCCAGTTCGACGGCTTTATCTACCCGGCCTTCGACCAGATCGTCAGCCAAGTGGCCAAAATGCATTACCGGACGCAGGGCCGGGTGAAAATGCCCATTACCATCCGTGTTCCGTTCGGCGGCGGGATAGGTTCGCCGGAGCACCACTCGGAATCGCCGGAGGCCTACTTCACGCATACTTCCGGGCTGCGCGTGGTGGCAGTGTCCAACCCGCAGGACGCCTACACCATGATCCAGCAGGCCATTGCTTCCGATGATCCCGTGCTGTATTTCGAGCCCAAGCGCCGTTACCACGACAAGGGTGATGTGGACGAGGGCCTGGACCTGTCCACGGCGGTGCCCCTGGACAAGGCCGCGGTGGTCAACGCCGGTACGGACGTCACCCTGGTTGCCTACGGACCGCTGGTGAAGACTGCCAAGGACGCTGCGCAGGCTGCGGCCGATGAAGGAACTTCCGTGGAAGTCATCGACCTGCGGTCCTTGGCTCCCGTGGATTACCCGGTGGTGGAAGCCTCAGTCCGCAAGACAGGCCGCCTGGTCATTACGCATGAAGCCGGGCAGTCCGGCGGACTCGGCGCGGAGATTGCCGCGAGCATCACCGAACGCTGCTTCAACTACCTCGAGGCCGCGCCGGTCCGGATCACCGGCTTCGATGTTCCGTACCCGTACTCGAAGGTGGAGATGCACCACCTGCCGGACCTGGACCGGATCCTTGATGGCGTGGACCGCGCGTTGGGGCGCCCCAACGCGCTGAGTGGACTGGAAGGATGACCGCCACCATGATCAAGGAATTCAGGCTGCCGGACCTTGGCGAAGGACTGACTGAGTCGGAAATCCTCAGCTGGAAGGTCGCCGTGGGCGACACCGTGGCGCTGAACCAGGTCATCGCCGAGGTGGAAACGGCCAAGGCCGTGGTTGAACTGCCTTCGCCGTTCGCGGGCGTCGTGGCAGCGCTGCATGAGCAGCCAGGAACGGTGGTGGAGGTCGGCAAGCCGATTGTCTCCTTCGAAGTGGAAGATGCCCGTTCTTCCGAAAGCGCCGGTTCCTCCAACGGTGCCGCCCCCAACGGCGGTGCCGCCAGTCAAACTGATGAAGCTCCGGCAACCCCCGCCAAACGTGAGCCGAACCTGGTGGGGTACGGCGCCGTCGTCGAGCATTCCGGACGACCCGTGCGACGAGCCCGTGGGACGGTCCGCACGGACGCAGTGGCACTCGCTGCGGTGCCTCCCGCCGCCGCGCCTCCCGCCGTCGAGCATGAAACGGCCGCCGACAGCGGAACAGGGGAGCGGCCGCGCTCCACTCCGCCGGTCCGCAAGCTGGCCCGGGATCTCGGGATCGACTTGGCGAACGTCAGCGGTACTGGACCCGGCGGCTTGATCACGCGCGAAGACGTCCAGTCGTTCTCAGGCGCCAGGCACGACGACACGGCGACGGACGCCGCGCCTTCTGCGTCGGAGGGTGAACGCGAGACGCGAACTCCCATCAAAGGCGTTCGTAAATTCACCGCAGCGGCCATGGTCCAGAGCGCTTTCACCGCACCGCATGTCACAGAGTTCCTCACCGTTGACGTCACGGCCACCATGGATCTGCTGGCACGGCTCAAAGGCAGCAAGGCTTTCGAGGGCGTAAAGCTGACGCCGCTCACCATCGCGGCCAAGGCTGTGTTGATCGCGCTGCGGAACAACCCCACGCTGAACTCCCGCTGGGATGAGGAGCGGCAGGAGATTGTCCAGTTCAACTACGTCAACCTGGGCATCGCCGCGGCGACGCCCAGGGGGCTGACCGTGCCCAACATCAAGGATGCGCACGGGCTTTCACTTCACGGGCTCGCCACGGAAATCTCGGAGCTGACGGCTACCGCCCGTGCCGGAAAGACGACGCCCGCCGGGCTCTCCGGTGGCACCATCTCCATCACCAACATCGGTGTTTTCGGGATCGACGCGGGCACACCCATCCTGAATCCCGGAGAAGCGGCAATAGTGGCCTTGGGTGCGGTCAGGAAAGCTCCGTGGGTGGTCGACGACGAACTGGCGGTCCGTCAGGTCATGTCCCTCAGCCTGTCCTTCGACCACCGCCTGGTGGACGGTGAGCAGGGGTCCCGGTTCCTGTCAGATCTTGGCGCCATCCTCACGGACCCGGCCATGGTCATGACCATGGTCTAGCCGAAGGCTGCGCCGCCCCGCCCCTTGACGAGTACCCGCAGGAAACCGCGGCGAAGGGGTGGGCCGGCGCGTTCTGCTGTCCCGGCGAATTCAGTCTTCCGTGGGAGTGGTTCGGTTGGAATGCACGTCCCGCCAACTGTGCTCGGGCTCGAACCCCAGGTGCCGCCGCGCCTTGTCGATGGACAGCATGGTTTCGTGCCGTCCCAGTTCCTTGACCACGTCGACGCCGGGGAACACTTCGGCGGCAAGTTCGGCGCTGCTTCGGCTCATCGCCGTGTCCGCGGCCGCGATGATGAACGCTTCGAAGCCCGGAGCGGCGGTCTCCAAGGCCCGGGCAACGGCCTGCGCGCCGTCGCGGGCGTCAATGTAGCCCCAGAGGTTCCACTTCCGGAGGTTGGCGTCCTGGTCGAAGGAGGGGAAGGCCTCGTAGTCCTCTGGATCCATGACGTTGGAAAAGCGCAGTGCCGTGATGCTCACATCGGGGTCCCAGCGGGTCAGCTGGATGGCCATTTGTTCCTCGAGGTGCTTCACGAGGGAATACGTGCTCTCAGGACGCGCCGGGTACTCCTCGTCCACGGGGATGTAGGGCGGCGGTGTATCGAACGGCAGACCGAGCACGGTCTCGCTTGAGGCGTAGACGAGCTTCTTGATCCCCGCCCGGCGTGCGGCTTGGAAGACGTTGTAGGTGGACAGCATATTGTTCTCGAACGTGGCTGCATCCGGCGCCAGGCCAGGCGCCGGGATGGCCGCCAGGTGCACCACGGCGTCGAGTCCGTTGTGCCGGTCGTCCAATCCGTGGATGACGTCGGCTACTTGTCCGTAGTTCCGGAGGTCCACGGCGACGAAGCCTTGGCTGCGCTGACCCACCTGGTCCAGGTTGAAGACAGTGTGGCCATCCTGCCTCAGCCGGCGGACCACGCTCCTGCCCAGCTTTCCACTTCCACCCGTTACGGCAATCTTCATGATGAGCTCTCTTCCTGGACCGACGTGTGACGTTTCAAACCGCTGCACTTCAGCCTAGGTGGACACGGACCCGGTGACAGCCCCTGAGAGTGGCCCTGCGAGTCCTAGGAAAGATAGTCCGTGCTGAGCACAGGGGACTGTCTGAATAACGGTGTGTGGGGTCTGGCCTGATCTGAAGGAGACGGCCGTGTCTGAATCCACGACTGGGATGGCAGGGATGATGATCGA
>NZ_JBIVXM010000007.1:0-242770 GCF_044769205.1 Paenarthrobacter sp. NPDC090520
AAGCACGCCGCCAGCGTTCATCCTGAGCCAGGATCAAACTCTCCGTTCAAAAACAAAAAACGAAACACAACCACCCCCACCGGAAATCACGGCAAGAAGCAGCTGCAAATCTGAAACCAGCTGAAAACCAAACCACCACACACGGGGGTGCACGGCGGTCCAGCAAATAATTTCAACCAATCAATAAAACAATCGGTATCAACAAACTTGGCACACTATTGAGTTCTCAAACAACAGACACTAACCAGCACCACCAGCAACCACACAGGCCACCAGATCGCTCCGGAGCAACTTTTCAAACTTACCCGAACCGGCCGCACAAAGCAAACCAGCCCGAACTCCCACCAACACCCAGCAGCACACCAAAGCACCACCGGAAACCGGCCATTTGAAAGGGAGAATGTCGCCATCATTTCCGCATCAGCGGCGGCAACTCGAATAACTTTACACACCCCCCACCCCACACACAAATCCACACCCCGTGAACCCCATCACACAACCGAACCACCACCAACCACCCACCACAGCACCCAACCCAACACCCGCCGTCGAACCCAGATAGACACCGAAACAACGGGCCAGCGAGAAAGCGACACCCAAAACAGGCGATTCAATGAGAGAGCATCCGGCGGAAAGGGCGGTTCGGTGAGAGAGCGACACCCAAAACGGGCGATTCGGTGAGAGAGCGTCCCAAAGGGGAACGGCAGGTACGCGAAAGGCCGGCACCCACACGGGGTGCCGGCCTTCGCGACGAACGGAGCTCAGAAGAATCCCGGATTCACATCAACACAGATGCTCAGTGACCTCCGTGGCCAGCACCTTCCGTCCGGCGCATCATGGCGCCGAGCACCACGGCTACCACGGCAATGATCGTCGCGGCGAAGAACGCTGCCTGCATGCCGGCAACCAGCCCGGACGACGCCGAAACCACGGCGAAGATGGAGACCAGCAGCGCGGTACCTGCTGCACCGGATACCTGCTGGGCCGTGCTCATGATCGCCGAGCCGTGCGAGTACAGGTGCGGAGGCAGGGGGTTCAGGCCGGTGGTAAACGCCGGGGTGAACAGCAATGCCAGGCCCAGGCTAAGCACAACATGCAGGGCAATGACCCAGCCGAGGGCGCTGTGATCGTCCAAACGGGAGAACTGCCACAGCGTCAGGACCATGAGAATCGAGCCGGACACCGTGAGCGGCAGCGGACCCACCTTGTCGAAGATCCGACCAATCACGGGACCCAGCAGGCCCATCGCCAAACCACCCGGGAGGAGAGCCAACCCGGTCTCCATGGGCTGCAGGTGCAGCGTGTTCTGCAGGTACAGGGGCAGCAGGATCACTCCGCCGAACAGGGCCATCATGGCCACGACCATGAGCAGCGTGGACACCGTGAACATGCGGTAGTTGAAGGCCCGGAGGTCCAGCAACGGAGCGTCGGACTTCTGGAGCGTGAGCTGCCGGAACACGAACAGCGCCAGGCACACGACGCCCACAACCAAGGCGATAACCGGCACGATTCCCGCGTTGGCTCCACCGATCTGGCTCAGACCGTACACCAGGCCGCCGAACGCGGGGACTGTCAGAACGACGGAACCAAGGTCAAGGGTGGTCTTGCCGCGTTCCCCAACGTTGGTGAGGAACTTCGCGCCGATGGCCAACGCGGCCAGAGCCACGGGCAGCACGAACACGAACATGAAGCGCCAGGAGAAGTGGTCCAGGATGATGCCGGAGACCGTGGGTCCCATGGCGGGGGCAACCGAGATGGCGATGCTGACATTGCCCATCACGGCTCCGCGGCGGGACATGGGCACCAGCGTGAGGATGGTGGTCATGAGCAGCGGCAGCATAATGGCCGTTCCGCCGGCCTGGACAATGCGGGCTAGCAGAAGCACGGTGAATCCCGGAGCAAGGGCAGCCAGCAACGTACCGCCGCTGAACAAGCCCATGGCCAGCATGAACGAGGCCCGGGTGCTCAACCGCTGCAGGATGAAGCCGGTGGTGGGGATGACCACGGCCATGGTCAACATGAACCCGGTGGCCAGCCATTGGACCGTGGGCGCATCCACCCGGAGGTCCGTCATGAGCCGCTGGAGCGCGACGTTCATGATGGTCTCGTTGAGGATCACCACGAACGTGGCAACCAGCAGGGTGACGATGACCGTGACGGACTCGCGGGACATCTTGCCGGACACCTGCGGGCCCGGCGTCTGCTCAGGAGCAGCTGCGCCGGAAACAGCACCGGTAGCGCCGGAAACGGGATCGCCGGAGGCGCCGGACGTGACGTCGGTAGACATGGGAATTCCCTTGGCTTGAGATTTGGTTTCCGGCGTTCAGCGCCGGTGAAGACAGGAACAGTCTAAACTCCTCCACCATTCCCGTCAGCAGAAAATCCAAACGTCAGGAATCCAGTGGTGCGTTGTCAATCAAACGCACGGGACCGACCTTCGCCGCGATGATCGCCAGGCCTTCGCCGCGGAAAGGAGTCTCCTTGCAGTTTTCGGCAAGCGGCTCAAGGGTGATGGGGTCCACCACGTCGAAGTAGTCCAGTTCCACCAGTGGCTGGGACTGCACGAGTTCGACGGCGGAGTCCAGGTCCAGGGGTTGGTGCGCGTTCGCGCGGGACTCGATCAGGCGCAACGCCCGCGACAACACGAGCGCCGCTTCGCGCTCCTTGTCGGAGAGGAAGCGGTTGCGGCTGGACAGGGCAAGTCCGTCTTCGCTGCGGACGATCGGCACAGGCACAATGTCCACGGGGAAATTCAGGTCAGCCACCATCCTCTTCACCAGGGCCAACTGTTGTGCATCCTTCTGCCCGAAATAGGCGCGGTAGGCCGCCGTCGTGCCGTCCGCTGCCGCTCCTCCCGGCAGGCCGTAGTGCAGCAGTTTCGCAACCACGGTCAGGGCACCATCGAAGTGGCCGGGGCGGGAAGCGCCCTCCCATTTTTCGCCGAGCGGACCCGAAGTGACCCGCACCAGCGGCTGCCCCCCGGGGTAGACCTCCTCCACGGTGGGCGCGAACACCAGGTCAACACCTTCCGCCTCCAAGAGGGCGAGGTCCGCTTCGAGCGTGCGGGGGTAGCGGTCGAGGTCCACGGCGTCGCCGAACTGCAGCGGGTTCACGAAGATCGTGGCAACAACAACGTCGTTTTCGGCCACGGCTGTCCGTGCCAAGGCCGCATGCCCGGAGTGCAATGCCCCCATGGTGGGCACCAGGCCCTGCGACGATCCGCCCTTTTCAGCGAGGAGCCGCGCGCTCTCTGAGCGGAGTTCCGCCGCCGTGGTGACGAGTTTGATGGCCATGCTGTTCAGTTTCCTTCCGGCGACGAGTTCCCGTTGAAGGGTTCTGTCCCATTGTCCAGGGCCTCGTTGATCTCCTGCAGTTGATCCGGCCGCAGCAGCCCGCGGTTCTCCGCCCGCCGCGCAGTGGCCTTCGCCATGGCTTGGTAGGCAGCGAGGACGTCGCCGCCGGCACCGCCGTCGTACTCCATCAGCGCCTGGGCGTGAGCCGAAACGGTGCCCACGTCGCCCCGGGCTACGGGCCCGGTCAGTGCCGACTCACCGGAGGCAAGGGCGTTCTCCAGGGTTGCGCGGAGCAGCGGGCCCAGCATCGACTCCGGGGTTTCGACGCCGATCTCCCGCAACAGCTGCGAGGCCTGCGCAACCAGGGTGACCATGTGGTTCGAACTGTGGGCCAGGGCCGTGTGGTAGAGCGTGCGGTCCGCCTCCGCAACAACCACCGGCTCCGCGCCCATTTCCACCACCAAGGCCTGCGCAATCGGCAGCATGGCCGCGTCCGCGGTGACGCCGAAGGTGCAATCCATGAGCCTGGTCAGGTCCAGGCTCATGCCGGTGAAGGTCATGGCCGGGTGCATCGCCAGCGGGATCGCGCCCGCCGCACGCACGGGTTGAAGGATTCCGACGCCGAAACGTCCTGAGGTATGCGCCACCAGTTGGCCTGGCTGCCAGGCTCCGAGTTTCGCCAGCCCCTCAACAAGGTCGCCGAGGGCGTCGTCCGGGACAGCGAGCAGCACCAACTCGGACCGCTCCACGATGTCCTGGATCTCCAGGATCGGAACGCCTGGCAGAAGGCTTTCGGCCCGCTCCCGGCTCGCCTCTGATACAGCCGAAACCCCGACGACGGCGTGCTCGGCCGCGCGCAAAGCCGCACCCAGGACGGCGCCCACTTTGCCGGCGCCGATGATCCCGACTCCGAGTCGTCCTGGCCTAGCCATGATGGGGATCCTCCTGGTTGGTGTTGGGTTGGACGGCGGGTGGCTGGGTTGGGGCGTGCGGCTGGAAGGACACCTGGGCGAGCCACTGCTCGGAGGTTTGCCGCTTCCTGGCTTCCCTGGCACGCGCGGCCTGCTGGTCGAAGAGTTGCACAGCCTGCGCCACATCAGCTTGGTAGAGGCGTGGCGCCACGGGCCCGGCCGTGGTGTGCAGGACCAAGTCGGTCACCCCGAACCGGCGCGCCAACGGTCCTTGCTGCAGCGCCATGGACTGGGTGCGTTGGTGCGGAACGAGCACCAAGGCGTGCCACCAGCGGCCGGAACGGAGCAGCAGCGCAGTGCGTGTTGCCAGGAATCCGTTGCGGCGCCAGCCAAGGGGGGCCAAGAGACGTGCTCGCCGGGGGGTCGTCGTGAAGCCATCGTTGCCGCCGGACACCGGCGCCAAGCCTTCCAGTCCGGCAGTGAAGACACCCTGGGGATCGTCAACGCCCGGATCCGGGAGGACAAGCGAGAGCATCACCATGACATCGGACTTCAATCCGACCGGCAGCAGCGTGGTCCGCGCAGCATTCTCGTTGCCGGGCGTACCTCCATACCCTGCAACATTGACGTGCATCCGGTACCACCCGAAGAGCCGCCACAAGGGAGACTGCGTGATCTTGAGCGCCTGGATCCGGCCGGGCGGGACGGTTTGGGCCTGCGTGTCCAGGAGGCCATAGCGCAGCCGGATGCCGTCCGGGGAAATGGCCGCAGTGAAGTTGTACCCCTTGTTGAAGGAACTCCAGTAGGCTGCGCCGATACCCAGAATGGCCGGGATCAGGGCAAAGAAGATCGCGTTGTTCTCGGTGTACACGGAGATGGCAACCGAAGCAGCTGCGGCCAGCAGGATGCCCACGGTCTGTTCGCTCAAGAGCAACGATCCAATCAACCGCGACGGCGGAACGGACAGGACGCGCTGCTCGGGCGCCTCCGGGATCTCCTCGATGGTCTCCTGTCCGGTCACCACACCGGCGGCACGCGCAAGGATCGCCGCCCGCAGTTGCTTGGCCTGCGCCAAGGGAAGGTAAGCCAGGCGCACCGCCGATTCACCGGCGTCGGCCACTTCGAACTTGAGCTCGGCGAGGCCGAAGATCCGCGCCAAAAGCGGCTGCACAATGTCGATCGCCTGGACGCGGTCCAGCCGGGCCTGGCGCTGCTGCTTGAACAGCCAGCCCGTATTCACGCGGACATAGCCCTCGGCCACCTGGTAGCGGGTGAAGTACCAACTAAGGATGAAACCGCCGACGGCAAGAAGCAGCAGCACCCCGCCGCCCACCAACAACCAGAAGACCCGTCCGTTGAGGTGTGGATCAAGGAAATCGCGGCCCTGGAGTACGCGCTCGAAAGCGTCGCGACCGAAGAAGTAAAGCACCGCGGCCAGCGCTACCCACCCCCGCACGAACGGCGAGGCAGGATGCACGCGCCGCCAATCGCCGTCGACCGCTTTTCCCGGAAGGCTCACTTCCGGGCTCACAGCCCGGCCAGCCTGGCTTCTCCACGGGCGGAAAGCTGCTCGCGCAACCGCGCGCCCTCAGAGGCCGGCAGTCCAGGCAGGTGGGCGTTGGTTCCAGCGGAAGCGGTGTGGAGTTTCAGGGTGCACAGCCCCAGGCTGCGTTCCACGGGCCCCACCGCGACGTCCACGTACTGCATGCGGCCATACGGCACCACCATGGTGCGCTGGAAGAAGATGCCGCGACGGATCAGCAGGTCATCGTCGCGTTCCGCATAACCGATCGCCCGGACCTGGCGGGGAATGAGCACCAGCCGCCACAAGGCCAGAACCAGCATGAAGGCAGGGACCGCGATCGCGAGCCACAGCGGGGGCCAACGCCACCAGCCCAACTGCACGAATACCAGGGGAAGGCTCAGGATCGCCACCATCACCAGGTTGCCCACGGCCCACTCCACCAGTCGCACGGTGACGTACTTCGGCGAAACGCGCAGCCACTGGACGCCCGGCGGATCAATCGCCTCGGTATGCATATTCGCCTTCACCTTTTGTTTCGCCGCGCCGCTTCTCCGGTCCCCCGGCGGTACCGCCCTCGAAGTCCTCCGGCGGGATGCGGCAGAACCGCTCCACCACCAGCCCGACGATGATCATCACCACTCCGCCGCCGCCCATCAGGAGGGCGTTCCAGAGGATGCCCTCACCGCTTCGCAGGGTGCCGATCCGCAGGAGGTCAAGGGAAATCCCGGCGTGCCAGCCAAGGAGCAACGTCCCCGCGTACGCGCAGGCCTGTGCAAGGACGAGTGTCCGGGCCGCCATGATGGGGTCCAGCATGGTCTTCTTCTTGCCGTTGCGCCACCGCAGCACGCGGATGCCCATCACCAGGGTCAGCAAGGCAATTACGCCCATGGTGGCCAGCGCTGAGACGGGCAGAACCGGTGTGGGCATGCTGACACGGTTGGTCACCGTCGTGGCCAACCAACCGATCAAGGCGGATACGACGGCGATAATCACCAGGACCCACGGACGCATGGCTTTCATGGGCTACTCAACAGCTCCCGTGGCAGGCACACCGGCAACGTCGCCGTAGCCGTCGAAGCGGCGGATGTCCGGCATGTCGGCGGCGACAGCGGCCAGCTCGGCCACGCTCTTGCCGCCCAGCTGTGCGTTCGGTTCCAGGAGGGACCACGGGTACAGGACGAAGGCCCGCTCGGCGGCCCGGGGGTGCGGGATGGTGAGGACGGGATCGTCGCTCTGCACGTTTCCATACACAATGATGTCCACGTCCAGCGTCCTGGGACCCCAGCGGACTTCGCGGGTCCGGAGATGCTTCTGCTCCACCGCATGGCAGTGCTCCAGGAGCTCCGACGGCGCAAGGGTGGTTTCGATGGCCATGACCATGTTCAGGAAGTCAGGCTGGCCCTCCGGACCGCCAACAGCCTTGGTCTGCACCACAGGGGAAACCCCGAGGAGGCGCACCTCCGCCGGATCCACCAAATCCGCGACGGCGGTGGTCAGGGTGTCGTTTCGCTCCCCCAGGTTGCTGCCGAGTGCCAGGATCACCTTGGTGTACCCGGCGCTCATGTCCGCTCCCGGTGCACACTGACCGTCACGTCGCCGAAGGGAACCTCGATGGGAGCCTTGGGCTTGTGGACCGTAACGTCGACGGCGGCAAGGGTCCGGTAATTGGCCAGGATGCCCTCGGCGATCCTCACGGAGAGGGCTTCGATCAGGTTCAAGGGCTCGCCCTCGATGTACGAGGTGATCAGTTCAGCGACTTCGCCGTAATGCGCCGTGTACTGCAGGTCATCTGTCTCGGCGGTCTTCGTGAAATCCGTGTGCAGCACGGCATCCACGACGAACGGCTGGCCATCGCGGCGCTCGAAATCGAACACCCCGTGATAGCCGACGGCGGTGATGCCGGTCAGCGTGATCCTGTCCACAGCGCCTCCGATCAGCGGGCGATCCGGGCGGCGACCTTGACGGCGTCAAGGCTGGGGCCGACGTCGTGAACGCGGACAGCCCAAGCACCCTTCGCGGCACTCAAGGCGGTAATGGCGGCAGTGGCGGCGTCCCGCTCCTGCGGTGCCGCGGCCTTGCCGGAAACAGTCAGGAGGGAGCCAAGGAAGCGCTTGCGGGAAGCGGCAACCATCACCTTGTGGCCAAGCTCAAACAAACTGTCGAGGTTCTTGAGGATCTCCCAGTTCTGGTCCTCGTTCTTGGAGAAGCCCACGCCCGGGTCAACAATGATCTGCTCCGGGGCAACGCCGGCCGCGTACAGCTTGTCGCGGACGCCCTTCAGCTCAGCCACGACTTCCTCGGTGACGTCCTCATAGTCAGCGAGGCTGTCCATGGTTTGGGCATCGCCGCGCCGGTGGGTCAGGATGTACGGAACCTTGGTGCGTGCCACCAGTTCCGGCATGCCGTCCTCGATGGTGAGGCCTGAAACATCGTTGATGATCGCGGCTCCGGCTTCGACAGCAGCTGCTGCCGTGGAGGTGTGCATGGTGTCGATGCTGACCAGCGCACCCGCCTTGACCAAAGCCTGGATGACGGGGAGCACGCGGCGCTGTTCCTCTTCGGGGTCCACCGGCTCTGCGCCGGACCGCGTCGATTCGCCACCGACGTCGATGATGTCGGCGCCAGCGTAAAACATCCGCAAGCCCAGGGCGATCGCCGTGTCAGGCGTGCGGTGCGTGCCGCCGTCGCTGAAGGAATCCGGGGTGACGTTGAGGATTCCCATAACGAGGGTCCGGTCCGTTGGCAGGTCCTGGAACCTGGCCGCGGGTCGCGGCTTGCGAAGAACCGGCAGGGGGCTTGTGGCCGGGCCGGTTCCGGGTGCTGCAGCGAGGGAATCCATATATAGCTTTACCTTCCGAGTATGAGGCTCATGGCCTCGGCGCGGGTGGCCGGGTCATGGAGTTGACCGCGCACCGCACTGGTGACGGTCTTGGCGCCTGGTTTGCGGATGCCGCGCATGGACATGCACATGTGTTCGCATTCCACCACGGCAATCGCCCCGCGGGGGTTGAGGTGCTTCACGAGCGCCTCAACGATCTGCGTGGTGAGGCGCTCCTGCACCTGGGGGCGGCGCGCGTAGATGTCCACGAGCCGCGCAAGCTTGCTGAGGCCGGTCACTTTGCCGTCATGTGACGGAATGTAACCAACATGCGCGACGCCGTGGAACGGAACCAGGTGGTGTTCGCAGGTCGAATAGAAGGGAATGTCCTTCACCAGGACAAGCTCTTCATGGTCGAGATCGAACGTGGTGGACAGGACATCCACAGGGTTCTGGTGGAGGCCGGCAAAAACCTCGGCATACGCCTTGGCCACGCGCTTGGGCGTGTCCTGCAAGCCTCCGCGATCGGGGTCTTCACCGATGGCCAGCAGGATTTCACGAACCGCTGCTTCGATGCGGGGGCGGTCCACTTTGTGGCTTCCCTTGGAGTCGCCGGCTGAGCCGTGGGCGGCGGCGAGGTCGTCGTCGTCGAAATGAGTCACAGCAGAAAGCTTAGCCGTGAAGCGGGGAGTCGTTGCCGCCGTCGGGTCCCGGTGCCTGGAAGTTGTCCTGGCTGCTGACGCCTTGGGCGTGCGGGGCGACGGAGTCCAGCGGCTCGTCCAGGCGGGCCTTCTTGGCTTCCTCCTGGGCTTCGCGTTCGGCCTTTTCGGCGCGGCTTTCCACCGGCGGAATGGTCTGCACCGGACGGGATTCCTTGGACAGCCAGATCTCGCGGAAGTCGCGCTTGCGGACATCACGGAAGATGTCAGCAATTTCGGCTTGGTTCAGGGTTTCACGCTCGAGCAGTTCCAGCGCCAGCCGGTCCAGGATGTCGCGGTTTTCGGTGAGGATGGCGTAGGCCTCGTCATGTGCCTGGTCGATGAGCCTGCGCACTTCCTCATCCACCACGTAGGCGATCTGGTCGGAGAAGTTGCGCTCCTGTGCGGCGTCACGGCCCAGGAACGGCTCGCCGCCACCCTGGCCCAGCTTCACGGCACCGACGCGTTCGCTCATGCCGTACTGGGTAACCATCTTGCGGGCGGTCCCGGTGGCCTTCTCGATGTCATTCGAGGCGCCCGTCGAGGGATCGTGGAACACAATTTCCTCGGCAACGCGGCCACCCATGGCGTACGCCATCTGGTCCAGCAGTTCGTTGCGGGTCACCGAGTACTTGTCATCCTCGGGCACCACCATGGTGTACCCGAGGGCGCGGCCACGCGGGAGGATGGTGATCTTGGTGACCGGGGCCGAGTTGCGCAGTGCTGCGGCAACCAGGGCGTGCCCACCTTCGTGGTAGGCAGTGATCTTGCGCTCAAGTTCCTTCATGACACGGCTGCGCTTCTGCGGGCCTGCCATGACGCGGTCGATGGCCTCATCCAATGCACGGTCATCAATGAGGTTGGCGTTGGAGCGTGCCGTCAGCAGTGCGGCTTCGTTGAGGACGTTGGCCAGGTCCGCACCCGTGTAACCGGGGGTCTTCTTGGCAACAGCCTTCAAATCAATGCCCGGGGCCATTGGCTTGCCCTTGGCGTGGACGTTCAGGATCTGCTCGCGGCCAACAAGGTCCGGAGCTTCCACAGTGACCTGGCGGTCGAAGCGGCCCGGGCGAAGCAGTGCGGGGTCCAGGACATCCGGACGGTTGGTTGCGGCGATCAGGATGACGTTGGTCTTGACGTCAAAGCCATCCATCTCCACCAGCAGCTGGTTCAGCGTCTGCTCACGTTCGTCATTGCCGCCGCCGATGCCGGCACCACGGTGACGGCCAACGGCGTCGATCTCGTCCACGAAGATGATGGCCGGGGAGCTGGCCTTGGCCTGCTCGAACAAGTCACGGACACGGGAAGCACCAACACCGACGAACATTTCAACGAAGTCCGAGCCGGAGATGGAGAAGAAGGGGACGCCGGCCTCGCCTGCCACAGCGCGGGCCAGGAGGGTCTTGCCGGTACCTGGAGGGCCGTAAAGCAGCACGCCCTTGGGGATCTTGGCGCCAACTGCCTGGAACTTGGCCGGCTCCTGGAGGAATTCCTTGATTTCCTGGAGCTCTTCCACGGCCTCGTCTGCACCTGCAACGTCAGCGAAGGTCACCTGCGGCATGTCCTTGTTGACCAGCTTGGCCTTGGACTTGCCGAACTGCATCACCTTGGAGCCGCCACCCTGCATGCGGGAAAGGAGGAACCAGAAAAGCACACCGAGCAGCAGCACCGGAATCAGCAACGAGAACAGGCCGGAGAACCAGTTGTTCTCAACAGGCTGGTCAGTGAAGCCCTTTTCCGGGTTGGCGTTGGTTACGGCCTTGACGACGTCCGGGCCACGGTCCGTGACGTAGAAGAACTGGACGTTCTTGCCCTTGTCCTGTCCATCAATGTTCAGGTTGTCCTTGAGCACCAGATCAACGCGGTTCTCCGCATCGAAGATCTTTGCCTGTTCCACCTTGCCGCTCTGGGAAAGGAGATCCAGGCCTTCTTTGGTGTCGATCCTCGTAGAGCCACCGGGAGCCAACGTTGCGAACGCCACCAGGAGCAAGCCGACGACGACAACAATCCAGATGCCCGGGCCCTTGAAGAAATTCTTAGCTTTCATCTGATCGGGGTTGCGCCCCGTCCCTCCTGGTAGTGCTGCAAGGCGCAACTTCTGCGCGCGAGTGGTGCTGCTTCAGTTTCTAGCTATACACCGTACCCAGTAATTCACGCACTGGAATGCGCAAAAGTTCCCTCTGGGCGTACAGGGGCGCAGGCCGCTACTGGCCCGCCGCGCACCCATTCACGCCCCGCGCACCCGACCCCCACACCCACACGCGCCCGGCGCACCCGTTCACGCCCCACGCACCCCCACCCCCACACCCACACGCGCCCGACGCACCCCACCCACCACACCCGCACGCGTCCGGCGCACCCGTTCACGCCCGGCGCACCCCACCCCCCACACCCGCAAACCCTCGCGCACCCGTTCACGCCCGGCGCACCCCAGAGCTCGGGTGCGTGAAGCGGAAAGGGATGCGCCAACCCTGCAGAAGGGGTGCGTGGGGCGCAAGCGGGTGCGACTTTCAATGTCTCCTGCGGCACACCCTTGTCCACATACGACCGAAAGCGCCTGTTCCAAGTTCCGCACAGGTCCGCATCGTTGATGTCATGCATTTTTCCACCTTGATCATGAGCTCCGACGCCACCCGGATCGGGCAAGACCCGCGACTTCTTGCCAAGCGGGCCCAACGGGGAGAGCTCGTCCGTGTGCGTCGGGGAGCCTACGTGCCGGCTCAGCTCTGGTCCGCCCTAAGCGAACCTCAAAAGCACGGTCTCCTCGCTGCAGCTTTGGTCCAGAGCAGCCAGAAAAGACCCGTCTTCGCAATGAAAACGGCCGCTTTGCTGTGGGGTTTGGGTGTGGTCGGAGTTCCAGACAAATTGCAGACGGTCACGAACGATCCTCGTGGCGGGCGGTCCAAGCACGGAGTTCAACGAATCCTCGGAACCGTCGATCACGGTGTGTGCGAACTCGGCGGATTTCAGGTTACGGATAAGGCCCGGACCACCATCGAACTGGCAGGGACCCTGAGGTTTGCCGAAGCACTGGCTGTGGTTGACTCCAGCCGTCGCGAGCCGCCCAAGGTTTCCACGGGCAAAGCTTCGGATTGGGACAAGGACGTCCCGTGGGGCATCACGCTTGAGGAGAGGATCCTGCAAGACGCTGCATCCTCCCTTGGCTCGTCGTCCAGACAACAGCGTGCGGCCAAAATAATCGAATTCTCCGATCCTCAGTCGGAATCCGTTGGCGAGTCAATGAGCCGGGCAAAGATGATCCTGCAGAGATTTCCCTTGCCGCGGCTGCAAGCGTCCTTCGCGCTAAAGAGTGGAAAGACCGCACGAACGGATTTTTGGTGGCCCGAACTCGATCTCGTGGGTGAATTCGATGGCCAGGGAAAGTACCCGCGAAACCGACTTCGGGGCGGTAAGACCATTCAACAAGTGGTCATGGAAGAGAAAGCACGGGAGAACGCCCTGCGTGCACTCGGATTAACCGTCATTCGCTGGGATTGGGCCGAGATGATGAACCCTGCCGCATTCGCCAAGATCCTGACCGACGGAGGCCTGGTCCCAGTTCGCCCCGGACGATGAGCTACCCGGGGCACCTTCGACACACACGCCGCACCCACACGCGCCGAACGCACCCGTTAAGCACACCCGCCGCACCCTTTCGCGCCAAGCGCACCCGGTGGGACGGGTGCCTCGGGCGGAAATGGGTGCGTCGCAGAATCAGGCGTACCTCACGTCGTAAAAGGATGCGTGCCGGAATCACGCGCATTGCCGCACCCACACGCGCCGAACGCACCCGTTAAGCACACCCGCCGCACCCTTTCGCGCCGAACGCACCCGTTAAGCACACCCGCCGCACCCTTTCGCGCCGAGCGCACCCGGTGGGACGGGTGCCTCGGGCGGAAATGGGTGCGTCGCAGAATCAGGAGTACCGCCCGACGGGGGTTCACCGAAAACAAGGCGTCACGTCGTAAGAGGGTACGCGGCGGAATCACGCGCACACCTGCCGCACCACCTCGCGCCCAGCGCACCCGTTAAACACACCCGCCGCACCCTTTCGCGCCGAGCGCACCCGGTGTTACGGGTGCGCTGAGCGGAAACGGGTGCGGCGGGACAGCGTGCTGCTGCGGAAGTTCGACCTACTCGTAAACGTGCGGGGCCAGGGTGCCCACGAAGTCCAGGTTCCGGTACTTCTCGGCGTAGTCCAGGCCGTAGCCCACCACGAACTCGTTGGGGATGTCATACCCGACGTACTTGACGTCGATTTCCACCTTGGCAGCGGTCGGCTTGCGGAAGGCGGTGCAGATCTCCACGCTGGCGGTCCCGCGGGATTCCAGGTTGGACTTGAGCCAGGAGAGTGTAAGGCCGGAGTCGATGATGTCCTCGACAATCAGGACGTCCTTGCCCATGAGGTCGGTGTCCAGGTCCTTGAGGATACGGACCACGCCGGAGGACTGGGTGCCCGAACCGTAGGACGACACAGCCATCCAGTCCATGCTGACGTGGCTGTGCAGTGCACGGGCGAGGTCCGCCATGACCATCACGGCACCCTTGAGGACACCGACGATCAGCAGTTCGCGGCCCTCGTAGTCCTTGTCGATCTGCGCTGCCAGTTCGGCGATGCGCGTCTGGATTTGCTCTTTGGTGTAAAGAACGTGCTTGAGGTCTGCCTGGACGTCGTTTGAATCCACCAATGGCTCCTGTTTGATGCTCGGGGTGCGGCTACTGTTGGGCCGATTTCTGATGCCGGAATACAAGCTTCCCACAGCGCGCGGCCTCGCGGGGACCGATCGGTGCCGGATCACTTGGCGCAGCGCCCCGATCCTGCTCCAAATCGCTCAGTGAAAGGCGGTAGACGCTGACATGGCCGGGCAGCTCCACCGGACCTGCCGAACCACGCCTCCGGAGCAGCGCTTCCGCGGCCTGGAGGCGCCCGTAACCGGGTTGTTGACCGCCGACGTCGGCCGCCGCCTTGGCAATGACGCGGAACCTCAGCGCCGGGGCAAGGTCCCGGACGGCGTCCTCAGGCAACCAAGCTCCGTCCGGCGTCCGGTTCACGAGAGAGAGGTAGGTCTGCTGGGCCAGGTCCTCCAGGAAGTCGGCATCCTGCTGGAGGATGGCCGCGGTCCGGGCCAGGGATTCGGCGACGCCGGGTCCGAGCTTCTCTTCCAGCACCGGCATGACCTCAACCCGGGTCCGGGACCTGGCGAAAGACGGATCGGCATTGCTGGGATCGTGCCACGGAGAAAGCTCTTCCACGTCGCAGATTTCCAGGGTCTCGGAACGCCGCAGGCCAAGGAACGGGCGGAGCAAACGCTCCCGCGCCGGCCGCATACCGGCCAGGGACCGGGTGCCGGAACCACGGGCCAAGCCCAGCAGGACCTGCTCAGCCTGGTCATCCAGCGTGTGGCCCAAGAGGATCGCTTCGGAGCCAAGGTCATCGGCCGCGGCTTCGAGTGCTGCGTGCCGGGCATCCCGGGCCGCAGCTTCCGGGCCGAAGCCAGTGGAAGCCACGGTCACCGTCCGCACCTCCACGGGTGAAATGCCGAGCTCGCGGAGAACTGAGGCAGCCTCAGCAGCTACTTCGGCCGAGCCGGGCTGCAGCTGATGGTCCACCACCACGCCCGCGACGGAAATCGGACGCCCATCCACGTGGCCCCGGCGGGCAAAGTACGCGGCAACAGCAGCCAAAGCCAAGGAATCCGGTCCGCCACTGCAAGCCACCAGCACCCGTGATGGGTAGCCGGCAGCGGCCAAGGCGTTCTGCAAGTGTTTCCGTGCTTTGCCAACGACCGGCGCCAAACGGCCAGGCCGGCGTCGGCCTTTTCCGGAGGCCGTATCCACCAAGGCGCCACCTGCCGCGGCGGCAGGGCCGTGCGAACCGCCAGATCCCGAGGCGCCACCTGCCGCGGCGGCAGGGCCGGGCGAACCGCCAGGTCCCAAGGCGCCACCTGCCGCGGCACCGGAGCCCGAGGCGTCAGGGAGCGAACCGCTCAAAGCCCCATCCGCTCGAGCCAAAGCTTGGAATCGTGGATTTCCTCTTCCGTGGGCAGGTTCTCTGCCGAATCCCACACCTTGTTGAAGCCATCCATGCCAGCCACCGCCACCACGCCGCGGACGAACTTGGCGCCATCGGTGTACTGGCGCATCTTGGCGTCGAGCCCGAGGATGTTGCGGATGAACTTCTCCACGATCCCGCGGTCCTTGCCGCGATCGTTGAAGCGCTGGCGAATGGTCCTGACCGAGGGCACGATGCTCGAATCCACGGCGTCCATCACCACGTTCGCGTGGCCTTCGAGCAGGCTCATGACGGCGGTGATGTGGGAAAGGGCGGCTTTCTCCTCTGGGTCTTGGAGGAGGTCGAGAATGGCTCCGCGGCCGGGGACATTGCCCGATGCGGTTCGGTCCTTCAGGGACTTGGCCACGGCACTGGCACGTTCAACCAGGGAATCCATGTTGCCGAGCAAGTGGCCGCTGAGGTTCTCGATCTGGTCCAGCATGTGGTGCCGGAGCCAGGGTGCCGCGGCGAACTGAACCCGGTGCGTTTGCTCGTGCAGGCAGACCCAGAGCCGGAAGTCGTCCGGGTGGACGTTCAGCTCACGTTCCACGGAGATGATGTTGGGTGCAACCAGCATGAGCCGGCCGCCCGGCGGAACGTTCGAGCCCGGAGCGAGCGCGGCGAAGGGATCGTATTGGCCCAGGACCTTGCTGGACAGGAAAGCAAGGATTGCTCCGAGCTGGCTTCCCGTAATGGCACCGCTGGCGCTGGCTGCCGCCGGAGACATGGAAATTCCGCTGCGGCTCTCAAGGAGCTTCTGCAGCGCCGGTTGCAGCATGACGGAGAAGCTTTGGGTGTTGGCCTTGGACCACGAGGCCCGGTCAACCACCAGGACGTGCGAATCGCGGAGGTCCTTGGCGGCCTCGAGCCCGGTGATGTCATGGACATGCGGGACAGAGATGTCCGCGTTGAAACGCAGGTTCTCCACGGCTTTGCCGATCTCCGCAGCACTGAGCGCCGGGCCGGGAGGAGCCAGCCGGGCAGCAGTGGCCGCGGCAAGGTCCCAATTGATCAGGGACGAAGCCCCTGCTGACGAATCTCGGGCGGATGTCACCATACGGTCCATCACATCACACGTAACTGACAGTGCGCCCTTAAGTTCGCTCCGCGCTGAGCTTCAGCCGCGGCATCCGCAGGCAGCGAGGACCGAAGCCGAACGGTCCATGGCTACCTTGTTTCCCGCCGCGCCCGGCTCCAGGCCGTTGCCAATGAAGGAGAACACCAGGAGCCGTCCATCCGCATCCACCACGTAGCCACTCAGGGCGATCACGGTGTTGAGCGTCCCGGTCTTGGCCCGGACCAGCCCTGCGCCCTGGGCGGTACTCGGATCCACGTACCTGTCATCGAGGGTGCCGGTGAGTCCGGCGACGGGGAAACCATCCAACGCCGCCCGCAGCGAAAGATCGGGCCCGCTGGTGATGGCGCGGACCACCTCAGCAAACTGTCGTGCGCTGACCTGGTTCTCCAGCGCGAGGCCGGAAACATCGGCCAACTCCATGGAATCCGTGGCGATTCCCAACTCCCCCAGCCTCTGCCGCACGGCCGCTGTGGCGCCGTCGTACGTCGCTTTCTGGCCCGAAGCGGCAGCCGTGAGCCGTCCCAGCGCTTCCGCAAGGAAGTTGTCCGAGGTTTGGAGCATGTGGTCCACCTGCTCGCTGACCGTGGCGGATTCGGCGCTGGCCAGCAGTTTGGCGGGGAGGCCCTTGCCGCGTTCGACGCCGGAACCCACCTCGACGCCAGCAGCGGCCAATTGCTCGGCGAAGGCTTGGGCGGTGGTCACCGCGGAATCCTGCGGACGGGGTCCAGTAGTGGTGGTCGGCGAGTAGCGGCCGGAGTTCAGGGCCAGGGAGTACAGGGGCGCAGTCTCCCCGGCGGCGACGTCGCCAAGGCTCCAGGCCGGGTTCAAGGGGGCGCCGGAGAACAAGGTATCGTCCACCTGCACGGTCACGGGACCTTTGATACCGGCGCTTT
Organism: Paenarthrobacter sp. NPDC090520; assembly: GCF_044769205.1. NCBI lineage: Bacteria > Bacillati > Actinomycetota > Actinomycetes > Micrococcales > Micrococcaceae > Paenarthrobacter > Paenarthrobacter sp. NPDC090520. The sequence continues at coordinate 17,266 of NZ_JBIVXM010000007.1, forward strand.
TCAGGGAGGCAGCGGTGTCCGTCGCCAAAGTAGCCAGCCCGGCGTGGCCCAGCACAGCGGAGGGATCGGAAGCACCGCCGCCCAGGAGCACATCCCCTCCCCCGGTGAGGACCACTGCGTGGGGATCGTCCGTACCGAGCACGCGGGTAGCGAAACGGGTTTCCGGACCCAGGGCCTTCAACGCGGCGACGGCGGTGAGCAGCTTCATGTTCGACGCGGGGATCCGGTTGGCGGCAGCGTTCCGGTCGAAAAGTACCTTGCCCGTGGCGGCATCGAGCACAACACCGGTGATGGAACCGGAACCTGACGGCTTGAGTGTCTCTTCCAGGAGTTTTGCAACGTCGGCCTGTACGGGCATGGGCGCGTTGGCGTCGAGGGGCTGGACCGCGCTGGAACCGGACAAGGCGCTTGGCGACTGTTGCCAGGAAGGAAGGGACGGCGAAGGCTTGGGGGCCAGCAGCCCGGGGACCATCCCGGCCACCACCACGGCTACGGCGCAGAGCAAAACGGCGGCCAAGAGCAACGGCCATTTCAGGCGCCCCCAGGCCGCGGACAGCCCAGCGCGGGCATCCCCGTTTTTAATGCCCATCATGGAAGTTGCTTGGTCCTGTCAGTCCTGAAATGTCCCCGCCGGTTCAAGAAACCCGGGTGTCTCGCTATATCCTCAATAGTAGTCGGCGGCGTCGGCTGTACTTTCGCCTGCCGCCAGCCTTGGGCTAAGCAGACCGCCTGTGGAACCGCCAGCTCTGGCGGCCTCCGTTTCCGGGCGGAGCCTAGCCCCACCCAGACCCCGTTCAAGGAGCATTCCATGAAGCACGACGTGACCATCGAGATTCCCAAGGGATCGCGCGTCAAGTACGAAGTTGACCACGAAACCGGCCGTGTCCGCCTGGACCGCGTCCTGTTCACTTCCATGCAGTACCCCACGCACTACGGCTTCTTCGAGAACACCCTGGGCGAAGACGGCGACCCGCTGGACGCATTGGTGCTCCTGCAGGACTTCGACCTCCACCCGGGCGTCATTGTTGAGTCCCGCCCCATCGGCGTTTTCAACATGACCGACGACGGCGGCGGAGACGCCAAGGTCCTCTGCGTTCCCGTGGACGCCCGCTTCGACCACATCCAGGAAGTCAGCGATGTCAGCGAATTCCTGATCAAGGAAATCGAGCACTTCTTCACCCGCTACAAGGACCTGGAACCGGGCAAGTGGGTCAAGGCCGAGGGCTGGGGCGACCGCGCGGCTGCCGAAGCCGAGCTGGAAGCTTCCATCAAGCGTTTCACTGCAGAAGGCCACTGATCCTTCCCGAACTAAGTCGCAGCTGAGCGCGTTTTGAAGGCTGAAAACGCGCACTAATGCGACTCAGTTGGATGACGACGGCGGGTGGTGCAATCCCCTGGGAACCGCACCACCCGCCGTCGTGCTTTAAGCAACGCGGGGTCACTTGAGGCCCCTTCGGAACCTCGACACGAGCCTCAAGTGACCTCGCGTTGCTTTGATGGGCACCGCTCCCCATCGCGGTGGTGTCCCGGTGCGCCTAGGCTTGGACGAGGTTTTTCGACTCACACACCACTCATGCAAAAGGGGTTGCACATGGCTGGGTTCTACGGTGCGGACATCGCACAGCTTCGCAGTCTGGCCGGGGTGATGGGCAAGGCTGCAGACGCGATCACCACGCAAAGCGCACAACTGTCCAACGCCATCAATTCGGCCAACGCCTGGCAAGGCCGCGATGCCACCATGTTCAAGAACGACTGGAACAGCCAGCACCGGCAGAGCCTGGTCAAGGCGGCCAGCATGCTGCGGGACAACGCAAGCCTGTTGAAGAAGAACGCCAACCAGCAGGAGTTCGCGAGCCACAACGACGGCTCCCGCAGCTCAGTGGGCGTCATCAAGGACGTTTACGACACCGGAATGGGCGTCAAGGACCTCGGCTCCCAGCTCTGGGCGGCCTACAAGCTGGGCAAGCTCGGCTGGCAGGACTTCGCCAAGACGCGGGAAGTCCTCACCAACTGGCGGGCCGGCGGAACAGCGGTGAAGGACGCCCTGACCGCGCTGCGCAATGGCGAGAAGATCACCGACGTCATCACGGACCTCAAAGCCAACATTCCCTACAGCCAGGCCTTCCAGGACGCGAGCAAGTTCTCCAAGGGCCTCCGGGTGGCCGGCGCGTTGGCTGCGCCGCTGAACATCGTGGGCGGCATCAGCGACATGATCAACCCCGAACACGACGGCTGGCGGGGTACGGGCGACCGGGTGGCAGGTGGCTTGTCCGTGGTGGGCGGCGTGGGCAGCATCATGCTCATGACAGCAGGCGGCGCAGCGATGCTGGGCCCGATCGGCGCCCCGATCGTGATCGGGGCAGGCATCGTGGCCGGGGCGTGGGCATTGGGCAACCTCGTGGCGGACAACTGGGATTCCATCACCAACTTTGCACGCAATCCGGGCAGCTACATCGCCGACGGTGCCAGGGAAGTGGGCAACTTCGCCAAGGACGTAGGCAGTAAGGTGGCTGACGGGGTCAGTAATGCCGCCAAGTCAGTTGGAAACTTTGTCGGAGGGATATTCGGATGACCACCAACACCATGAAATGGACTGCGCGGGACATTGAAGCCGCAGCCAAAGTCCTGGGTTCGGCCAGCGCCGCCGGCGCCGCGCTGCCCACGCTGACCGACGAAGAAGTGGTAGCCCTGGACGGCGTTCAGCACGAGCAGATCGTGGCGCTTCCGTGGCTTTCCTCGCAGGATGCCAGCAAGGAACTCCTGTGCGCAGTGGCCCTTCGCGGGCTGCTGGCCAAGGAACTGGTCTACCCCGTGATTTTCGAGGGTGAGGCAGAACCCACGCGCCTGCACGCAACGGAAGAAATCACCGGTGCCCTAACCCTGCGCCGCAGCGGCAACAGCGTGGTCTCGGTGGAGCGAACGGTGTCCACGGGCAAGCGCTGGCTGTACGGCTATGTGCACGACGAAGGCGTCCTGATCGAGGAAGTGGACGAGGGCGGCCTGCACGGCTTCACGGTGGTCTCCCGCGACCAGTTGGTCCCCCGGCTGGCAGAGTTCGTGGATCCCAAGGGCGCTGCGCAACGCGACTCAGAGCCCGGGTCCTACACCGAACCAGCATTTGAGGAGTATGCCTCCAAGGCTTTGTCCGACACCGAGGCTGCCAGCAACGTGGTGGCCTTCAACACGGACACCAACGAATTCCCTACCGTCACCGTGTACACGGGTCCGTCCGGCGTGCAGGTCCTGACCCCGCGCGTCGAAGGCGAAACGGTCTCGCTGGAGGTCAAGGAAACGTCCTCGGCTACCTTGGCCGGTATCCTGGCTGGTCTCGCAGGTCTCGCCTGACCCACCCCAGCCGACCCACCGCCGTCGAACTGAAAGCCCCACATGAGCAAGCCAAAGCCTGAAACTGCCACCGGACTGGTGGATGCCGCCAATGGAAGGCCCATCCGGCGCCACACCGAGACAGGCGCCTACTACGTCAAGGCGTCCGGAAGCGCACACTTCTGGGGCCGGGTGCTGGATGCCCTGGTATTCCTGGCGGGCTACAGCGTCCTGGCCGTCATCGCTGCGGTGGCCCGCAACGCCATGATGAACAGCGGCTCGCTCCTGGCCTTCAACGACGGTTTTTGGCTGGCGCTCTACGTGATCCTCTGGTTCGTGGGATTGCTCGTGTACGGCATGATCTGGGGAGCCGTAGGGAGCGTTGGGGACGCGGCCGCGGGCTTGCGTTCCGTGCGGATCAAGGACGGCACGACGGCGGGAGCCTGGTTGGGCGGCTGGCGCGCCATCTGCTGGTCCTTCTTTCCGTTCTTCGTGGTCATGGTGATCGCTGCTGCGTTCAGCGGCGGTTCCGGGGAAACGTGGGACCCCAAGTTTGCCGCCGTCGACCGCCGCTCCGGCCTGGCCCTGGGCCGGCAGCCCATCCCGGACCCGAAAGCTCCGGCGGTCGCCCAGCCGTCTGCCGCGGAGCGGGAGGATCTTCCCAACCTCTACGGCCAGCGCCCGGATGCGCGGCCGTAACTGGCTGGTCCGACGCGCTGAAACCCGCCTCAGTGACGAACTGGGCGGGCTCCGGTTTGTGGCCTCCTCCCGGCGCATCTTCTGGAAAGTGCTGCCGTGGTGCCTGGTGGTGGGGTTCGTTTTCGGGACCATCGGCGAGTTCATCAGTCCCATCCGCTCCACCCGCGAGGCAGGCCACTTTAACGATCCCGTCCTGTTCGTGCTGACGAGCATCCTCACCGGCCTGGTGTTGTGGGCCATGGCGTTCCTGGGCAGCTTCCGGAAGGTGCTGGTGTTCGAGCGCGGTCTGGCGGCCAAGTACTCGCAGCGGCACACTACGGTGGTCCTTCGATGGGAGGACGTGGCACCCGAATCCCTCAAGGCCGTCACCACCTCGGACGGCACTGATCCGGACCGGCGCTTGCTGGCTTCCCGCAAAGTCTCCCTGGGCGCAGGCGGGCGTAACGCAGTGGTATTTAAGGCACAGGACTCGTTCTGGGTTTTTTCCAGTGACGAGGACCCGGCGCCGTTGGTCCACTCCATCCGCGGGGCCATGTCAGAGGCAGGAATACCCGCTGCGTCCCGTAGGACGGACGGTGCGCTGCCCGCCGTCGTGCTTTCCGGACGCACGGCACTGGACTGAGTAATACGGAATCAACCAAGCCAGCGGTCGAAGGTGGCTCGATCTACAACGCCAGGGGGAGTGCCACGCCGATTACTTGTGAGAGTCTGTCTATATCCCCACGCAGTGTCTGCATCAATAAACTTGCAGCGCACCGCCAAGCGCAGGAGGTCCCACGTTGACAGCACGGCTATCGCATGGTTTTTTGCGAGACGACTGGCCCCGCCGTCATCAGTCACGAAAAAGCCTGCGATTGTACGGCGGGACATGATGGCTAGCGTCTCTGCTTCGCCGTAATGTTTGTATGGGGCGTCGCCTGGTTCAGCCAATTCGCTTCTGAGTGCCTCGACGTCCAGCCTCTCTGCGCCGCTTTCAGGGTAAAGCGGATCCCCAAATATTTCCGCCGCGGCAGCCATGGCCGCAAGCCCAGGCTCTCTCGACGAACGTTCGCACTCCCCGGCCACCGTCAAGCACCATCGACCCCGGCCATTCGCCATCCTGGAGAGTAGGTCCATCCTGTTGATTAGAGCGAAGTTGACCAGCACAGTGTTGTCAGGAAATAGCAGATCGGCCATGAGTCTCAGTACAGACCTAATGCCGCAGCCAGCTCATCAGGACCTATTTCCTCACCGTCCGACGGCGAATCAATTTCCAGATCCGCCGGATCGATCCCTAGCATCCAAGCCAAGGTCCCTTTGCCGAGGGCGCCGCCCGCAATCATTTTCAGATGCTCTTCCTGGAGGCTAAGCGGGAATCGCCTGGAGGCTGCGTCATCCATTCGCACAGTAATCGGGTCGAAGCCATCCTCAGTCGGTACCCAGTGGCGACGCAGAAGGCGCTGCGTTGGCTGCTCTGCCCACTTCGCGACGAACGGCGAATACGGAACTGAGAGGTAGTTCAACCGTCGGACCAGCGCATCAGTGGACACCCCGGAATTCCAAACCCGTTCGGCAAGAACTGAATCCGAAATGGAAACCCAATCCAGAGCACGCAAACTATCGGGCGGTAATAGCAATTCTGCTGCAAATGCATTTGCTGCGGACTCGTGGGCGTCCACTGTGGACGATTGGTCGTCATGATGGCCAGCCATCAAATGACCTAGCTCGTGCGCAATAGACCAGTTCTCATGAAACCAGTTCCCTGTTGCGGCCACTACGATGACTTTCCGTCCAGCAACGCTGAAGGAGTAGGACGTGCTTAGTCCCGCAACGCGGACTACATCGACACCCAGATTACTTTCGAGGCGATGAGCAAACGGTCTGACATATGAGGCGCCCAACCTATAACGAATTTCGTCAAGCGAACTCGGTAGTTGCACACCAACCCCGTTTACCGTCTGATACGCCTGACGATACGCCAACCCGATATCATTGAGGATCTTTTCGTCATCTTCCCGCCCAGGAACATCGCGGCGACCGGTCGCGAAGTCGAAGTTGTGGCGTGCCGCCACGACCAATCGATGGGGATCAGGCTCCCCAGTGATTAGCCAGTGAATATCTGCGTCTAAGGCGTCCGCGATTCTGGCCAGCTCAAGCGAAGAGAACGCGCGCTGCCCGCTGAGCGCTCGAGAAAAGGAATCAGGCGTCATTTGGACGCGTGCCGCGAAAGCCCGCTGAGACTCCCCAGCGCAGACAGCACCCATCCGGGCAGCGACCCTGCGACCTATCTCTTCTTGCATGTCTCAATAATACTTTGCCGTTGGGAAATTCCCAACGGCAAAGTCCTTTCCTGCTCCTTATGTGGAAAACGCCCACATGCCGCAGGCGACAGCGAGAAGCCCTTGCAGAGCCGCTACCAGCCGGTAGCATGTGATCCACTATGTTCACGCTGACCATCAACCAACGCGACAGCCGCCGCGACGGAGATTTGGTGCCCAAGCTCCTGAAGGACCTCCGGCACATCCCCGCCCGGCTCGACTTTGACCGCTCGGTTGAGGACGAGGTCCAAGGCATCGTCGACTCGGGCCACCATGCTGTTGAGTCGGCGTTGATCGCGCTCCGCAGCGGGCACTGGTACGTAGGGATCGGTGTGGGTCCCATCAACGAACCCCTGCCGAACCTGGTGAAGGATGCCTCGGGGCACGGCCTGGTATACGCGCGGCGGGCCGTCGACCGGCTGCGCAACAGCAAGGAGCGCGTGCCGGTGGCTGTGGACGGGCCGTTCGCGGCCCAAGCGGCCGAGGCGGAAGCGGTGCTGCGTCTCCTGGGGCACATTGTGCAGCACAGGAGCGCCGCGGAATGGCGCGTGCTGGACCTGCTCACGCCGGGTGTCCGTGGCCAGCAGAAGACGGTGGCCCAGGAACTGGGGATCACCACGCAGGCTGTCAGCAAGGCATTGGCCCGGGCCCAGTGGGTGGAAGAACACGCCGCCCGTCCCGCGGCCGCACGGTTACTGCAACTGATCCTGGACGTCCGTTAGGCACCCAACTGAGTCGCAGTTGTGCGCGTTCTGAGCCCTCAAAACGCGCACTAATGCGACCTAGTTGGGTGGGCGGACAGACTACTGGTTCCCCAGGTTGTCCTTTGCCGTGGCGGCGCGGTCCTGGACATCGGCGGCAGCCGCCTGGCCTTCGTCCTTCACGTGCGTGGCAGCGTCAGTCGCGGTCTCCTTCACGTTCTGGACTGCTTCAGTTGCCGGTTGCTTCAGGTGCTCGGCCACTTCCTTGGCGGCGTGGCTCAGCTCTTCCGTCAACGGCTGTGCAGCCTCCTTGACTGCCTGGGCCGCTTCGCGTTCCTTCTCCGATGGCGGGATCAGGGCCGAAACCAGCAGGCCGGCACCGAAGGCGATCAACCCTGCGGCAACGGGGCTGCCCTGGGTCTTGCGCGTGATCACCTGCGGAGTCTCGCCAATACTGGAAGCGACATCGGCGGCAGCGTCATGCGCCTGGTGGGCAGCGTTGCCGGCAGCATTCTGCACGTCGTCGCTGGCTCCGAAGACCGCATTCTTGATGCGGTCCACCCGGCGATGAACGATATGCGAAGGAGTGACCTTGTCCGCGACGGCATCAACATTGGTGCTGAGCCGCCGGCGGGTTGCTTCGATATCGGCGCGCAGGGCGTCCGGGTTCTGCGTCATCGTGTCTCCTCGGTGTTCGGTTTAAAGGTTGGAGGAATTTCCTTGACTGTCTCGGCTGTACGCGGCATGCCCTTGATGGTCTTGAGTTCCTTGCGGCCCATGCTGGCGAGCACTGCCGCGACAATGCCCCAGATGACGGCCACAATGACAGCAGACCAGCCAAGGCCAACCAGTTGACCCAGGGCCCACCACAGGGCGAGCGACAGGAAAACGACCGCCAGGTGGCCTGCCCAAGCGGCACCGCCAAGCATGCCGGCGCCCTTTCCGGCCTTCGTGGCCGATTCCTTGACCTCGGCCTTCGCCAGCTCCACTTCCTGGCGCATCAACGTGGAGACATCGCGCGTCAGGTCACTGAGCAGCTCGCCCAGAGGCTGGGTTTCCGCTTTGATGTGCGCCTGTGTTGGAGGCAAATCGGCGGGACTGCTCATCGGGGACCTCCGTATTCCGGGCTGTCCGGGTCATCCAGGGGCTCTGCGAGCGGGTCGCCCTGCGCCTTGGTCCCACCGTCCGTCTCCGGGTAGGCAGCCGTGGAGCCTTCGAACCCGCCGGTTGTTCCGGCGTCGTAACCCTCGGCGTCGTAGCCAGCCGTACCCGCGGCCGGGTCGTAGCCAGCCGTACCCGCGTCGTCACCGATGGTTCCCGTGCCGTAAGCCGCCGCTCCCGCAGCACCGCCAGCCGCCGTGACTCCACCTGCCGGGGGTGTCCCATACGCCGACGGTTGTTCGGTGCCATATCCGGTGCTTGGCCTGGTGGTGTAGCTGGCAGTGGTTGCGTCCGGCCCGGGAAGGTCGACGGCGGGCGGCGGCACGGCGCCACCGGAACTGGGGTAGTACTCCGCGCGTGGCGAAGTTCCCGCACCCGTGCTGGAACCATCCGCCGAAGCATTGCCTGCCATGCCGCGGCCCAAGCGTCCGGCAAGTACGCCGGCACCTGCGGCGAGCAGGAGGAAGGCGCCGGGCTTCCGGCGGGCAAAGCTCTTGACCTCGTCCAAGAGGGATCCCGGATCGCGGTTCTCCAGCCAGTGGGCAACGGAGGACGAGCGCTCGGCTGCCTGGTGGACCAGGTCCGTGGCTACCCCGCCATCGGTGGAGGCGTTGGCCATGGTGGACAGTTCGTCCGAGATGGACCGAAGTCCTTCCGCGACGCGCTGCTGTTGGGTTGCCGCCTGTTCAGTCAGCTCGCCTTTGGTCTGGTTCAGCAACTGGCGGGCGTTCAGCTTGACCTCAGCGGCCACGTTGGCGGCCTCGTCCTTGGCGGTATCAACCACATCCCCAGCTGCCGCGCGGGCAGTGTCAGCCACATCCGCGGCCTCCTGCTTGACATCCTCCGTGCTGGGCGTCCCCTTGCCGGACGCGGCCCCGTGTCCTGCTCCGGCGGCGTCGTACGGATCCTGGCCCTGCTGGTCCGTGCTTGTGGCCGCGGAGGTACCAGCAGCATAGTCAGCCGTCGAATCCAGATAGCTTCCGGAGTATGGTTCGGTCCCTGCGGGGACCCCATTCCGTGGCGCCGCGAAGCTTCCGTCCTGCGGCGATTGGCTCTCAGTCATTGTCGCTCTCTTTCCACAGTTGGCAGGCTGCGGACAGCAGCCGGGATAGTAAGTATCGTTACTATCAATGGGTGTGTACCCCCGAATTGCGGATTCAATCGCACCAGTTTCGCGGAATTTCCAACACGGGAACTCCCCCTCGACAGGCATGGTTTCACCTGCCTACCTTGGTGCCATGAGCCACATGCCCCGCAGGCAGCGGCTGATCTCCGCGCTTCGAAAGACCGTTACCCGCCACCGTCTGCTGTTCGCCGCCAAGACTGCCCTGGCGGCCGGACTCGCCTGGTACGTGGCGCCGCTCATGCCCGGACCGGCAGCCGCCTACCCGTACTACGCCCCGCTCGGGGCGCTCGTCAGCATGCATCCAACCGTGGCCGCGAGCGCCAAGCACGGCCTCCAGAGCCTGCTGGGATTGGCCCTGGGCATCGGCATGGCGTTCGCCATCACCACGTTCGCCGCCCCCACGGCCTTCTCGGTGGCACTCGTGGTGGGCCTGGGCGTGCTCATCGGTGGTCTCCCGAGGCTCGGGTCTGCGTCCGAGTGGATCCCCATGGCTGCCCTGTTCGTCCTGGTCCTTGGGGATTCGAATGCCGAAAGCTTCTCCTTCGGGTATGTCCTCCAGATGGCCATGGGCGTAGCCGTTGGCTTCGCCGTGAATTGGATGGTGTTCCCGCCGCTCCACCTCGAAGGAATCGACCCCGCACTTGCCGGACACCGGAGTGCCCTGTCACGGCAGCTCACGGACATGGCACGCGCCATGGAGGAATCCTGGCCCCCGGACCACGAAGCCTGGGCAAGCCGCAGCGGTGAACTCTCTGCTACCACCTCAGCCGTCCGGACTGCGGTGCTCGAAGCGGAACTAAGCACCAAAGCGAATCCCAGGTCCCGCCGTCGTGCCCGTCGCCTTCCCGACGACCTCGCAGGACTCCGGACGGTGGAAAGGCTGACCTTCCATGTCCAGGACATCACGGACGTGCTGGCCAGCGTGATCTGGGAGGAGGGCGCGGACACGGTGCTGCCGGAGGGCGTCCTCAGCCATCTGGCCGAGGCGCTGGAATCCGTGGCGGCCGTGATCGATAAATGGCGCAACGACCAGGCCCGGGAACTCGAGGACCAGCTCACGGACGCACGGGACCGGGTGCAAGCCCTGGGCGACGCCATCAACGAGGCGGCGGCCGGTCAGGCCTCGGTGAACGCCGCCGCGTCCGTGGCCATGAGCCTGCGGCGGATGATCACTGTTTTGTCCTCCGAGTAGCCGCGTGTTCAGCGCGGCGTCAGCGGTGGCGAGGCTTCCCTCCCGTGGCCGGCGCCCAGCCCTTCCAGGATTTCTGTCAAGGCCTCCAGCGAGGACTTGTGCGGCATCCAGCCGAGCAGGCTCCGCGCCCTGCCCGTGTCCATGATGGGTGCTCCCGCGGCCATGTCCACACAGCCCGCATCGGTCACCTGGATGCGCATACGCCAGGAAACATCGACGACGGCGCGCAGCACCGCGAGCGGCAGCGGCAAATGGCGCTTGGCTTTGAGGATCCATGCGAGCGCGTTGGGGTCCAGCACGGGTTCGGCGGCGGTGGTCTCCGCTGAGGGGCTCAAGTGCTGAAGCGTGGAGGCGCTTTGGTCCGGTTTCACGGTGCTGTTCCGTCCTCAAGCCGGGCTTGGCCTCCGTCCAGCAGTTGCGCCTGAAGAGCCACCAAGATCTTGGAGAGCTTTCGCGAGACCTGCATCTGGGACATCCCCAATGCCTCAGCGATGGTGGATTGGGTTTCCTCGCGGTAGTAGCGCCTGTACAAGAGGTGGCGGTCCTCGGCGTTCAGGGTCCTGATGGCATTCCGAAGCGCCAGGACATCGTCGAGTTTGTCGGTGGGGCAACCGATGCCTGAGAGCGATCCCTGCAGCCCGTCCCGTCCTTCGGCAGCGGGCGCATCCAAGGAGTCAGGCCTCTTGCTGGTTCCAGCCATGAGGGATTCCCGCACCAGGCACGGCTCCATGCGCAGGTCCTCTGCCACCTCCTCCGGTGTCGGCGTGCGCTGCAGGACCTGCGTCATTTCTTCGCTGCGTGCCAGGACTTGCCGCCGCAGATCCTGGATGGGCCGTGGCGGACGGACCACCCAGCAATGGTCGCGAAGGTACCTTTTGACCTCCCCTGCGATGGTTGGCGCAGCGTAGGCGGGAAAGCTGAAGCCTTTGGCTTCGTCGTAGCCGCGGGCAGCCTTGATGAGGCCCATGTAGGCGACCTGGCGGACGTCGTCGATGTCGCGGGCGTGGGCGGAATACCTGGCAGCAATGGATTTCGCGAGGTTGAGGTGATCCAGCACCAGTCCATCGCAAAAGCTTCGCCGAATGGTGCTTTCCGCAGAGTGGGCACGGACGGATACATGAGGTGGTCGGGCTTGTCGCATGGGCTTCAAATCCTTGGACCGGGCGGGGGGAGCCCATGGCAAGACTCTGATTAAAAGCCAAGCATACTTATCATCTTAAGCCAAGGGTACTTACTATTGGATAGGGTGGTTCCTGAGCGCCAAGCCTGGAGAGCAGCCCCGAACCCCGTGATCGGAGGTAGTCATGGATCGACAGCAAACCGCTGAAACACAGCCCGTCGCCGCGGAGATCCAGGATCTTCTGCTGGACAATCCGGATGTGGAGGCATTCCTTACCGAGCTGGCACGGCATTCCGCAGCCATGTTCAGCGTGAACAACACTGCAGTCCACTGCGGGGTCACCCTGTTGCGTCGCCGGACTGCGGCCACGGTCGCCAGCAGCAGCGAACGTGCGCTGCAGCTGGACGAACTCCAGTACCAATTCGCCGAGGGTCCGTGCCTCACAGCTGCCCGGGATGGGGTCCAGGTCCACATCCCCGATCTGTCAAAGGACAACACCTGGCCTGACTACACCGACGCAGCCCGGGAGCAAGGCATAGGGTCGATCCTGGCACTTCCCTTCCCACTCCTGGACCAATCCACCAAGGCCGGGCTGAACCTTTACTCAGAAAACTCCCACGCGTTCAACCAAGCCGCAGTGCAAAGGGCCACCGACTACGCACTCCAGGCCTCCAAGGGTTTGCGCCTGGCCATCCTCCTGGCCCAACACAGCCAAACCGCCACGGACCTCAAGGCCGCCATGGCCTCCCGGACGGTCATCGATATCGCCACGGGGATCATCATTGCCCAGAACCGTTGCAGCCAGGCCGAGGCCGTGGAGCTCATCAAGCGCGCCTCAAGCAACAGAAACGTCAAGCTGCGGGACGTAGCGCAGGCAATAGTCGACAGGGCAGGCGGCGGCCCCATCGAAACACACTTCAAGTAAACCCCGCCACCGCAGTGGCCGCGGGTGGGCCGGCTAGGCCTGCATTGCCCCCAGGATGGCCCCCATCGCGGTAAATGTCACCACGTTGTAGCTGCCGTTGATGGCGAACAACACCGGACTCCGACGCTCGAACAGGTAGTTCACCCCGAGGGCGGTCGCTACCCATCCCACGCCTGCAGCCAAGCCGGCGAGCGTGCCGAAGCCCGCGCCGGCACGCCCGATGAATGCCGCCAGGAAAACGGCCATCACCACGGCAAGGACAAACGAACCCAGGAACACGCGGGCTGTTCCGGACTTCAACTGCTCATCGCTCACGCCCGCTGCCTTCTGCCACGGTTTAGCGAACAGCAACGAATACCAAAGCCCGCCCACCACGAACGTCGCCAGTGCGGCCAACAGGACGCCGAGCCAATTGATGGTCATGTGAGTCCTTTCATCTGCGGATACTGAGAGGACCCTACGACGCAACCGGCGGCCGGTCTTGTACAAATGCCGCATCCACTACGCCAGGCTGGAAACCTGTTCCAAGGGCACGAACGTGGCGTACTCGGCACCGTAACTCTGCACCACGCGCAGATATTCGGTGGGTGTGAATCCGCTGAATCTCCGGAACGCACGGATAAGGTGCGGCTGGTCATAGTAATCGGCCAAGGCCAGAAGATCCCGTCCGGGGACCGATCCTTCAGGCATGGCTGCGGCAGCGTTGACAAAGCGGAAGAACCTGCAGACGTCCGAGTAGGCCTTGGCCGTGAATCCACAATCACGCATCATGATGCGTTCCAGCGTGGACCTGCTGATGTTGAGGCCGGCAGCGAGGCGTCCGATCTCCACGTCCTCCCTGGCCAGCGTCTCCACGGCCCTGGCGGTACGTGGATCAAGCCTCCGTTCCGGGCGCAGCGACCGTTCCAGGAACCCGCCCAGCACCGCGAACGCCTCCTGCGGATCCGCCTGCAGCAAGCGTGGCCGGAGGTCGGCCAGCCCGGGCAGGACGCCTTGGGCGTCCACCACTTTGCCCTGGAATTCCGACGGCGGCCGGCTGGTGAACGCTGACAGGCCAAACGGAGTCAGCCGCGCGCCTACGTTGAAGATCCGGTCCGGGTTCTCGCTGACCAGGTAGCTCCGCTGGAGCCCGGAGTAGAAACCAGTGGAGACCTCCGTCGCCGTATACCCATTCCCATCCCCGGAGGGCGTGATGAGCCGGTACGGATCGGACAGGTTCAGGATCAAGTGGGCGGATGGACCCGGCAGGATCTTCTCGTACCTGGCCCTCGGAACAGTTTGGACGAACCACAACTGTGTGGCAAAGGGCCTCAGCCCGGGCGGCGCCGGGCACTCCTGATACAGCACAGCGCCAGTCTAGGAGGCCAAAGGCCGGAACCGGCCCCTGCGGCAGCGGACCAAGCCGCGTCCCACCTACAGAAGGTCGCGCAGGACCAAGGCGGCGCCGTCGTCGAGCACTGACGCGGTGACCTCATCGGCCACTGCCAGTACTTCCTCCGGTGCTTGGCCCATGGCGACCCCGCGGCCGGCCCAGGTGAGCATCTCGATGTCATTGCGGCCGTCGCCGATGGCGAGTGTGTTGTCAGGATCGGTGCCAAGCTGCAGGCGCAGGGCTTCCAAAGCGCTGGCCTTGGTGACGCCCTCGGCCGCGATGTCCAGCCAGGCCGTCCAGCCCACCGAGTAGGTCACGCCGGAGAGTCCAATGTGGTGGATGGCGGCGTTGAATTCTTCGGAGGTGTTCTCGCTGCTGAACACCACCACGCGCACAGCCACGGAATCCAGCATGGTCTGGAAGTCCACGCCGATCGATTCGACACCGAAGCTGGCGTCCTGGAAACGCTCGGTGGAGAGGAAGTTGCCCGCCTCGTCCTCCAGCGCGTACTTGGCATTGGGCAGCCGCTCCCGAAGTGCTTTGAGGGCAGGGGCGGGATCGAAGGTGGCCTTGTGGATGATTTCGTAGCCTTCATCCAGCGAGGGATCCAGGCGTAGGGTAACGCCGCCGTTGCAGCACACCGCATAGCCGCGTTCCAGGCCGATCTGCTCGATGATCGGGAGGGTCGCATTGAGTGAACGCCCGGTGGCAATCATGACGTCGTGGCCGTTGGCTACGACGGCCTGCGCGGCCGCCCGGACAGCCGGCGACATGTGGCCATCGTGATCCACGAGCGTGCCGTCCACGTCCAAGGCAATCATCAGTTTGTTGTTGTTCATTGGCTGGTCATCGATGCCAGCAACTGGAGTATCAGTCAAAATAGTCATGGTTCCAGTAGAACAGACACCCCTGACAGCTCATAGGACCGGGGCCACAGCAGCGCCTTAACGGTCAGTGAACTCTCGCCCCCAACTGACTCGCAGTCGTGGTTGTTCTGAGCGCTCAGAACAACCACAACTGCGAGTTGGTTGGGCTACAGAACCGGGAGGACTTCCAGGCCGCCCAGGTACTTCTGCAGGGCCTTCGGGACGTTCACGGAGCCGTCCGGGTTCTGGTGGTGCTCCAGGAGCGCAACGATCCACCGTGTGGTGGCAAGCGTGCCGTTCAGGGTGGCCACGGCGCGGGTGCCCTTGGCTACGCCCTCGTCGTTGACCACGCGTTCGCGGATGTTGAGCCGGCGGGCCTGGAACGTGGTGCAGTTCGAGGTGGACGTGAGTTCACGGTAGGCGTTCTGCGTAGGAACCCAGGCCTCGCAGTCGAACTTGCGGGCCGCGGACATGCCCAGGTCTCCCGCGGCGGTGTCGATCACGCGGTAGGGAAGCTCGCACTTGGCCAGCATTTCCTCTTCCCACGCCAGCAAACGCTCGTGCTCGGCGGCGGCTTCCTCAACCGTGGTGTAGATGAACATCTCCACCTTGTTGAACTGGTGCACGCGGATGATGCCGCGGGTGTCCTTGCCGTGCGAACCGGCCTCACGGCGGTAGCAGGAGCTCTGGCCCGCATAGCGGATGGGGCCTGCTGAGAGATCCAGGATCTCGTCTGCGTGATAGCCGGCGAGGGCCACCTCCGAGGTTCCCACAAGGTAAAGGTCGTCTTCAGCGAGACGGTAGATCTCGGCGTCGTGCTTTACATCGAAGCCGGTGCCCTGCATGGTTTCCGGACGCACCAAAGTGGGGGTGATCATCGGGACGAAGCCGGCCTCAATGGCCTGTTCCATGGCCATTTGCAGGAGAGCCATCTCCAGACGGGCACCAACACCCTTCAGGAAGTAGAAGCGGGCACCCGAAACCTTGGCGCCACGTTCCATGTCGATGGCGCCGATCAGTTCACCGATCTCCAGGTGGTCCTTCGGCTCAAAGTCGGGGAATTCACGGGGCGTTCCCACAGTCTTGACCACCACGAAGTCGTCTTCGCCGCCCTCGGGCACGCCGTCCACCACCAGGTTGGGGATGACGCGGAGGAGTTCATCCTGCTTGGCCTGTGCGACGTCGGCTTCCGAGGACGCAGCCTTGACGGCGTTGGCCAGTTCCTTGACCTCGGCCAGCAGGGCCTGCTTCTCCTCGCCCTTGGCCTGCGCAACCTTCTTGCCGAACGCGTTCTGCTCTGCACGCAGGGTCTCGTAGCGGATCAGCGCTGCGCGGCGGTCGGAATCGGCGGAGATGATCGCGTCCACAACGGACTCGTCGGCGCCGCGGGCGCGCTGGCTGGCACGGAACTTGTCCGGGTTTTCGCTGAGGTCTTTTACGTCGATCACCACACAAGAGTATCGAATCGGCCACGATTCCCTGTTCCGCGAAGCACGGGGAACGGTCCGGCGCAAACGGCCCCGCCGGAACGGATAGTGTTGGAGCACAATGAGCGACTGGATCTGGTGGGTGATTCTCGCTGGGGGTGTGGCATTCGCCGTCTCCAGTTGGTGGGGCGTGCGGCGCTTGAAGGCCCGCCATATCCGCAGTGCCGTGGCGGATGACCCGCACAGGCCGGACCCCGGCCACCAGAAGGTGGCGGTGATCCTCAATCCGGTGAAGAACAAGTCCGACGAGGCGCGGCAGGCGATCATCGATGCCTGCGACCTGGCCGGCTGGGATCCGCCGACGTTCTACGAGACCACGCCCGAGGACCCGGGATACGCCCAGTCCCGCCAAGCGCTTGAGTCAAGGGCCGACGTCGTTCTTGCGTGCGGCGGTGACGGTACGGTGCGCGTGGTGGCCGAGTCGCTGGCGCACGAGGGCGTGGCGATGGGCCTGATTCCGCTGGGCACCGGCAACCTGCTGGCCCGCAACGTGGATCTGGACGTCTACGATCTGCCGGGCTGCATCCAGGTGGCGTTGTTCGGGCACCAGCGCTACATCGACACCGCAACCATGGGCATCGAGAACAGCATCACCGGGGAGTCGTCCACGCACACGTTCCTGGTGATCGCCGGCATGGGACTGGATGCCGAAGTGGTGGGCGACACCAAGGAAGACCTCAAGAAAACGGTGGGCTGGCTCGCCTATACCGAAGCCGGCGTGCGGCACCTGCCGGGCCGCCGCAAACGCGTCACCATCGCCATGGACGACGAACCGGAACAGGCCCGTAAGATCCGCAGCGTGCTCTTCGCCAATTGCGGGTTGATCCCCGGCGGCATCGACTTCATCCCGCAGGCCATGGTCGACGACGGCATGCTGGACATCGTGGTGATGAGTCCGCGCAGTGCGGTGGGCTGGATCGCGATGTACGCGAAGGTGCTGTTCAAGCACAACCGGAACCTGCCGGTGATGAACTTCTATCGTTCGCAGAAAGTCAGCATCCGCAGCCAGGAACCCATGGCAACACAGCTCGACGGCGATCCGTCAGGTGAGGCCACCGAGGTCACCGTCCAGGTGCAGCCCGGCTCGCTGCTGGTGCGGGTGCCGAAGAGCCACCCTTAGAGGGTTCCCTTATCCGGCTCTGCGGCATTCCGGTCAGCCTCTTCCTGGGCAGCTTTTGCCGCCGCGCGGGCCTCGGCCTGCTCTCGGATCATGGCCTGTTCTTCTTCAAAACGGAGTCGATCCGCACGGTCGGCTTCGTCGCCGTCCCAATCGTCCTTGTTGTCGCCGGACGGCTTGGGATTGACGATCATGCCCTGGCCGTCTTTGTCATCGCGATGCACTGACATGACGTCTCCCTTCGTTTGGGCATTCATCCATCGTTTATGGATCAGGCAAGCATACGCACACTTACAGTCGCGCGAAAGGGGGTTGAAGCGTCAATGATTTCGTCGGAAATGGCCCGTGCCGAACAAACGATCAGCCCCTGATAATCGATTCCACCCAGGCATGCGCAGACGCAAAAGCAGCGTCCGAGGTGTGCGGTGCCACGACGGCCGGCTGCTTATCGGCGCGGGCATAGGACCCCAGGAACCGCGTGGCGGGGCTGATCCGGTGGAGTCCGGCGAGGGCGTCGGCCACGCGGGAATCGGCTGCGT
Organism: Paenarthrobacter sp. NPDC090520; assembly: GCF_044769205.1. Taxonomy (NCBI): domain Bacteria; kingdom Bacillati; phylum Actinomycetota; class Actinomycetes; order Micrococcales; family Micrococcaceae; genus Paenarthrobacter; species Paenarthrobacter sp. NPDC090520. The sequence goes on from NZ_JBIVXM010000007.1 coordinate 35,192, forward strand.
GGCCGTCGGCGTCGATGCTGAAGAAGTAGTGGCCCAAGTACTGGCCGGTGGGCCGTGATTCGATGCGGCTCAGGTTGACGCCGCGGGAGGCAAACTGGTCCAGGATTTCCATCAAGGCGCCGGGGTGGTCCTCCGGCAACGGCACAACAACCGTGGTCTTATCCGCCCCCGTACGTTCCGGCAGGGCACCGGGGCGGCCCACCAGGATGAAGCGGGTGACGGCCTCGGGGTTGTCCCCGATGTTCTCGGCGAGTACGTTCAGCCCCGGTTGCCCGGCCGCAACCAGCGGCGCACAGATGGCAGCCTCGTAGGGCGCGTCCGGTTCCAGCAGGCCCATGGCGGCAGCGGCCGTCGATGAACCCGGAACATAGTCCGCTTGGGGAATATGTTCGTCCAGCCAGAGGCGGCATTGCGCCCACGCGTGGCCGTGGGTGGAGATGCGCTGGATGTCCGAAAGGTCGACGCCGGGCCTCGCCACGAGCACGAAAGTGATGGGAACCAGCGCCTCACGGAGGATGCGGAGCTCCGGTCCTGTGGCAATGGCGTCGAGGGTTGCCGTAACGCCCCCCTCCACCGAGTTCTCGATGGGCACCATGGCAGCGTCAGCTTCACCTGCACGCACGCGGTCAAGGGCGGTGTTGACGTTGGTGCACGGGACGCGGGTAGCTTCCGAAGCACCCGGGACCTGCATGAGCGCAGCCTCGGTGAACGTCCCTTCCGGGCCCAGGAACGTATACGTGGGAACTGCAGGCATCAATATATTCCTTGCCCGTTATTAGAGGACGACCGGCTTGAGGCCGTTGTCGGAGGTCATCGGCCTGCCTGCTTCGAACCACATGTCCATGCCGCCAGCCACATTAACGGCGGAGTAGCCCTGGGCCACGAGCCACTGCACCACCCGGAACGAGCGGCCGCCCGTGCGGCAGATGACGAACAAATCGTCATCCGGGTCCAATTCCTCCAGGCGCGCGGGGAGTTGGTCCATGGGGATGTGGCGCGCACCCTCGGCGTGGCCGGCAACCCACTCGTAGTCTTCGCGGACGTCCAGGATGCTGGCGTCGGCCGGAATGTCGCCCACGGTCACTGTTTCGAAGTCGCTCACGGCAGTCCCTTCCATCGGTTCACGGAATCTGCATCCAGCCTAGTGCCCGGGAGGCGCACGCCGCGCCCGCAGAGCGGGACCTCCTTGCATGCCGGCGCCTTCCCGCGAAGACTGGGTGCCAGTCACTCCCACCGACGCAACCCAGGAGTAAGGAGCAGGCCATGGCTGCTGTCCAACCCACTATTCTTGCCACGTCCGGCGGGTACAGGCAGGGCGGCCGCACGCGGATCGAGTTCGACTCACTGGTGGACTACGCCGTGGAACTCTCCGGTGTCACGGGCAGGGCACCGAGGATCGCCCACATCGGCACCGCCGGCGGGGACCAACGATGGTGGGCCGCGGAAATCGACCAGGCAGCACGGATTGCGGGCTTCGACCTGAGCCACCTGAACCTGTTCACCATGCCCAACGTCGAGGATCCAGAGGCGTACCTGTTGGAGCAGGACGTGGTGTGGGTCAACGGCGGATCCGTGGTGAACCTCCTGGCGGTGTGGCGCGCCCATGGCTTGGACCGCATCCTCCATAAGGTGTGGGAGAGCGGCGTCATCCTGGCCGGTGTATCGGCCGGTTCCATCTGCTGGTTCAAGGGCGGCGTCACCGACTCCTTCGGCCCTGGGTTGAGGCCCGTCACGAACTCTTTGGGATTCCTCCCGTTCCACAATGGCGTGCACTTCGACTCCGAACTGCGCCGCCGCCCGACGGTCCACAAGCTGGTAGCTGACGGCACCTTGGGCGAGACCCACTGCACGGACGACGGCGTCGGGCTGGTTTACCGGGGCACGGAACTGGTGGAGGTGGTCTCCTCCGTGAAGAACAAGGCAGCGTTCCGCGTGACGGCAGGAGCCGGCGAAGGCGTTGATGCCGTTGCCATCGAAGAACGGTTGGAGTCGCGCTTCCTTGGCTGATTCATCCCCTGGCAACCAGTCGGGGATCGCAGCGTTGACGGCAGTTGAACTCCGCGATGCCCTGGCCGGCGGCGACCTGTCTGCGCGTGAGGCCGCAAGTCACTTCCTGTCGGTGATTGAATCCCGCAACAGACACCTGGGCGCCTTCATCACCGTGACCGCCGAGCAGGCAATGGCCGCCGCCGCGGCAGCGGACCAACGCCATGCCGACGGCGAGCGCAGCGAGCTCCCCTTGCTGCACGGCATGCCCGTCGCCTTCAAGGACCTCACGGATGTGGCCGGCGTTCCCACCACGCACGGCAGCGCGGCTTTGGAGCACAAGCCGGCACCCGAGGATGGCGCCCTGGCCGCCACTTTGAAGGCGCAGGGGGTCATCTCGCTGGGCAAGACCCAGGTTCCGGAATTCGGACTCACGGCCTACAGCGAAAACCGCGTGGCACCGCCGTCGCGCAATCCGCATTCCCTGGCCCGCAGCTCGGGTGGCTCTTCGGGCGGAAGCGCTGCCGCGGTTGCGGCGGGCATGGTGCCGTTCGCGCCGGGTACCGACGGCGGCGGGTCCATCCGCATCCCGGCCGGTGCCTGCGGGTTGGTGGGCCTCAAGCCGGGCCGGGGGCTGGTACCGTCTGGGGCGAGCGCGGGTGACGCTGCCAAGCTGGTGGTCGCCGGACCCCTCGCGAAGAACGCCGCGGATGCCGCACTGCTGCTGGACGCGCTGGTCCCCTTTGGGAACAGGCCCGACGGCGGCTACCTCGCCAACGTCGGCAGAGCGCCCGAACCCCTGCGCATCGGTTTGACGCTGGACAGCCCCTGGGCCGCCAGCTATCCGTTCGAGATCGAAACGGAAGCCTTGGACGCGCTGAACCGCGGCCGGACCCTGTTGGAAAGGGCAGGACACCGTGTCCTTGAGGCAGGTATCCGCTACGACAACCGCTACCCGGAGGCGTTCACCGCGGCCTGGACTGCCGGCGTCGGGAGTGCACGGATAGCTCCGCAGCGGGAGGCGCTGCTGACCCCGCTGACCAGGACGTTCCGGCGTCGGGCGCAACAGCGGAGCGCCGGAAAGGTGCAGGAAGCGCTCGGGTTCCTGCGGCAGTTCACCACCGATACCGTTGCCCAGTACGCACAGTGGGACCTGATGCTCATGCCCACCCTGGCTCAAACTCCACGGCCCATCGGCTGGTTTACTGGCGGCGGCCACAGTGGCGAACCGTGGCCCAGCGAATGGCCCGGAGACGCGGACGAGGACTACAAACGGCAGTGTGAGTACGCGCCGTGGAGTTCCATGGTGAACGTGTGCGGCCTCCCTGCGATCAGCATTCCGGTCCACACCACGGAGAACGGCCTGCCGATGGGCATCCAGCTCATTGGCAGGAGGGGATCCGAGCTGCAACTTCTCCAGGTGGCGGCAGCGCTGGAGGCTGCATAAATTCGGGCGTCTAGCATATGGAATGCGGTTGCCAGGGGCATTGGTCGATGTGACAATGCCCGCAGTCAGTGCCAGCATTGAGGAAATGAGCACACCTCAAACCACGGCTCCGCCTGCCAAAACCCCGGGCGATACGTCATTCTTCGGCCACCCAAAGATGTTGGCCAGCCTTTTCTCCGTGGAAATGTGGGAGCGATTCTCCTTCTACGGCATGCAGGGCATCCTGCTTTACTACATGTACTTCACGGCCGACCAAGGCGGCCTGTCCATCGACAAGGGCCTCGCGGCCGGCCTGGTGGGCGCGTACGGCGGTGGCGTCTATCTGTCCACCATCCTGGGCGCATGGCTCGCTGACCGCATCTTCGGATCAGAGAAGGTGCTCTTCGGCTCGGCCATCATGATCATGATGGGGCACATCGCCTTGGCACTCATCCCCGGCGTTCCGGGCTTGATCGCCGGCCTGGTACTGGTGGGAGTCGGCTCGGGTGGCTTGAAGGCCAACGCCACGGCATTGGTGGGCACCCTGTACAGCGAGAAGGACGAACGCCGCGACGCCGGCTTCTCCATCTTCTACATGGGCATCAACATCGGTGGGCTCATCGGCCCGCTGGTCACGGGTTGGCTGCAGGAAAGCCATGGCTTCCACTGGGGCTTCGGCGCGGCAGCCGTGGGCATGGCCATCGGCCTGGTCATCTACGCCTTTGGCCGCAAGCGCCTGCCGGAGGAAGCCCACCGGGTCCCCAACCCGCTGCCCGCCAAGGACCGGACAAAGTACGGCCTGATCTTCCTCGCGATCCTCGTGGTAATCGGAGTGCTGCTCGGTACCGGCACCGTGAACGCGGACAACCTTGCGCGCAGCATGGCTTACGCGGCTATCGGCGCCTCGGTGATCTACCTCTTCCTGATCTTCCGGAGTCCTTTGGTGACGGGCCTTGAGCGCAAGCGTGTGCTCGCGTTCATCCCGCTCTACATCGCATCCGCCGCGTTCTGGGCTTTGTTCCAGCAGCAGTTCACGTTCATTGCCGTCTACTCGGAGGAGAAGCTGGACCGCAACCTGTTTGGCTGGGAAATGCCTGCCGCGTGGGTCCAGTCGATCAACCCGGTATTCATCATCATCTTCGCCGGCGTCATGGCTGCGCTGTGGACCAAGCTGGGTTCCCGGCAGCCGAGTTCACCGTTCAAGTTCTCCATGGGCTTGTTCATCATGGGACTGGCCTTCCTGGCATTCATCCCGCTGGCCGGCGACGGCAAGACCCCGCTCCTGGCACTCGTGGGCATCCTGTTCCTCTTCACCATGGCGGAGTTGTGCCTTTCCCCCATCGGGCTCTCCGTGAGCACCAAGCTTGCGCCGAAGGCCTTCCACACACAGATGGTGGCGCTGTTCTTCCTCTCGGTCTCGCTCGGCACCACCCTGGCCGGCATCCTCGCGGGCCTCTACAACCCGGACGACGAACTCCCCTACTTCCTGGGCATCGGCGGTGTTGCAGTAGTGCTCGCGGTGGCACTGGCCGCCTCGACTCCGGCGATCAAGAAGCTGATGGCAGGCGTCCGGTAGCACGCGTTAAATCGCGACGGCGGCCCTCGCCTTCGGTGGGAATCCCAACCGAAGGCGAGGGCCGCCGTCGTTCGCTTTTAGTAGTTGTAGCGGCTCGAGGCGCCCAAAACCACGATGAAAATGATCCAGATGATGGCCAGGGCCACACCGATGTATCCCATCACCAGGCCCGCGATCGCCATGCCCTTGCCCGCGGGTTCGCGGTTCAGTGCGAGGTGGCCCAGGATCACGGCCGCGATCTGCGGGAGGATGAAGAAGCCGAAGCCCACCAACGTGGCGATACCGCAGATCATGCTCGCGATGCTCAAGCCCTTGGGCTGCGAGGGCATGGCGTAGTAGGCGGGCTGTCCATACGGGTTCGGCTGGCCGTAGGGCTGCTGCTGGTATGGGCTCGGCGGCTGGTTGTACGGCGACGGCGGCTGCTGGCTGTAGTCACCCGGCGTGTATGAACTGGCAGGCGGCGTGCTTGAAGGCGGCGTCGGCGGGGTGTAAAAGTCACTCTGGCCTTGCGCGTTTTGCGTGTAGGCGCTTTGCCCGTACGGCGGCAGCGGCTGGGTGGCGTCGGCCTGGGTTGTTGATTCGTACGACGGCGGCGGCGGAACCGCGCTGCCCTGGCCCGGCGCGCTGAATTCTGCGGGCGGAACGTACTGCGGCGGTTCGTAGCCCGCGGGCTTGTCTTCGTTGCCCTTGGCTGGTTGCTCTGACATAGGTATCCCCCTGTGCATGGTCTTTGATCCCAACCCTACCGCTGCCGAAGGCCACGCATAAGTACGGAGCGTTGCCGTCATCGACTAGACGCGGGGCTGTGACACGATTCATGCATATGCATGGAATATGCCTGTTGCGGGATGGGTTGGCCTTAATAGCGACGTAAGCAGCGCTACAACGATCATCAGCGGGATCCGTCCCGCGAAGGAGGACATCATGGGTAACTTCCAAGGCAAAACCGCACTGGTCACCGGCGGCGGTTCGGGTCTCGGGGAAGCGATCAGCAAGGACCTCGCGAACAACGGCGTCAACGTGGTTGTAGTGGACGTCAATCTTGATGCAGCCACCCGCGTTGCCGGGGAAATCACGGCCTCGGGCGGCACCGCAGTTCCGTTCAAAGCCAACACTGCGGTAGCCGAAGACAGCAAGAAGGCCGTCGACTTTGCCGTCGAAACCTATGGTGCCCTGAACTATGCAGTCAACAACGCCGGCATCGGCGGTGCCAATGCCCCCGTTGGCGAGGTGGACCTTGAGGATTGGGACCGCGTCATCGCCATCAACCTCAGCGGCGTGCTCTACGGCATGCGCTACCAGGTCCCGGCCATCCTCGAAGCCGGCGCGGCTGAGGGTGCGATCGTCAACATGGCTTCTATCCATGGCACGGTCGCCGCCTTGGGCAACGCCGCCTACACGGCGGCCAAGCACGGCGTTGTGGGCCTGACCAAGAACGCCGCCGCCGAATACGGAGCCCAGGGACTGCGCATCAACGCGATCGGCCCGGGCTACATCGAAACCCCGCTGCTGGCCAACGCGCCGAAGGAAGTCATCAGCGGGCTCGAAGCGAAGCATTCCCTGGGACGGCTGGGCCGCCCGGAGGAAATCGCGAACGTCACCACGTTCCTGCTTTCGGACAAAGCCAGCTTCATGACCGGCTCGTACGTCCTGGCTGATGGCGGCTACACGGCCGTCTAGACCGGTGCGGCCCTGGCGGCCCTCTTGGCCCTCGCGGTCCGGTGGATCAGTCGGATCCACTGGGCCGGGAGGGCTCTTTTGCCCTTAATCAGGAAGCTGTCCACAACGTAAAGCCGACGTGAATCTTTAGTCCGTTTGTTCCACCTGAACGCCATTCGACGTCATAGGGGCCGCATCACGGACATTTCCTGTCGGCGGGCGGAACGGTCTGGCATGCTGTTGGACATGGCTAGCCGAGCGGGCACAGTTGCCCTTCCCCAGGACCTTGTTGACATCACAGCCCTGCTGGACGCGTATTTCGACGTAGCTCCGGATTTGGGCGATCCCGCGCAGCGCGTGGCATTTGGAACCTCGGGCCACCGCGGTTCCAGCCTGAAAGCTTCCTTCAATGAAGCGCATATCCTTGCCATCACGCAGGCAATCGTCGAATACCGCGGACGCCAGGGAATCACGGGACCGCTCTTCATTGGACGCGACACCCACGCTTTGAGCGAACCCGCGCAGAACTCCGCCCTGGAAGTGCTGGCAGCCAACGGCGTGACCGTCCTGGTGGACGCGCGCCACGGCTACACCCCAACCCCGGCCTTGAGCCACGCAATCCTCAAGTACAACCGCGAAGCCGCACCCGGCACTCCCCAGGCCGATGGCATCGTGGTCACTCCGAGCCACAACCCGCCGGCAGACGGTGGCTTCAAGTACAACCCTCCGCACGGCGGCCCGGCGGACACCGACGCCACGGGCTGGATCGCCGAGCGCGCCAACCAGCTCCTGGAAAACGGGCTCCGCGGCGTCAAGCGCATCCCGCTGAATGACGCCCTGGCCGCAGACACCACGGGCAAGTTCGACTTCCTCAGCAGCTACGTTGACGATCTCCCGTCCGTCCTGGACCTCGATGCGATCCGCAACGCAGGCGTCCGGATCGGAGCCGACCCCATGGGCGGCGCCTCCGTGGACTACTGGGGCGAGATTGGCGAACGCCACCAGTTGAACCTGACCGTGGTGAACCCTACCGTGGACCCGCAGTGGGCCTTCATGACCCTCGACTGGGACGAAAAGATCCGCATGGACTGCTCCTCGCCGTCGGCCATGGCTTCGCTGATCAAGCGCATGTCGCTCGGCGCCGAAGGCACCGCAGCGTATGACGTTGCCACCGGAAACGACGCCGACGCCGACCGCCACGGCATCGTCACCCCGGACGGTGGGCTCATGAACCCCAACCACTACCTCGCCGTCGCCATCGACTACCTCTACCGCAACCGCAGCAGCTGGAACCCTGAGTCGGTAGTCGGGAAGACGTTGGTTTCGTCCTCCATCATCGACCGTGTCGCTGCCGGTTTGGGCCGAAAGTTGGTTGAGGTCCCCGTGGGCTTCAAGTGGTTCGTGCCCGGATTGCTGTCCGGCGAAGGTGCGTTCGGCGGCGAAGAGTCCGCCGGCGCTTCCTTTAACAAGCGCGACGGCAGCGTTTGGACCACGGACAAGGACGGCATCCTGCTGGCCCTGCTCGCCTCCGAGATCACGGCCGTCACGGGTTCCTCCCCCTCCCAGCTCTACAAGGGCCTGACCGACCAGTTCGGCGACCCGGTCTACGCCCGCATCGACGCTGCTGCCACCCGCGAGCAGAAGTCCAAGCTGGGCAAGCTCTCCGCCGCCGACGTCACCGCGACGTCCCTGGCTGGCGAGGACATCACCGCGAAGCTCACTGAAGCTCCCGGCAACGGCGCCTCCATTGGCGGCCTCAAGGTCGTCACGGAAAACGCCTGGTTCGCGGCCCGCCCCTCCGGCACGGAGGACGTCTACAAGATCTACGCTGAGTCCTTCAAGGGCGCCGACCACCTGAAGCAGGTCCAGGACGAGGCCAAGGCCCTGGTGGACGGGGTCATCGCCTAGGCGGTTTGAGTACAGATGGGCGCGAGAGGGTTCTCCCAAAAGGGCGGTTAGGTGAGAGACCATCCCACCCCCGGACGCTCTCTCACCGAACACCCCTTCCCCCCGGACGCTCTCTCACCAAACACCCCTTAAACAGCAACGCTCTCGCATCTGAAGGCGAGAGCGTTGCTGTTTAGAGCTGGAATCAGACGGTGCGGACCACGTCGTCGTAGGCGAACTTCGGCTTGGCTTCGCCCCAGGCGTCCGGGCCGGGCTGGCCGATGTTGACGATGAGGAAGCTCTTCTGGTCACCGTTCGGGAAGAATTCTGCGTCGATTGCGGCGAAGTCGGCGCCCGTCATGGGGCCGGCTGCAAAGCCGAGCGACCGGACGGCGAGGATGAAGTAGCCGGCCTGCAGGTGGGCGTTGTTGTTGCCCGTTGCGGCGGCGAGCTCGGCGTTGTCGTCGTACATGGCCTTGGGCGCGCCGTAGGCGGGGAGGAACTTGTCCCACTGCCCCTGCCAGTCGGTGTCGTAGGACAGGATGGCGACCAGCGGAGCAGAGGCGGTCTTGGCCTGGTTGCCGCGGGAGAGGTGGTCAACCAGCTTGGCGCGGGCCTCGTCGGAGCGGACGTAGGTCACGCGGAGGGGCTGGGAGTTGAAAGCCGTGGGGCCGAACTTGGTGAGCTCGTAGATGGCGCGGGCCTGCTCGTCACTTACTTCACCAGCAAAGCTGTTCGCGGTGCGGGCTTCGGCAAAGATGGCGTCGACGGCGGCGGCGTCGATGACTGCTTCTTCGTGTGCAATCGTCATGGATAAACCTTTCGCTGTGCCCTTGCCTCTTGGGGCGGCCGGGCTCTTCTGCTTTCCATGGTTGCAACTTCAAGTTCGTCTGTCCTCTTCCCGTGACGGCACGTGACGTTTGGCACACCCGGCGTTGCGGGGCCGGATTTACGCGCCATTGTGCGTGCGAGGCGCGTACAGCGGGCCCCGCAACGGCGGTAATGTTGCACCGAACCCCAACATTTCTTCTGAGGAAGGCACGCCATGAGCATGCTCGGCATCAAATGGAAGCTCCACGGCAATGGCAAGACCATCCGGCCCGGCCACGTGGTGGCACCGGATGAGCGTCTGGCTTGGCCCCTGACCATTGGCATCGGCATGCAGCACGTGGTTGCGATGTTCGGAGCCACCTTCCTCGTCCCGATCATCACTGGCATGCCGCCAGCCACCACGCTGTTCTTCTCCGGCATCGGCACGCTCCTGTTCCTCGTGATCACGCGGGGCCGCGTGCCCAGCTACCTGGGTTCGAGCTTCGCGTTCATCGCCCCGATCCTGGCCTCCCAAGACCAGTACGGCGTGGGGGGAGCTTTGGGCGGCGTGGTGCTTGCCGGCGTCGTACTGGCGCTCATTGGCGCCGTGGTGCAGAAATTCGGCGCCGAATGGATCAACCGGCTGATGCCGCCTATCGTCACGGGCGCCATCGTCGCGCTCATCGGCTTGAACCTCGCTCCGGCGGCGAAGAACAACTTCGACGCCGCTCCCGTCACCGCACTCGTCACGCTGGTGACGATCATCCTGGTTTCCGTGCTGTTCCGTGGCATCCTGGGGCGCCTGAGCATCCTGGTGGGTGTTGTGGTGGGCTACATCGTGGCGATGATGCGAGGCGAGGTTTCCTACGAAAAGATGGACGCCGCCGCCTGGGTGGGGCTCCCGACCTTCCACACACCCGAATTCCACATCGGAGTGGTGGGCCTGTTCGTGCCGGTGGTGCTGGTGCTCGTGGCGGAGAACGTGGGGCACGTGAAATCGGTGGCCGCAATGACCGGGCAAAACCTCGACGGCGTCTCCGGACGCGCGCTGATGGCCGACGGCGCCGCTACTGTACTTGCCGGCTTCGGCGGCGGTTCCGGTACCACCACCTACGCCGAAAACATCGGCGTCATGGCCGCCACCAAGGTCTATTCGACGGCGGCCTACTGGGTTGCCGGCGTGTTCGCCATCCTGCTGAGCTTCTCGCCGAAATTCGGCGAATTGATCGCGACCGTCCCCGCCGGTGTACTGGGCGGCGCAGCAACCATGCTGTACGGCATGATCGGCGTGCTCGGCGTGAAGATCTGGGTTCAGAACAAGGTCAATTTCTCCAACCCGATCAACCTGACCACCGCCGCTGTTGCCTTGATCATCGGCATCGCCGACTACACGTGGACCATCGGCGAGCTGAAGTTCACCGGCATCGCCCTGGGTTCCGCCGCCGCCCTGGTGATCTACCACGGCATGAAGGGCCTGGCCCGCTGGCGCGGGACCGTCGCTGAGCCGGAGACCGAGACCGCAGGCCTGCCGCCCGCGGTGAAGTCGGCAATGAACGCGGCGGCGAAGCGGAGCGGGAAGAAGAAGTAGGGGCCGACGGCGGGTAGCAACCCGGGTGCCAAGGCGCCGGTCCCCGCGCCTCGCAGGGACCGGCGTCGTACCTTCCGTATCTGAGCCGCTACGAACTGAAGTCGATGACGAACCGGCCCCGGACGCGACCGGATTCCAGTTGTTCGTGCGCTATCCACGCGTCCTCTGGCGCGAAGACGTCGGCCACGCGGAGAGTGAGGATGCCCTCCTCGGTCTGCTGCACCAGTTCCTGAAGGAGGGCGGTTTCCTTAAGGACCGACCCCACATACACCCTGTGGACCTGGATGCCGCGCTCTCCGGCGCCATCCCAGGCCCGGACCACAGCCAGGTGTCCGTGATCGCGGATGGCCCCGAACGTTGCGCCGTTAAGGACTGCGGCATCCAGGACGCCGTCCACCCCGTCAGGGACAATCGAAAGCACGTCCCCCACGAAGTCTCCGCGCCGTGGAATCAGGTGATCCGCACCGAACGAACGCAAAGAATCGCCATCATCAGTGGAAGCGTCGGCTATGACCGTAATCCCTGCCGCCTTTGCCAACTGGATCGCATACACGCCCAACGCCCCGGATGCTCCCGTGATGGCGAGCGTCTGTCCGGCTACAAGTCCCATGTGATCCAAAGCGATCCTCGCGGTGGCTGCGTTCATAAGCAGCGTGGAGGCCGCCACGAAATCTGCCCCGGCCGGTGCGGCAACCACCGACTCCGCCGGAAGGACGATCTTGTCCGCATAGGCCCCCGCCGGGAAGGGAAGTACGATTCCCACCACAGGATCGCCCACTTTCAGGCGTCCATCCAGCCCCGGGCCAAGGGCATCCACCACACCGGCAAGGTCCATGCCGGGGATGAAAGGTGGCCGGAGGTCCAGCGCGGAGACGGTGGCGGCGTGTTCCCCGTTCCGCAGGATCAGGTCGGTGGGGCTGACGGCAGCTGCGTGTATCCGGACACGCACTTCCCCCTGCCCGGGCGTGGGCTCCTCCACGTCCAGGAGTTCGAGGTTTTTCGGGCCGCCATAGGTCTTTACTCCAAGTGCTCTCATGACTGGTCCAACCCGGTCACATTTGTAGTAATTCCAGGAAAATGACTCATATCCGGGCAGTATTTGTAACAGGATAAAAAGCCACTGGACTGCGGCAATGCCGCGCCACATACTCGCTTCCATGGCCGGAACAACTCTTTATTGCTTTCACCATGCCGGCGGGACGGAGTGGCAGTTCCGCTCATGGCAGTCCCGGCTGCAGGCTTCCGTGCGGGTCATCGGGGTCCCTGTCGAATGCCGCACTGGTGAAGGCCAGACCATTGAAGACATGGCAGCACGAGCCCTTGAATTCCTTAAGAGCGCCCACCTTCCAACTGCCGCCTTTTATGGGCACAGCATGGGCGGCCACGTCGCCTACGAGGTGTGCCGCCTCCTGCTGGAGCGCGGACTGGACCTTCCCTCCGCGGTCATTCTGGGTGGTTCGCCGGCTCCCGGCTCGATCCCTGACAGCGGCGAGGCGCTGCGGATCCTGCAGGAAACCGAACCGGTGCCCGCGTTCCTGCCCGGATACATCGCCGAACGAACCGCAGCCGGAGTGAGGCGCGCCTGCGCCTATTCCCCGCCCCGTGACAAAATTCCCCTGCAACTTGACCTTATTCGTGGAACAAAAGACACGCTGGTAAATATTCGTCGCATGCAGCAATGGGAGGAGTACTGCGGCCCCACACCTCGCTACCATCAAGTTGTTGGGGGACACCTTTTTCACCGAACTGCGCTTGACGATTTCATGACCGTCCTGGAGCACCTGGTTCCCCTCAACGCACACAGTGCAGGAACAGCGGCAGCCTCCTGACAGCCGGACAGACACCAAGAAAGCGCAGGCATTTCATGGCAACCACAACACTGGCGGACAACCCGGGAACGCCACAGTTCGCCGTCCAGCGCGGCGCTGACGAGTCCGAGGCCCGGCGGCAGAACCTGGCCCGCTTCCTCCGCGCCCGCCGCCAGCAATTACTGCCACAGGACGTTGGCCTTCCCAACAGCAGCCGCCGTCGGACGCCCGGCCTGCGCAGGGAGGAAGTAGCCGTCCTGGCCAACGTGGGCGTCACTTGGTACACGTGGTTGGAGCAGGGCCGGGACATCGGAGTTTCCTCGGATGTTGTAGATGCGATCGGTCAGGCCCTCCGGCTCGAAGGCGGCGAACTTGAGCACCTTTACGAGTTGGCGGGTAAGCAGCAACCTGTCCGCAGGTCCGCGGCGGCCGAGGTCCGCGCCATCATGGGACGGGTCCTGGCGGGTTTCACGCATTCACCCGCATACGTCGTTGACCGCTATTGGAACGTCGTGGCAACCAACCCGATCTCTGAATACGTCTTCGGCATCCACGTCGGTTCCAACTGCCTGGAAGCCTTCTTCACCAAAGCCGACGTCGCAGCCCATTACCCGCATCGCGAACTGGCAGGGCGCATGATGGCGGCCCAATTCCACCGGCAGGCTGCCATGTACCCGGGAGATGCAACGTTCTCCATGCTGGCCGACAAGATCGCCTCCGTTTCCGCCGAGTTCAAGGACTACTGGGAAAGCCACGTAGTGGGGGTGGAACCGCATGTGGACATCGTCTTCGACCACAGCCAGATGGGCCGGCTGACGTTTGAATCAGTGGTCCTGAACCCCGTCGGCGGTGACGATCTTCGCGTATTCGTCTACTTGCCCAAACCCGGCTCCGGCACCGCCGAAGCCCTCGCCCGCGCCAGCTGAACCGCCCGCGCCAGCTGAACCGCTGCCGGGCGCCTTACGAGAAGGAGAACCCTTGGAAGCCCGAACCAGCCCCGACCTGGACCGTTGGAGCGCAGTTGCGCAGCACCGCACCGTCACCGTTGGAGACCTCACGGTCAGCTACCTGCCCGACGGATTCGTCCAACTGCACCCGGAAACCTGGTTCTCCCTGCCGGGTGACCGCGGCGACTACTTCGGCATGCCCGAGCTCATCTCCGGCAGCGGCTACCTGACGGGTTCCATCGGCTCCCTGCTGGTCAGCGGACCGGGAGTTGCGGTCATGATCGACGCCGGGTTCGGCCCCAGGCACCTCCCGGCAGCCAGGTCGCATCCTTCCCTCGGCGACATGAACGGCGGCGGACTCGCGGAGGCAGGTTTGCTTCCGGACCGCCTGGACGCTGCGGTTTTCACTCACTTGCATGACGACCACACCGGCTGGTTAAACCACGACGGCGGTCCCGGCCGCCTGCTGCGGGACACGGCCTTGCACGCCTCGACGGCCGAACTTGGACAGAACGGGCTGGGCCACGATCCCAGGTGGCGGGCCATCAGCGATGGAACCGTGATTGTCCCCGGGATCACTGCCTTGGCCTCCCCGGGCCATACTGCGGGCCACACCTCCTACCTCGTTGAGTCCAACGGCGAGCGCCTGCTCTGTTTTGGGGACGTCATGCACAGCCCCCTGCAGGTCTCGCAGCCGCAGCTCAGTTCGTGCTTCGAGGCCGATCCGATCACCTCTTTGGAGTCCAGGAGGCGCACCCTGGAGCTGCTCTCAGGTACGGACGTGATCGGCGCCGGCATGCACTTCGGCGATGTGGTCTTCGGGACCGTGAGCCCAGGTGGCCATGGTGGCCTGCGGTGGGTTCCCCTTCCCTAGGAAACGCCAGCCGGACAAGCAGGTGCCACCAAGGCTGGTAGGGAAAACACCACCATAAGCAAGCTCTGGTTGGTCATCGACGGAGGCAAGAGGCTTGAAGCATGTCAACAAAAACTTCCTTGCCAACGCCAAGCCTCACGGGCCGCCAAAGGCTCGTCCTGACGCTGCTTCTCGGAGCACAGTTCATGTTCGCCCTCGATTTCTCGATTGTCACGGTAGCCCTGCCGGCCATGGGCCGGGAACTGGGCATCGCCGACGGAGACCTGCAGTGGGTCATCACGCTCTTTGCCCTCTCAGCAGCCGGCCTGGTGCTGCTCATGGGACGCATCGGCGACTACTACGGCCGCAAGAGGATGTTCCTCATCGGCATGGTGATCCTGACCATCGCATCAGCTGCGGGCGGCATCGCCACCGATCCGGCCATCCTCTTCGGGGCACGCGTGGGCCAGGGACTGGCTACGGCAATCACCATGCCCGCAGCGCTCTCCCTGCTCACCACGTCCTTTGAGGAGGGTCCGTTGCGGAACAAGGCACTCGGGCTCAACGGAGCGCTGCTTTCCCTCGGCTTCGCGGTCGGAGCCGTCCTGGGCGGCGTGCTGACCGATGTCTTCGGCTGGCGCTTCACATTCTTCATCAACGTTCCGGTGGGCATCATCATCCTCGCGCTTGCCCCCTTCGTCATCAAAGACCTATCGGAGCGCATCCAGCAGAAGCTCGATGTTCCTGGCGCCATTACGCTGACCCTTGGTCTCCTGGCCCTGGTCCTCGGCGTCACCTCGGTGGAGCGCGAGGGGTGGGCCTCCCCCACTACCCTGGGCCTCCTCGGACTTGCGGTGGTGGCGTTCGTTGTCTTCTGGAACATCGAAGCCCGTTCCTCCCACCCGCTGGCGGCCGTCACCATCCTGAAGCGTCCATCCGTGTTCCTGGGCAACCTCGGCGGGCTGGTGACCTTCTCCATGGAAAGCGGCAAGGTGTTCCTGCTGACCATCTACCTTCAGCGTGTACTGGAATCGTCCGCCTTCGCCACCGGACTTGCCTTCGGTGTCCTTGGGGCAGGTGCGTTCACCGGCGGCCTGGCAGCTGCAACCATCATCAACAAGATCGGCGCCAAGGCCACCCTGGTCCTTGGTCTCGGCCTGCAGGGCCTCTCCACGCTCAGCTTCCTGTTCCTGGGCCTGAACGCCGGGCTTGGCTTCACCCAGATCCTGGTGGCCACGGCTATTGGCGGCTTCGGACACGTCCTGGTCATTGTGGCGTACACGGTCGCGGTCACTTCCGGGCTTCCGGATTCCGAGCAGGGCCTCGCATCGGGACTCGCGGGTCAAACCCAGCAGGTGGCGTTCACCATCGGCACGCCCATCGTCAGCGCCATCGCTTTGGCCTTCACCACCACCAACTTCGCAGACCCATCGACAGCCCAGGCCATCCTGGGCGGCGTCCACTTCGGGCTCATCATCAATGCCGTCATCATTCTTGGGGCCGCAGCGGTCATCCTCGCTTTCCTGCCCTCCAAGAAGGCCGTCTCTCCAGAACCTGAGCTCGTCCCCGCAGAATCCGCCTGACTGGCCCGACAGAAAGCGCAGTCCCATGAACGTGACCTACCCCGACCCGCTCGTCCTCAACAACGTTGACGACTATCTCGGCCCTAAATCCACCCGCTTCTTCGGCAGCGGCTACCGCCAGACAACGCCCGCCCTGCGCGGACTGTCCATTCGTCACACGGTGGACGGGTACACCTTCATGGAAGCCCGGGGCTCGGTGCGGGTTGGGGACCACTGGTCCGTCAAAGGAACAACGGCACAGGAACCGCACCTGGGAACCACCGATGCCATTGTCCTGGCCTTGGAAGCAGCAGAGGCACTGCTTGCAAGCCGTTACTCACCGTCCATCCTTCCGGCCGTCTACGTCCGGAAGCTCACCCTCGTTGCGGGAACCACGCCGATCGAAGACATCCTGGATGATTTTCCCGTCACGGCCACCAGCAACGGACAGTCGGATGACGGGATCATCCTGATCAACGTGGAAATGGCCTCCATGAAGGCCGTCCTGGAGCTGCACCACCCACTGTGCGTGGCGTCCAAAGCCAACCTCCGCACGGAAAACCCGGATGCCTTGGTGGGCGACGCGGCACGGCGGGTTTACGGCGACATCTACAAGTCCAGGGACACGGACATCCTGGATGTCACCTTGGACGTCGCCGTGCCCAGCGGAAGTGCCACCGCACTGGTAACCGAAGCTCCCAACGTCCGGTCTGAACCGATTGGGCTGGAGGGCGCCTACCAGCCCGGGCTGTCCCTCATGGAAGCCTTCGTGACGACCCTTCAGCTTGGACAGGTCCTCCTCTACGAACTCGACGGCGTGACCCGCGCCCAAAGCAACACCTTGTGGATGCGGCGGACGGTGATCACCGCCTCTGCTCCGCCGTCGAGCATCCTGGACGGGCTCCCCCTCAACGTTCAGCTCCGCCGGCCCCGGGTCCTCCCCCTGAACGGCAGTAATTGGCGCTGCGCCGACATCGAGGGGCGCATCGGCAGCCACCTCGTCATCACGTGCGACGTCGCCCACGAAATCCCCCGCTAGACCCACCACAACACCCTGAAAGAGAGCATCATGAAACTCGCAATCTCCGGCACCTATTCCTCCGGCAAGACCTTCACCACCCTGGCCCTGTCCCACCTCACGGGCATTCCCCGCAGCGCGGCAAAGACCATGCGCGAACTGCTCCCCATCTCCGTGCCGGGAAAGACCTTGGAGGAGTGCACGGCCGCGGAAATCCTTATGTTGATCACCCGGCGGAACACGGAGCGCGCCGTGAACGAGTCCCACTTGGGTGACACGTTCATTTCCGATGGTTCTTCCCTGCACGAGTGGATCTACGGAACGGTCCGCGTCCTTGTGGGCATCAACCCCAACGACTCCATTGACCTTGAGTCCGTGGAAAAGACCGGCGAACTGGTCTTCTTCGAGGAGGTCATCAGCGCCCTGGGTGTTCCGGCCAAGCAGCACGCACTGGCCAACTATGACGCGTTCGTCCACCTGCCCATCGAGTTCCCGCTGGTGGCCGACGGCCACCGCCCGGTCAACGAGAAGTTCCGGTCCCTCGCCGACCAGATGATCCAGGACGAAATCACCAAGCTGGGCATCCCTAATGTGACCATCGGCGGCAGCATTCCCGAGCGTCTCGAAGGAATCACGGCGCACTACAACCTGCCCCGCGTTATCAGCATCGAAGAGGCCATCGCCCGCGCCCAGGCGGACTACGATGCCCTGGATGTCCGCAGTGAAAAGGACCGCGAACTTGCCGGCGCGCACTAAACGACCCGCCGCCGTCGTTCTTGAAGGTCTGGGCGGCTACGTGCCGGCAGGCAAGGTGACCAACCTGGACCTTGAGGGGCGGCTGGAGACCTCGGATGCCTGGATCCGTTCGCGGACAGGCATCCATTCCCGGCGCTTCGCGGCGCCTGGCGAGGCTACGAGCGACATGGCGGCCGAGGCGGCAAGCCGCGCCCTTGCGTCGGCCGGTTACCCGGAGATCGACCTGGTGATTCTGGCAACTACGACGCCGGACCACCCTTGCCCGGCCACGGCACCGGCGGTTGCGTCCCGGCTCGGCCTCGGTCCAGTCGCCGCTTTCGACCTCGCCGCCGTGTGCTCGGGGTTCGTCTACGCCTTGGCGCAAGCCAATGCGGCCGTGTTGTCCGGGCAGCACCGGCGGGTATTGGTGATCGGCGCGGATACGTTCAGCGCAATCGTCAATCCCCTGGACCGCAACACGGCCATCATTTTCGGGGACGGAGCCGGAGCCGTTGTTGTGGGCGCCGGCGAAGAAGGCCAGCCCGGACAGCTTTCTGCGTTCGACCTGCATTCGGACGGCAGCTGCACTGACCTCATCCGGGTCGCTGCAGGAGGATCCCGGATGCCTGTCAACGCCGAGACAAGCGACGCCGACCGATACTTCTCGATGCAGGGCAAGGAGGTCTTTGTCCAGGCAGTCACCGCCATGGCCGAGTCCTCCCGGTCTGTGCTGCAGGAGAGCGGTTGGCACCATGGAGACGTTGACTGGCTGATCGCGCACCAGGCCAATCAACGGATCCTCAACCAAGTAGCCGGTCTGCTGGGCATCGACCCGCGAAAGGCAGTCATTCACCTGGACCGCGTGGGCAATACCTCCGCCGCCTCGATCCCCTTGGCCCTGGCCGATCACGCACCCCGTTTCGAGACGGGCGACAAGCTGCTGCTCACCGCATTTGGTGGGGGCACAACCTGGGGCGCAGGGACACTCACCTGGCCGCCCATCGCCGTCGCTGATCCGCAGCAGGCCGTCAACGAAAGGACAAAACCATGGCCCACTCCACAGCCCTCGTAACCGCCGAGGATATCTACCAGCTGATCCGTTCAGCAGCCCCCGAAGCGATCGGGGAGGCCGCTGTTGACACCCCCTTTGACCAGTTGGACGTGGACTCGCTGACGCTGGTTGAAATCGCCGTCCTCACCAGCCAAAACTACGGTCCCCTGGTCCATGACTGGGAGATCGCCGAAGCCGGGACTTTTGCTGCCCTGGCGGATTTGGTGAACCAAAGGCGCGTCCTGGAGGGGGCGTCCTGAGCAGGTCCGCGGCTGGCGCATACTTTGACGTCGATGGAACCCTGACCCCTCTGACAACCATGTTTGAATTGCTGCTCTTCGACGCACAGTCATCCGGTCGTCTTTCCGAAGGGCAGGGTTTCCTGAAGGGGCTCCGGCAGGCCAAGGACGCCGGAGCCCCACGGGAGTCGACCAACCGGGCGTACTTCCGCTGGTGGGCCGGCCGTTCCGTGGACGAGGTCCGGGAATTGGGGCACACGTGGTTCTCCAGCCTCCAAGAGGAAGACCTTGTGTTCCCGGGAATGCAGCGACGGCTGGAATGGCACAGGCGACAGCAGCACCGGATCGTCCTGGTGAGCGGCTCGTTTGAACCTGCGTTGGCGCCCCTGGCCGGCTATCTGCGCGTGGACGACGTCCTCACCACATCCGCAATCGTGGACGGCGGCCAGTACACCGGCGACATCACTGCACCCATGATCGGGGAAGGCAAGGCGGTTGCGGTGGCGGAACACGCGGCCCGCCATCGGCTGGACCTGGCAGCATCCCACGGATATGGCGACGACATCTCCGACGTGCCGTTCCTGGACCTGCTCGGTACGCGGGTTCTGGTCAGCGCCGCCGAACTGCAACTCCCCAACCCTGCGCCTGGATGGTCCACGCGCGTTCTGGCAGAAACATGAGGAACCTATGAAAATCGCCATTGTGGGCGCCCACGGCGTGGGAAAGACCACTCTGACCAAAGCCCTCGAGACGCACACCAACCTGGTGGCGCCGGTCCCCACGCCCATGCACAATCCAAGTCCTGGCACGTTGAAGTCCCTGCAGGACTGCTCCAACGAGGAAGTGCTGCGCCTGAGCCAGCGCCGTTACACCGAGAGGATCGTCCAGGAGCAGTCCACCCATGACGTCATCTCGGACGGTTCGGTGCTGCACGAATGGGTTTACGCCTCTACGCGTTTGGCGCTGGGCATCTACCCGGACGATACGTCCCGGCCGCAGCCTTCCTCCGTGACGCAAACGCACCTGGGCTTGGTAGAGGATTTCACCGAAGAGGCGTTGGCGTACTTAGAACAGGTCTATGACCATGTGTTCTTCATCCCGGTTGAGTTTCCGTTACCCCGGGACAACGCGCCGATCAGCGACAGGTTCCAGTTGGAGGCAGGCCAGCAGTTGTTCGGTTTGTTGACCCTGGGCGCCAAACCGGTCCATGTGCTCACGGGTTCGGTGGAGGAGCGCTTGGCGGCCACACTCGGTGTCCTGGGCCTGCGGGAGGCGGCCGTGGCCACGTAACTCCTGATCACGCCGCTGGTCTTGGGCGCCAGGAAAGAAAATTAGTCAGCTTGCTTACTAACTCCGCTATCCCTAGGCTGGATCGCGTCAGACAAACAACTCTCGCAGCAGCGGCACGCGCCCAAAAAGCCGGCCGCACAAGGAGGAGGAACAGTGTCAGAGCACAGTATCGCAGGCAAGAAAGTCGCCTTCCTGTTGACCGATGGCGTGGAGCAGGTAGAGCTGACCAGCCCATGGCAAGCCGTGGAGGAAGCCGGCGGCGAGCCCACCCTTATTGCGCCCGAAAAAGGCAAGATCCAGGGCTTCAACGGCGTGGACAAGGGTGACACCTTCGACGCAACGCTGGCCGTCGCCGACGCCAACGCCTCGGACTTCGACGCACTGGTTCTGCCGGGCGGCGTCGTGAATGCAGACCACCTGCGCGTCGACAAGGACGCCCAGAACTTCACCCGGGCCTTCTTCGAGCAGCACAAGCCCGTGGCGTCGATCTGCCACGGGCCGTGGATCCTGATCGAAGCCGGCGTGATCAAGGGCCGCAACGTCACGTCCTACCACACGCTCCAAACGGACCTTCGGAATGCCGGCGCCAGCTGGAGCGACCAGGAAGTGGTGGTGGATCAAGGCCTCGTCACCAGCCGCAACCCGGACGATCTCCCGGCCTTCAACAGCAAGGTCGTCGAGGAAATCTCCGAGGGCCAGCATGCTGGCCAGACCGCGTAGCGGTCACCGCACCACAGCATCGCAAGGCGGGTGCCGCCGTCGTACTTTCCCGTAAAGCACGACGGCGGCACCCGCCTTGCGCACCCGACCCACCAAACAAGCAACCCAGCAAAATTACACCGTCGTAATGTTGCGTAGATCACATTAGATGCCTAGGCTGGGGGACGCTGCAGCGTGGCAGCACACCAAGGAAAGGCAACACATTGGCCAGCGAGAAGCTCTCCGTAGTTGTTCGAGTGGATGTAGACGGCGAACAAATCCAGATCGCAGCAACCGGTCACGTGACGACGTCGAGCATCCAAGGGCTCTACCCGGTGGTTCAGCGCACCAAGAGCCTGGGTGGCGGACTGGATGTGGAGATGGACCTGTCCGAGGCAATCGTTGACGCGGACGCCTTGGATGAACTGCAGGTCTACTCAGAGCTCTACGAAGTGCCCCTCCGCCTGCCGGAACTCGACAACGTCACAGCGCTGCCGAGTCGCCACCTTGCCACAGCGGGCCGCGCGGCTTAGTTACTGCGCCATCAGCGGGGGTTCCGCCCCGGAAAACGCCTGGTCAAACGTCCGAGGTCTTCCTTCATCCCTCCCCGCCGCCTAACGTGACTCCTGACAATCGATTTGGAGGCTACACATGCGCAAAGTCACTGCCGGACTCTTTCACTCCGTGGATGGCGTGGTTCAGGATCCGTTCAAGTTCCAGTTCGACAGCTTCGACGAGGACCTGGGCAAGGGCCTGACCAAGATGATCAACACCGTGGACACTGTGGTGCTTGGCCGAGTGAGCTACCAGGAGTGGGCGCAGTATTGGCCTAACGCCTCCCGGGACGAGGATTTCGCGGCGTTCATCAACCCCGTCGAAAAGTTCGTGGCCTCACGATCCCTCGATGGACCCCTCGAATGGGAGAACTCCCATCTGATCGAGGGCGATGTGGAGGAGTTCGTGTCCGACCTCAAGTCGCGTGACGGCGGCGAGATCGCAGTCTGCGGCAGTATCTCCCTGGTCCGTCAACTGTTCTTCGCCGGCGTCCTTGACGAGCTGACGCTCATGACGCATCCAGTGATTGCCGGCAGCGGGCGCCGCATTTTCGAAGAGGGCGACCCCGTACACCGGCTGGTGCTTGAGGACCAATACGCCACCAGCAAGGGCAATGTAGTGACCACGTACAGCCTGCGGAAAGACTGAAAGGCCCCGGGACGGACTACTTCTTCCCGGCTTTCAGGTCCGCCACGACCTTCGCTATGCGGCGTGCCCGCGTCTCGGGGGTCTTGGCGTCCCCGATCGGCTCAACATAACGCCGCTGCGCGCTGTAATTGAGGGTTCCATAGAAGGCCTTGGCGTCAGGCTCGGCATCCAGGGCGGCAGCGAGGTCCTCCGGAACTTCGACGACGCGGGGCTGGGTGTCGACTTCGAGGCCCACCTCGAGCGTGTCCCCGGACGAGACACCGGTCAGCTCGCGGTTGGCCGAACTGACGCCCACCATGTACTTTCCGCCCATCACCGCGATGCTGCTGCGATAGCTTTGGCCATTCATCGTCACCACCACCGGCGGCCGTTTGCCTGCTCCCAGCGCCTCGACGATTTCCTCGGGTACGACGATGCCGGCCTTGTTGCCATCGCCAACGATGGTGGTGGTGAACTCCATGTGCCCAGTATGCCGGTAGACGTGCAACTTAAGCAGGACTACGTTCGAACATAACCGTCCCACCAAGCGTAGGAGTCAGAACCATGGACAATCAGGACATCCTGGAACGCATCCAGTCATTGGTGGAAGAGGAACACCAGCTCCGCGATGCCTCCACTCCGGAGGATGGCAAAGCCCGGCTGGCGCAGGTGGAAGCCCAGCTTGATCAATGCTGGGACCTGCTCCGCCAACGCCGCGCCAAGCGCGACGCCGGCGAAAACCCCGATGACGCCGAAGCCCGTCCCGTCAGCGAAGTCGAGGGCTACCGGCAATAGGCGTTACGCGCCCTCGAGGACCTGGTTGGTGGCCCACGCCACGTACTTGCCGGCGTTGGCAACCGCGTCGGCAATGTCCGGGACACCGTCCTTGCGCTGCGCCACGTCCAGCAGCTGGGCAGCCGCCACGATCCCGTGCTTCGCCAGGTCTTCCGGCGTTACGGTGATCCGGCCGGCAACAGCCACCACCGGAATCCCGTGGACGCTCGCGGCATCAGCGAGAGCGATGGGCGCCTTGCCCGTAAGCGACTGCTCGTCCATGGAACCCTCGCCCGTGATCACCAGGTCAGCTTCGCCCAAGTGTTTGGCAAGCCCGGTCAGGCCGGCGACCAAGGCGAAGCCACCTTCCAGCGCGGAATCGGTGAAGGCAAGGAACGACGCCGGGAACCCGCCTGCCGCTCCGGCTCCCGGCACGTTGACGTCACGGCCGGTGGCTTCCCGAAGGAGCGACGCCCAGTTGCGTAGACCGGCGTCGAGCTTTTCCACCGCATCCTCATCGGCGCCCTTCTGCGGGCCGAAGACATGCGCGGCACCTTCCGTGCCGTACAACGGGTTCTGGACGTCGACGGCGATGCGGAACTTCACGCCCGAAAGGCGCGGATCCAGCTCGGAGACATCCAGGGAAACGACGTCGATCAGGGAGCCTCCGCCCAACGGCGCGACGTTTCCCGCGGCATCGAGGGGTTTGAGCCCCAACGCACGCAGGGCACCGCTGCCGCCGTCGGACATGGCAGAACCGCCAAGGCCCAAGACGATTTCGGTAGCACCAGCGTCGAGCGCCGCGGCGATCAGCTGGCCGCAACCGTAACTGTGCGCGCGAAGGGAGTTCTCCGGGGTGGGTTCCATGTGGGCCAGGCCGGATGCCTGGGCGGTTTCGATGACGGCGGTGGTCCCGCCGGACTCCTTCTTGAGCGCCCAGGACGCTCCAACCGGCTTGAGGATGGGACCAACAACGGCGTTGTTCCTTTCCTCGTAGCCTGCGGCGATGGCGGCGTCGAGGGTGCCCTCGCCGCCGTCGGCCACGGGGAACTGGGTGGTTACGGCATCGGGGTAGACGCGGAGGGCGCCTTCGGCCATGGCTGACGCGGCTTCGGCGGCGGTCAGGGATCCCTTGAACTTGTCAGGGGCAATGAGGATACGCATGAGATATATCATGCCAGCTAGCGTGGGAAAGCGCTTGCCGAGCGCGTAATGTTCCGTCCTGCGGCGATGGGTTCATGGGGGCTGGGGGCGTCGCTACCGTTTCCGCCAAGCGCACCCGTAACACCGGGAGCACACAGCGCGAACGGGTGCGCCGCCTGAGCAGAAGGGGAGCACACAGCGCGAACGGGTGCGCCGCCTGGCCACAAGGGGAGCGCACAGGGCGAACGGGTGCGCCGCCTGGCCACAAGGGGAGCGCACAGGGCGAACGGGTGCGCCGCCTGAGCAGAAGGGGGGCGCACGGCGCGAACAGGAGCGCGCAGTGATCCCCCGATTCAGCCGTTCAGCACCCGCACCGGCGAGCCCGCCAGCCACTCCGTCACATCCTCGTATGCTCCGCCGTAAAACTGCCGGTAGCTCTCATGCGTCACATAACCGATGTGCGGGGAAAGCACTGTCCGCCGCGAACGCAGCAAAGCGTGTCCGGCCGGCAGCGGTTCCTCGTCGTAGACATCCAATGCCGCGCCGCGGATCCAGCCCTCGTCCAAGGCACGTATGAGCGCAGCCTCGTCCACCAAGGGGCCCCGGGCGGTGTTCACGAGGAGTCCTTCCGGGCCAAGGAGCCGCAATTCGTTCGCTCCCACAATGCCCTCGGTCCGCTCCGACAAACGCACGTGGAGAGTGACGACGTCGGACTCCCGGAAGAGCTCCTCCTTGGTGACCTTGCGCGCGCCGGCCGCCGATGCGGCCTCGGCCGTGAGGTTCTGGCTCCAGGCGAGCACCTCCATGCCGAAGGCCTGGGCATACCGCGCCATGCGCGAACCGATCTTTCCCAAGCCGACGATCCCGAGGGTCTTGCCTTCCAGTTCAAATCCGACGGCGGATTGCCAGTCGCCTGCGCGCAACGAGTTCTCCTCTACCACCAGGTTCCGGGCGAAGGCCAGCAGCAATGCCCAGGTCATCTCGGGCGCAGCCGCCGGCGATCCGCCGGTGCCGCACACAACAACGCCCCGCTCGGAGGCGGCTTCCATGTCGATGGCAGCATTCGCCATGCCGGTGGTGACCAGGAGCTTCAGATTGACCAGTGAATCAAGGACGCGCCGCGGGAAACGCGTCCGCTCACGCATGGCCACGATGATATCGAAGGGTGCCAAGGCGGCCACAGCCTGCTCCTCCGAAACGAAAGGTGCACTGAAAACCGTGACTTTCACGCCGTCGTCGAGCAGTGACTCCCACGGCGCGTAGTCGCCGGAGACCTGCTGGTAGTCGTCAAGGATGGCCAAACGGTACTGGGTCACGTGAATCTCCTTGGCTCAGAGGCTGGACGCGTAGGTCCAGCCTCTCACGGCGGGCTAGTCCTGGATGGCCTCGTCCAGCAACTGCCGGAACTGCTCCTCCGTGTCCAGGGTGAGTTTCTTGCCGTTGAGGAAGAACGTGGGCGTGCCTGTAACGCCAAGCGCCCGGCCGTCGGCGACATCGCGACTGATCCTGTCCTTCACCGAGGGGTCGGCGAGGGCGGCATCGTAGCGCGGCATGTCCAGGCCGAATTGCTGTGCGTAAGTCCTGAACAGCCCTGCCTGGGAGTCCGTTTTCTCACCCCACTGCGGCTGTGTTTCGAACAGCTTGGCGGCCATTTCCTGGTACTTCCCCTGTTGCGCAGCCGCTTCGACAGCGACGGCAGCCGTCCCGGAGTTACGGTGGCCAGGGAGCGGGTAATAGCGGTGGACGAACGAGATCCGGTCCCCGTACTCCTTCTTCAACTCAGCCAGCAAGGGTTCAGCGGCACGGCAGGATTCGCACTCGAAATCCAGGAACTCCACCAGCTGGGCCTTCTCGGCGGGCGGACTGGTGACGCGGTGGCTGTCGGCCCGGACGAGCTGCGCGTCCGCTGCCGCGAGCGGCTCCGGCTTGCTGGAGGTGATGACGGCATAGGAGATGGCTCCGACCCCAATCACCGCTGCCAGGAGGATCCAGATGGCAAGGCGGACGCGCCGGCCCGTTACGGCCACGCTCATCGGTCAGCCGGCTTGCTGCCGAGGGTCAGGGACACGTTGCTTGGTCGATCCTTGGAGCAGTCGTCACAGCAAGCGTCCGGTGCGCTCTGAGCCACAACGTCTCCCTGGCGGCCGGCCGGCACCGCACAGCACACGTCGCCCTTCCATGCATTGAAGCCTTCACGAACGGCGATGCCTGCGATCACCAGCGCCGCCATGGCGTCCGCCCACCACCACCCAAGGGTGCTGTTCAGCAGCAAGCCCACCAGCAGGACAGCGGACAGGTACGTGCAGAGGAGCGTCTGTTTCGAATCGGCCACGGCGGTCCGGGAACCTAATTCCCTGCCGGCGCGGCGCTGCGCCCAGGACAGCACGGGCATGATCGCGAGGCTCAACGCTGCGATCACGAGTCCTGGCGTCGAGTGCTGGGCCTCCCCCGCCCCCAACAGCGATCTGGCCGCATCCACTGTGACGAAGGCAGCCAGGGCGAAGAAGGAAATGGCGATGATCCGCAGGGTCAGGTGCTCGCGCCGCTCAGGATCCTTGGCGGAAAACTGCCAGGACAACGCGAGCGCCGAGGTCACCTCAATGACGGAATCCAATCCAAAGCTCAGGAGCGCGGAGGAGTCGGCCACTCCACCGGCCCACAGTGCTGCGACGGCCTCAATGACGTTGTAAGTGATGGTGGCGGCGGCGAAGAGCCTGATCCGTCGGGTCAGGACAATGCGGCGGTCCACGGTAAGAGCAGCAAGTGTCACGCGAAGCACTCTCCGTTCGGCGCGCAGCAGGACGGGTCCACCGCCAGGACCACTCCCAGCAGGTCCCGGATGGCGTGGCCGAGCCGCGCGTCCGCGAGTTCGTAACGGCTCCTGCGCCCGTCGGGCACGGCAACCACCAGTCCGCAGCCACGCAGGCAGGTCAGGTGGTTGGACATGCTCTGCCGCGAAACGCCCAAAGTGTCTGCCAGATCGGAAGGGTAGGACGGCGTCTCGGACAAGGCCAGGAGGATCCGGGCACGGGTGGGGTCTGAGACGGCGTACCCGAAACGGGCCAACACGGGAGCTTGCATGAGCGTTTCCATTACCTCAAAGTACAGCCAATCATGTATTCAGCCAAGCTGTATTGAAAGAACCCTTGGAATCGGAAGGCCGAAGATTCTAACGTTGTAAATGATGATTCTTTCCGCTTCAGAAGGAGATATCTTGACCGAGACCGCCCTCCCCAAGCCCGAACACCCCCGCCCCCAACTGGTCCGCGACACCTGGCTCAACCTCAACGGCACGTGGGGTTTCGAGATCGACGCCGGAGACTCAGGTCTGGAGCGAGGCCTCCTGACGCGTGAACTCGCCGGGGAAATTCTGGTCCCGTTTGCGCCGGAATCTGCGCTCTCCGGAGTGGAGAATGTCGATTTCATGGAGGCCGTCTGGTACCGGAAGAGCGTGAGCATTCCGCGGGATTGGGAAGGCCTCAAAGTCCTGCTGCACTTCGGAGCCGTGGACCACGACGCAACGGTATGGGTCAACGGCGTGGAAGTTGCCCGGCACAGGGGCGGATTCACTCCCTTCACCGCCGACCTCAGCGAAGTCACCGAACCCGGCGCTGCCGCCGACATCGTGGTGCGGGCACGCGATTCCCGCCACGACATGCAGGCCAGGGGCAAGCAAGCCACCTGGTACAACAACACGCATTGCCAGTACACGCGCACCACGGGCATCTGGCAGACGGTGTGGCTGGAAGCAGTTCCGGATGTCCACATCAAGCGCCTTCGCATGACCCCAGGCCTGGCCGATTCCAGCCTGACACTTGAGGTGCCCGTCTCCCGGAACCGCACAGGCCACACCGTCGAAGCCGTCCTCACCAACCCCCAATCCAAGGTGCGGATGGAGGCATCGGCGAGGGCCGACGTCGACCTTTCCCCCGCGCTTCGGTTCGAGATCCCTGAAGCGCAGCTCCGTCCGTGGTCCCACGAGGACCCGTTCCTGTATGACCTCCAGGTCACACTCAAGAACGACGTGGGACAAACAGTGGATGAAGTCAGCAGCTATGCGGCAGTCCGTTCCATAGCCTTGGACGGCAGGGTGGTCCGCATCAATGGGAAGGCCGTGTTCCAGCGCCTGGTTCTCGATCAAGGCTATTGGCCCGGGTCCCTCATGACCGCGCCGGATGATGCCGCGCTCGTCAAGGACATCGAACTGGCCAAATCTGCAGGTTTCAACGGCGCCCGGCTCCACCAGAAGGTCTTCGAAGAGCGGTTCCTGTACCACGCGGACCGCTTGGGCTACTTGGTCTGGGGCGAGTTCGGCGATTGGGGTGTCTCCGGCGGTGGCACCCTTGGCCACAACCAACAGCCCACAGCAAGCTTTGTGGCGCAGTGGCTGGAAGTCCTCCAGCGCGACTACAACCACCCGAGCATCATCGGCTGGTGTCCGCTCAATGAAACCCACCAGCATCTGCATGACAGGATCACGGTGCTGGACGACGTCACCCAGGCCATGTTCCTGGCCACCAAGCTCGCCGATCCAACGCGGCCCGTCATCGACGCCTCCGGATACTCCCACCGGGTCCGGGAGACGGACATCTACGACTCGCATTCGTATGAGCAGGACCCGGACACCTTCCGCGTGGAGCAGGCGGGCCTGGCCGGTGGCAAGCCCTTCGTAAACCGCGCGCATGACGGAGTGGAGTACTCCGTTCCCTACAACGGGCAGCCCTTCTTTGTCTCCGAGTTCGGCGGCATTTGGTGGAACGAGGCTGAGGCCCGGCAAGCGGCGGCCGCGGGCAACGACGTCGAAACGTCCTGGGGCTATGGTCAGCGCGTCGCCAGCGAGGAGGAGTTCTACGAGCGGTTCGAAGGCCTCTGCGGCGTTCTGCTGGATAACCCGGAGATGTTCGGCTACTGCTACACGCAGCTCACTGATGTATTCCAGGAAAAGAACGGGATCTTCACCTTCGATCGCTCCGCCAAACTGGACCTCTCCCGGATCAGGGCGGTACAGCAGCGCCGGGCGGCCATCGAGAGGGAGTAGCTGCGAGTGCGTCCGGTAGAAGGGGCGATTCCGTGAGAGAGCGTCCGGGGGAAAGGGCGATTCCGTGAAAGAGCGTCCGGCGGAAAGGGCGATTACGTGAGAGAGCGTCCGGCAGAAAGGGCGATTCCGTGAGAGAGCGTCCGGCGGAAAGGGCGATTACGTGAGAGAGCGTCCGGCAGAAAGGGCGATTCCGTGAGAGAGCGTCCGGCGGAAAGGGCGATTCCGTGAGAGAGCGTCCGATCCTCTCTCACGGAATCGCCCCTTCAGGCAAACGCTCTCTCACCGGCGCGGTTTAGCGCTCCCGCGCTAAACCCACTGGCGTCGATTGATGAGGACTTCTTTGAGCAGGTCCAGCCGGTCGGAAACCAGTCCGTCCACGCCAAGGTCCAGCAAACGGTTCATCTCACCGGGTTCGTTGATGGTCCACACATGGACCTGCCGGCCCACGCGATGAGCCCGGCGGACGAAGCCCCGGGTGACTACCGGGAACCGGCCGTAGCGGGCAGGCACCTGGAAAGCGTCGACGCCGGCAAGCAGCCTGCGTGCCAACGGCGCGGGAAGGACAGGGCCAATGAAGACGAACAGCGCCGTGAGGGTGCTCCCCGCCGAAGAGGCTGTCCTCTCGCTGAGCTTCTTCAACACCGCCCTGCGACGACGGTCGGAGAAGCTCGTCACCAGCACGCGCCCGTGGATACCGTGGCGCTCGATGGCCTCCGCCAAGGGAACCACTGAATTCCAGTCCTTCACGTCCAGGTTCAACCTGGCCTGCGGGAAGGCCACAACGAGCTCATCGAACGTGGGTACCGGCTCACGCCCTCCAATACGGGCTGCGGAGACCTCGCCCGCCGTCAGCTCAGCGATACGCCCTGTGGAATCGGTCACCCGGTCCAGGGACTCATCGTGGAAGACCAACAGGACGCCGTCCTTTGTCGTGTGGACGTCCGTTTCAAGGTGGACGGTTCCCAGCTCAACGGCTGCGCGGAACGCTGCCATCGAATTTTCCAGGCCGTCCAGGGAGAAGCCCCGGTGGGCAAAGGCCAAGGGCCCAGCCGAGCCGTCTTTGCGCAGGAAGTAGGGCAGCGTCACACCCGTAGCGTAACTGACTGCTCCAGTCGGGAGAGCGTGCTCAGGACTCCTGCGGGACGATCGCCACGCCGTCGCTGACGTGCACCAGCGTCCGGCCGCGACCGCCGTCGAGCTCCACCCAAACTGCAGTGGCATCTCCCGTGACGTCGTCCACCACGCCGTGTTCCGCGAAGCCGGGGGTCAGCGTGACGCTGACTCGATCGCCGCGGCGGAGTGAACGCCATTGGTGGTCCGGCTCGATGCGACGAACCGGCGCGGAAGTGAAGTCGTTGATTCGGCGCTTGGCCATGGTTGCCCCCTGGATTCCAACTGCTGGGACGCGATGCGAACGGGTCCTTGGCTGGAAGCCTATGGGCACAAGTTGAACGGCGGTTGTATGGAGTCTGGGAAGTCGGTGACGGCTGCGCGGCTGGCAAACTAAGGGAATGACTGTGTTGATTGCCGGCTGCGGCGACTTGGGAACCGAAGCCGGCCTGCGATTCGCTGCGGCGGGCCACCAGGTGTACGGGATACGGCGGTCTCCGGAGAAGCTGCCGCCGGAAATTCGCGGGGTGAAGGCTGACGTGGCCAACGACGTTCCGGAGGTGCCCGACGCCGACATCGTGGTCGTCGCCCTGGCCGCTGACGCTTCCACCGAGGAGGCCTACCGCGCCGCGTACGTGGACGGCCTGCGGAACGTGCTGGACGCCGTCGGGCGCCAACAGGTGGCGCCCAAGCGGATCATCTTCGTGTCCTCCACCGCTGTGTACAAGGATGCCGGCGGCGCGGTTGTGGACGAATCCACGCCGGCGGAGCCGGACAGGTTCAGCGGAAGGATCCTGCTGGAGGCTGAGGAATTGTTGTTCTCACGTCACCCGCACGCCACCGTGGTGCGGCTCGGCGGGATCTATGGCCCTGGACGCACGCGGTTGATCGACCAGGTCCGCTCGGGCAAGGCGGTGATTCCCGGTCAGCCGAAACACACCAACCGCATCCACCGCGACGACGCTGCAGCCATGATCGTCCACCTCGCCACCATGTCCCCGGACCCCGGACCCGTGTATCTCGGCGTGGATGACGAGTCGGCAGAGCTGGGCGACGTTTTGCGCTTCCTCGCAGCTGAACTCCGGCTTCCGGAACCGCCCGTGGGGCCGGCGTCCGACGGCGGTGCGGGCGACAAACGCTGTTCCAACCAGCGCCTCAGGTCCACCGGTTTCCAGTTCACGTATCCCAGCTACACAGAGGGGTACCGCGCCATCCTGGCCGGAGAAGGCGTGCGGCACCCATGAGTCTTTAGACGGTCTGCCCGGTCAGCTTCGCCTCGAGGATCTGGGCCACTCCGTCATCATCGAAATGCGGAGCCTGCTGCCCGGCCGCGAGGATGGCCTCGGGGTGCCCACTGGCCATGGCATACCCGTGGCCGGCCCAACGGAGCATCTCGATGTCATTGGGCATATCCCCGAAAGCAACCACGTCCGCAGCCTCGATCCCCAGCGACTCCGCGTACTTCGCCAACGTGACGGCCTTGTTGATGCCGGGCACCGACATTTCCAGCAGGGCAGTCCGCGGCGCCGAGTGGGTGGTGGACACCAGGTGGGAGACAGCCGGAGCCACTTCGGCCAGGAACTCATCCGGCGTGCCATTGCGGGTAATCGCCAGGAACTTCACGACGGCGTCGTCCGCAGTGAGCGTCTGGTACAGCGGTGCGGGGGTAAATTCGGCGAGCAGCTCGCTGGTTTCGTTTTCGATGAAGCCCGGCTCGAGGTGGAATCCGAAGAGCGTCTCGGCGCCGAACAAGGCATCTGGACGGATCGACTTGATGATGCGGCGTGCTTCGAGGACGGACGCCAGATCCAGGCCGGTGGACGAGATCGGCTTCTCTGTTGCAAGGTCCCACACCACGGCGCCGTTGGAACAAATGACGATCCCGCTGTGCCCCAACTGTTCCTGGAGCGGGTACAACCACCGCGGCGGCCTGCCCGTGACGAACACGAGTTCCACCCCGGCATCGCGGCAGTCCTGGAACGCCTTGATGGTCCTGGCGCTGATTTTTCCGTCATGGCCGAGGATGGTTCCGTCTATGTCACTTGCTACGAGCCGCATGATGCCAGTCTACGTGGGTGGTATCGGAGCGGGTTCGGGCGCAGGCCCTCGCGGCCCGCAGGGAGTCCGCCATAGTGTGGGTCCATGAGTGAAAAGACGAAGGAAGAGCACAGCACCAAAGGCGCATACGTTACAGGCGGAGAATTCAACCGGGACACCAACTACATCGAAGACCGCATCACTCGCAATGGAACTCCGGGACCGAACGGTGAACCCGGATGGGCCGTGGAGCCCGGACGTTACAGGCTCATCGCGGCGCGGGCGTGTCCGTGGGCCAACCGTTCCGTCATTGTCCGGCGGCTGTTGGGCCTCGAGGACGCCATCAGCCTCGGCCAGCCCGGACCTACCCACGACGCCCGGTCATGGACCTTTGACCTGGACCAGGACGGCAAGGATCCCGTCCTGGGAATCGAACGCCTGCAGGAGGCCTACTTCCAGCGCTTCCCGGACTATCCCCGCGGAATCACGGTTCCAGCCCTGGTGGATATTCCCAGTGGAGCAGTGGTCACCAACAATTACCCGCAGATCACCCTGGATTTCTCCACGGAGTGGACGGAGTTCCATCGGCCGGGTGCTCCGGAACTGTACCCGGAGCACCTTCGCGCCGAGATCGACGAGGTCAACAAGCGCGTCTTTACCGAGGTCAACAACGGCGTGTACCGCTGTGGTTTCGCAGGTTCGCAGGAGGCCTATGACGCTGCCTACTCCCGCCTCTGGACTGCCATGGACTGGCTTGAGGAACGGCTCTCAGCCCAACGGTTCCTGGTTGGCGAGACCATCACCGAGGCGGACGTCCGGCTGTTCACCACGCTGGCCCGCTTTGACGCGGTGTACCACGGCCATTTCAAGTGCAACCGGAACAAGCTCACCGAAATGCCAGCGCTCTGGGCCTACGCAAGGGACTTGTTCCAGACGCCCGGGTTCGGGGACACCATCGACTTCGTGCAGATCAAGAAGCACTACTACGTGGTCCACGAGGACATCAATCCCACACAGATCATCCCTGCCGGCCCGGACCTGTCAGGATGGCTGACTCCGCATGGCCGCGAGTCGATGGACGGCCGGCCTTTCGGCGACGGAACACCTCCCGGACCGGTCAAGACCGGAGAGGAAGTGGCACCCGGTCACGGAGCCCACTGACGTTCTAACCGTGGTTGAGTTCAGCCCTCGACGGCGGATTGGCTCCGGGGCGTGACACCGTGACGGCCGCTGCCCTCGCTGCGTGCTGCATGATCGCAGCCAAAGTCTCGGCCGGCATGGCCCGCAATTCCTCCCTGTTCTGCGCGCCGTCCAGTCCCCGGTCCACGATCGCGGAGAGGAGCCCCGCCATGAAGGAATCCCCGGCACCCACTGTGTCCACTACATCGACCTTGGGTGCGGGAACCTCGGCCTCGCCTGCCTTGGTAATGCCCCAGGGACCTTTGACGCCGCGAGTCACCACCACCAGCGCAGGCCCCTCACTTCCACCCAAGGACAGCCAACGACGCGCCGATTCCAAAGGATCCACACCGGGATACAGCCACTCCAGGTCCTCGTCGGAGGCTTTGACGACGTCGGCCAGGACAACAAAGCGTTCGGCCTGCGTCCGCGCATATTCCTGATCGGTAATGATGGACGGGCGGCAGTTCGGATCGAAACTGATGGTACTGCTCGGATGGGCATGCTCGACGGCGGCCAGCACCTCGGCAGCTCCAGGCTCCAAGGCGGTGGCAATCGAACCCGTATGCAGCAAAGTGGCGCCCTGCAGCATGAGCGGCAACCGGGCGCTGAGTCCGGGCAATTCCCAGGCGAGATCGAAGGTGTAGGTGGCGGCGCCGTCGTCGTCGATCAGGGCGGTGGCCACGCTGGTTGGTTTGTTGTCCGGCGGAATCGGCACCATCACTGAACTGGACCGTAAGTGGGCGCCGACGGAATCGCCGTAGGCGTCCTGGCCGAACCGTCCCAGGAACTGCACGGGGTGGTCCAGCCGCGCCAGGCCCACGGCAACGTTGAGCGGGCTCCCGCCAACATGCGCTTCGATCCCGGTGGGGCGCTGGACGACGTCAACAAGGGCCTCGCCAATCACAGTCAGCATGGGATTACTCTGCCAGAGCAGACCCGCCGCGACCAGCACTCAGGAGAGGAGCCTCTGAATGAGTTCGCGGCACTTCTTGTACGCCACAGCCTTGGGGTCGATGAGATCGAAGTGGTCTCCCGGGACCCTCAAAAGCTGGGCAGCCCCGCCGGAAGCGTTGCTCGCCGCGACGTAGGCCTCCGACTGGCTGGCCGGGACGTCCTCATCTTCCATGGCGTGAACGGCATATACCGGAACATCGATGGGCAGCGATGTCATGGGGTCTGCATATTTATGCCGTTTCGGGTATCTGGCTGAGTCACCACCCATGAGGTTGCAGACCGCTCCGTTGCTGAGGTTCAGGCGCTCAGCGGCCGCCAGGTTCAGCAGACCGGACTGGCTGACCACGCCCGTCAGGTGCACGGCGTTCTCCTCCGGTCCCCGCACAAGTTGGCGGTCGGCGTCGGGATTACCCATCGACGAAAGCCGTTCGCGCCCGGCGGCCCACACTGCCAAGTGGCCACCCGCGGAGTGCCCCAAGGCCACCACTTTGCCCAACTGCAATTCGTGGTCGCCGGCAATCTCGGCCAGGTGGTCAATGCCGGCCAGGATGTCTTCGAAGGTATGGGGCCAACCACCCCCGTTGCCGGCCCTGCGGTATTCAAGGTTCCAAGCGGTAATTCCATGGGCCGCCAGGTCACGGGCCAGGGGCTCGCCCAGCTCGGCACCGTACTGTGAGCGCCAGTATCCGCCATGGATAACCACCGCCACGCCGCCGGAAATCGACGCCGGACCACGATGGTTTCCGTTGCTTGGTTCAGGTATGAAGAGTTCGCCCCACTGACTGGGGTGTTCGCCGTAGCTGTACTTGTGCCGCAACATTGCGCCCTCCTTTGTACCGAGCCTATCGCGAGGTTCCGCTGGTTTGGCTAGATGCATTTAGACGGCGGAGTGTCCGGCTTCGGTGTCGGACCTGCACCGTAAGCTGGGGGCATGGCAAGCAACTGGGACAGCCTGGATCCGGATCAGCGCAAAGCGGTAGAGGCGAACGTAGCACTCTACGAGCGGGTCCGCCCTGCCCTCAAGCGGGTTACCCGGGATGTTTTGCTGACGTTGCGGGACATGCTTAACGACGCAGAAGTGACGCCTTTGTTCGTCACCGGACGCACCAAAACCGTGGATTCGTTCCGCGAAAAGATCTCGCGCACGGATGATCCCATCGAGCCCGGCGGCCCGCGTGTCCTCAAATTTCCAGACCCCTTCCGGACCCTGAATGACATGGTGGGAATCCGCGTCATCACCAAGCTCCCTGCCGAGAATGCCGCGGTGGCCAACATCATCAAGCGCCAGCGCCAACTCTTCGACTGCCGCGGGGACCGGGAGAAGGACATCGGCTCCATCGAATCCGGAACCTACGGCTACTCCAGCCGGCACCTCATTCTGCGCACCATCCAGAACGAGACCGTGAAGGAGTACCAACAGGTCTTCAACCCTGACCTCCCGGCCAACGGCAGCTACTTCTTTGAGTGCCAGATCCGTACGGTCTTCGCCCACGCCTGGAGCGAGATCGAGCACGACATCCGCTTCAAGGCCGAGGATCCCCGTGCATGGACTCCGCACTTCGACCGGCAGTTCACAGCCACGGCCGCGATGCTGGAGACCGTGGAAAGCGCATTTGCCGATCTCCACGAGCGCTATGAAGAAGTCCGGGGCTACTGGGACCTGGAAGGCGAAGGTGGCTCGCCGCTCACTCCCAACCGCGTTCGTGACGTTTGGCGTACCCTGCTTCCCCACGTTGACCGTAAAGTAGATGATGACTGGGGATGGGCAGCCGAACTCCTCGCGGCCCACGGACTGACCAAGACCGTGGAACTTGCCGGACTGCTCAGTGCCAACCGGATCACCGAGGTCCGCAAGGCCCTGGACCACCGCTACTCCCCCGGCCCCGACCGCCTCCTGGACGACCTCCTGCTGTGGCAGTACGGAACCGAACACATTGTTCTCACTGCCGAGGCACCCGACGTCGTTCCGCACCCGCGGCGCGACAGCCTCCAGCGGCGCCTTAAGCAGATTGAGCGATACCGCCAGACTGCCCTGTAACAGGCTGCACTTTAAGGACCCATGACTCCCGAGCAACTCATGTCACTGCGGGTGACCTTCCGTTCACCCCGCCGCCTCCTGACGGAATCCCTTGCCGGACTCGTGGTTGCTTTGGCGCTCATCCCGGAGGCCATCGCGTTCTCGGTGATCGCCGGAGTGGATCCCCGCATCGGCTTGTTTGCTTCCTTCACCATGGGCGTGGTGACGGCCATTGTGGGCGGGCGTCCTGCAATGATTTCGGCGGCGACCGGCGCCGTCGCGTTGGTGATCGCTCCGGTCATGAAGGAACACGGCCTCGACTACCTGATTGCCACGATTATCCTGGCCGGAGTCTTCCAGATCATCCTCGCCGCCCTCGGTGTGACCCGGCTTATGCGGTTCATTCCTCGCTCCGTGATGATCGGCTTCGTCAACGCGCTGGCCATCCTGGTGTTCATGTCGCAGATGCCGGAGCTCTTCAACGTTCCGTGGATGGTCTATCCGATCGTTGCCGTCGGCCTGGCCATCGTGTTTTTCTTGCCGCGGTTAGCCAAGGCTGTTCCGGCTCCGTTGGTGGCGATTGTGCTGATCACCCTGGTCACGGTGTTGGGTGGCATCGATGTGCCCACCGTCAGCGACAAGGGCGAACTGCCCCACAGCCTGCCCGGTTTCTTCTTGCCCCATGTGCCGCTGAACCTGGAGACCTTCCAGATCATCGCGCCCTTCTCCCTCTCCATGGCGCTTGTTGGGCTGTTGGAATCCCTCATGACCGCCAAACTCGTGGACGACATCACGGATACCCGCTCCAACAAGACGCGGGTTTCCTGGGGCCAGGGTGCCGCGAATATCGTCACCGGTTTCCTGGGCGGCCTGGGCGGTTGCGCAGTGATTGGGCAGACCATGATCAACGTCAAGGGGTCTGGCGCACGGAGTCGTCTCTCGACCTTCCTGGCCGGCGTGTTCCTGCTCATCCTGGTTTTGGTGCTGGGCGACGTGGTGGGCATGATCCCCATGGCAGCCCTGGTTGCCGTCATGATCTTCGTTTCCCTGATTACCTTCGACTGGCACTCCATCCGGCCGTCCACCTTGAAGCGCCTGCCCAAGTCCGAGACGGCGGTCATGGTGCTCACTGTTGCCGCAGTGGTGGCGACGCACAACCTCGCGGTGGGTGTCGGCGTCGGGGTTTTGACGGCGAGCGTGCTGTTCGCGCGGCGGGTGGCGCACTTCGCCACCGTGGAGCGGACCGAACTGGAGCTGAACGGCGAAACCGTGGCGACGTACACCGTGAACGGAGAGCTCTTCTTTGCGTCCTCCAACGATCTCTACACGCAGTTCGACTACGCGAAAGATTCCGCAGAAGGCATAGATCGCGTGGTCATCGACCTGCACGCCTCCCATCTCTGGGACGCGTCCACCATTGCCGTGCTGGATTCCGTCACCGAGAAGTACCGGAATCATGGCCGCGAGGTGGAGTTCATCGGTCTCAACGAGGCCAGCATCCGCATGCGTGAACGCCTGGCGGGCAAACTCAACTCCTAACCCATCTGAGTCGCAATAGTGCGCGTTTTGGACGTTCAAAACGCGCACTAATGCGACCCAGTTGGGCGGGGATGACGGATGTCTGACATATACGGCTCGCTGCAAGTAACGAACTCGCCCTCTCCGACCCGCGGGTGTGAGCATGGATGAATGCTTGAGGCAACGAATTCTCCCTCCGAAACCACCACGCCGGCCAACGCAGCCCTCGCCGCAGAGGCCAAGATCGCGCGCATCGCGGTCACGATCTTCCCGATCCTGGTGGTAGTTGCCGGCGTTCTTGGCTTCCTTCTTCCGGACCTGTTCAAGCCCCTCGGCGTCAGCGTTCCCTACCTCCTGGGCGTCATCATGTTCTGCATGGGCCTCACCCTGACGCCGCCGGACTTCGCTTCCGTGGCGCGCCGGCCGTGGGCTGTGGCGTTGGGAATCGTTGCGCACTACGTGATCATGCCCGGCGCCGGCTGGCTCATCGCCGTCTTGCTCCAACTGCCGCCTGAGCTCGCAGTGGGCCTGATCCTGGTGGGATGCGCTCCGTCCGGAACAGCGTCCAACGTCATGGCGTTCCTGGCCAAGGGTGACGTGGCACTGTCCGTTGCGGTTGCTTCGGTGTCCACCTTGATCGCACCACTGGTTACCCCGGCACTCACCCTGCTCCTGGCCGGATCCTTCCTCCACATCGACGCCGGCGCCATGGTTCTGGACATCGTCAAGACCGTCTTGCTTCCCGTCATCGCCGGCCTCGTGGCCCGCCTCTTCCTGTCCAAGCTGGTGGCGAAGGTCCTTCCCGCCCTTCCGTGGGCGTCCGCCGTCGTGATTTCACTGATCGTTGCGATCGTGGTGGCCGGCAGCGCAAGCAAGATCGTCGCCGCAGGCGGAATCGTGTTCCTGGCAGTGGTGCTGCACAACGGCTTTGGGCTGGGCCTCGGCTACCTTGCAGGCAAGCTCGGCCGCCTGGACGACAAGGCCCGCCGTGCCCTGGCTTTCGAGGTTGGCATGCAGAACTCAGGCCTGGCCGCGACCCTCGCTACGGCACACTTCAGCCCACTTGCGGCATTGCCTTCTGCGGTGTTCTCCCTGTGGCACAACATCTCCGGGGCGATCGTGGCCGCGTGGCTGGCTCGTCGCCCGCTGAAGGGCTAACGCCCCTTCCACTGGGCGGGCCGCCACGACCCACATTGGCCGGACTGCCTCGGCGGCACGCCGCAGTAACCCGCGAAGTGGGAGAGAGCGGCGCTCAAAGTAGGTGGCGGCGGCACAGGCTCCCCAGCGGGGCAGGCGCAGCGCCACCCAAGTACGGCAGCAGATGGCTAGCCGAGCGTAGTACCGCGGCGGTGCAGCTTCCAAGGGCTCGCCACGCGGACACCCGCTGCGGGGGCTTTCCCGGCCAAACGATCCAGCAGCATACGCACCACCTGTTCGAAGATCGGTTCCGGGCCGACGGTGGTGAGGGGTGGATCGAAGTCCTGGCCCTCAGTCGAATTGCCCACTCCAACAATCTGGACATCTTCCGGGACCCTGAGCCCCAGGCGGTAGGCCGCGCGAATCGCCTGCAAGGCTTCCATGTCGTCGGTGCAGAAAATGGCGGTGGGCCGGTCCGGCAATTGGAGCAGCTCAAGCGCGGATTGGTAGGCAATCGGCGGCCGGTGCTGCGATGTCCGCACCAGCGATTCATCCAGACGGATTCCAGCCCTCTCGAGCCCGGCAGCATACGCGGTGAAGCGGCTCTTGGGGCGGCCTTCAGGTTCAGCCCTGCGA
This sequence comes from Paenarthrobacter sp. NPDC090520, assembly GCF_044769205.1. Taxonomy (NCBI): domain Bacteria; kingdom Bacillati; phylum Actinomycetota; class Actinomycetes; order Micrococcales; family Micrococcaceae; genus Paenarthrobacter; species Paenarthrobacter sp. NPDC090520. The sequence goes on from NZ_JBIVXM010000007.1 coordinate 75,054, forward strand.
ATGCACCCGATCCGGCGGTGCTCTGCGGTGAGGAACTCAATGCACTCCTGCAAGCCGGCGTCCTGCTCGGGAGCCAGGACATCGAATCCATCCGGCTTCAGGCTTCCGGAAATGATCACTTGGGCCACACCGCGCCTGGCAAGCTCACTGACGGTCTGGTCCGATTCGCGAGCCTCCGGAAAGAAGCCGATGATGACACCGTCGGCGCCACCTGACATGACGAACCTCCGCCAATCGTCACCGAGCAGGATCACGGGCTGGAAGCCGTGGTCCGGGAGGATCCTCGCAGCAGCGGTGGCAAGGGCGCGGTCCCACGGCCAGTCAAGGTTTCCAATGGCAACAGCCACCACGTCCGTCTTTCCGCGGCGCATTCCGCGGGCAGCTTGGTTGGGCACGTAGCCCAAATCCTTGACGGCAGCGAGGACCCTCTCTTGCGTGGGCTGGCTGATCCGGGTGGTTCCGCCGTGCCGGCCGGAAAGGACATAGGAAACCGTGGTCAAGGAAACGTTCGCGGCGGTGGCCACATCCCGGATGGTGGGCTTGGATGCCTTGCTCACGTGCTGCTCCTGATCAACGGACGAATTTCTTGAACTCTATCCGCCCCAGCGCGGACGTACCTTGACGCGCATTGTTGTGAGCGCTAACAATCAGAACTAAACACATCAGCAACATGGGAAGATCAGTCGATGAAGAACTGGGCAGGGAACCTCGAGTACTCCTCCGCGAATGTCTACCAACCCACCTCCGTCCAGGAGGTCCAGCAACTTGTGGCCGACGCCACCCGGGTCAAGGCGCTGGGCTCGCGTCACTCCTTCAACCGCGTTGCCGATACTGAGGGCACCCACATCCTGCTGGACGCCCTCCCCCAGGACATCGCTCTCTCAGCGGACAAGACCACGGTGAAGGTGGGCGGCGGCATCAGCTACGGTGCCCTGTGCAGGGCTCTGGAAGAGAGCGGCTACGCCATCCATAACCTCGCTTCGCTGCCGCACATCTCCGTCGCGGGTGCTATCCAAACCGGCACCCATGGCAGCGGAGTCAACAACGCCTCCCTGGCTGCCGCCGTCGTGGGTATCGACCTGGTGCGCCCCTCGGGCGAGCTGGTGACACTCACCCGGGACGACGACGAATTCCTCGCCAGCGTGGTGGGGCTCGGTGCCCTGGGAATTGTCACAGGACTGGAGTTGGCAATCCAGCCCAGTTTCGAGATGCGTCAGCGCGTCCTCACCAACCTGCCGTGGGACCGGGCCCTGGCTGACTTTGAGGCGATTGCGTCGAGCGCGTACAGCGTCAGTTTCTTCACGGATTACACCGGCGACGCGATCCCCCAGGTCTGGTTCAAGGCGCTCGACTCCGAGCCTGCCCTGCCGGACCTCTTCGGAGCGACCGCTGCCGCAGCAGCGCTGCATCCGTTGCCGGGGATGTCGGCCGAGAACTGCACCGTCCAACTGGATGAACCGGGTAAGTGGCTGGACCGGCTTCCGCACTTCCGGCACGAGTTCACCCCGAGCAACGGCGAAGAGTTGCAGAGCGAGTTCATCCTGCCGCTGCGTGAAGCTCCAGCCGCACTCGAAGCGGTCCGCGCTCTCTCCGGGAAGCTCTCGCCGCTGCTCTTCATCTCGGAAATCCGCACAATCGCCGCCGACGAGTTCTGGCTCAGCCCGTTCCACCGGCAGCAAAGCGTCGCGCTCCACTTCACCTGGAAGCCGCTGCAGGACGAGGTGGAGGCCGTTCTGCCCGAACTCGAATCGGCGTTGGCACCCTTCGGATCGCGTCCGCACTGGGGCAAACTTTTCACGCCGGGCTTGTACAACTTCGCTGCCCTCTACCCGCGTTTTGACGACTTCCGGGTCCTCGTCCACGCCAACGACCCTTCCGGCAAGTTCCGGAACGGGCTGCTGGACAGCGTCCTCGGCGTTCCTGCCCCGGCAGGCAACTAAAGCACGACGGCGGTCCCGTCGCCTTGCGCTGCTCGCGGCAACCCGCGGGTTGCCCGCTCTTCCGTTGCCCGGCAACGAGGGAACGCAGACGTCCGACGGCGGCACCCGTCGCCCTGCGCTGCTCGGCGCCCGCGGCTTGCGGCGACTGGATGACGTTGAAGTGCTACTCGATGTGAGCCAAGACTGCGCCGGTGGTAACCACTCCCCCGGGTGCTGACAGCACTTCCGTGAGCTTCCCCGCCCGGTGCGCAGGGACCTGGGTTTCCATCTTCATGGCTTCGAGCACCACCAACGGATCCCCTGCGGCAACCTCGGCTCCGGGTTCAACGAGCCACTTGACCACGGTGCCGGACATTGCGGCCACGAGGGCTGAGTCGGCAGGTGATGCCACACCGTTGGTGACAGAACCCGGCGTATCGGTCAGGCCGGAGACAGGCGGCAGGCCCTGCCCTGAGCGTGCCCAGCCGTCCAGGAGGTCCGCCGGCAACCCAACGGCCAAGCGCTTTCCGTCGACGTCCACGGTGATGGTCCGCCGCTCACCGGACGGAGCCGCCGCACTGTATTCGGGGTCAACAGGGATCTGGTCCGCGAAGTCCGTCTCGATCCAGCGGGTATGAACGCGCAGCCCTTCCGAAGACGTGAAGTCCTCCGATTCCAGGACAGCCCGGTGGAACGGCAGCACTGTTGCCAAGCCGGCAATGTTCATTTCTGCCAGAGCCCGGCGCGCCCGGCGCAGGGCTTGCTGCCGGTCAACCCCGGTCACGACCAATTTGGCGAGCAGGGAGTCGAACTGAGGAGCCACGATCGAGCCTGCACGGACGCCCGAATCCAAGCGGATGCCGGGGCCGGTGGGCGCCACCACCGAGTCAACGGTTCCTGGCGACGGAAGGAAACCGCGGCCTACGTCCTCGGCGTTGATGCGGAACTCGAAGGAGTGACCCTGTGCCGCGGGGTCCTCGGTGATGCTCAGGGGCAGCCCGGCGGCTATGCGGAACTGCTCCTGCACCAAGTCGACTCCCGCAGTCTCCTCGGTGATGGGGTGCTCCACCTGCAGTCGGGTGTTGACCTCAAGGAAGGCCACGGCCCCGTTGGCTGAGACAAGGAATTCGACAGTGCCCGCACCGTAATACCCGGCCTCGCGAACGATCGCCTTGGCTCCGTCGTAAATCTGCTGCCGTTGGGATTCGCTGAGGAACGGCGCAGGAGCTTCCTCAACAAGCTTCTGGTGGCGGCGCTGCAACGAGCAGTCCCGGGTTCCAACCACAACGACGTTGCCGTGTTTGTCCGCAATGACCTGCGCTTCCACGTGCCGGGGACGGTCCAGGTATTGCTCAACAAAGCACTCGCCCCGCCCAAAGGCCACCACGGCTTCACGGACTGCGGAATCGAACGCTTCCTCCACTTCGGCGAGCTCGCGGACCACCTTGAGGCCACGACCGCCACCGCCGAAGGCTGCCTTGATAGCAAGGGGCAATCCATGCTGCTCGGCGAAAGCCCTGGCTTCGGCCGAAGACTCCACAGGCCCCTCACTGCCGGCCACGAGTGGGGCACCGGCCCGCACGGCGATCTCACGAGCTGTGATTTTGTTGCCCAACTGGCGGATCGACTCCGGCGACGGACCGATCCACTCCAGTCCGGCGTCGAGCACTGCCTGGGCGAAGTCCGCATTCTCGGAAAGGAATCCGTACCCCGGGTGGACGGCGTCCGCGCCGGACCGGGAAGCAACGTCGAGCAGTTTGCCGATGTTCAAGTAGGTGTCAGCCGGGCTGTTTCCGCCCAGGCTGAAGGCTTCGTCGGCAACTGCCACGTGCATGGCGTCCGCGTCGATGTCTGCGTAAACGGCTACCGAGGAGATTCCGGCATCATCGCAGGCTCGGGCGACGCGGACGGCGATCTCGCCGCGGTTCGCAATCAGGACCTTGCGCATCAAGTACTCACTTTTCTGGGATCGGGGTGAAGTCTGGGGAATCGGGGACGAAGCGGAAGCGGATCCGTCCGCCGATGGGGACCTGTGCGGCAAGGTCCAAGTGCTCGTCGCGCACCACGCCAATCACGGGATACCCACCGGTGATCGGGTGGTCGGCCAGGAACAGGACCGGAAGCCCGGCGGGCGGAATCTGAAGGGCACCAGCCATGGTGCCCTCGCTGGGGAGCTCACCTTCACGGTTCCGCTCGAGGGGCGTGCCGTCCAGTCGCATTCCCACACGGTTCGACTGCGGCGTGACCACCCATTCCTGGCCGGTCAGTGATTCAAGGGCAGCCTGATCGAACCAATCGGCGCGCGGGCCTGCGACCACATCAAGGACAGTGACGCCCTGGCCGGGGAATTCGGGCTGGAGCTCGGGGCTGCCGACTGCCGTGGACACCGTCTCCGTTCCCACCTGCAGTATTTGCCTGGGCACAAGGGGCGCGGGCCCAATGCCGGACATAGTGTCCGCTGAACGGCTGCCGAGTACCACTGGCGCGTCGATTCCGCCACGGAGTGCCAGATAGTTCCGGAAGCCGGACGCGGGTGCGCCGAGGGTGAGCACTTCACCGTCGAGCAGCGCGAAAGGCGTGGTCATGGGTACCGAACGTGTGGCGCCTGGCTCCTCGCCGCCGTCGGGCCCTTCCGTATCAGCCCACGACGGCGACTGGACAGTCAGCGTTGTAGGCGCACCTGTCACGGCAATCACCTGGTCGCCGACGGCCTCGACGGTGAGCCCGCCTCCGACGGATTCGATGGCAGCGGACGTCGACGCGTTCCCCACCAGGCGGTTAGCGCGGCGGAGGGACGCGCGATCCAGGGCGCCGGCGGCGGACACTCCCAGGGGGCCGTAGCCTCGGCGGCCGAGGTCCTCAATGAGGCTCTGCGCTCCGGGGCTGAGGATCCTCAGACCGGCAGCCGCGTGGTGTTCAGCGTCGGACTCGGAGTCATGCGAGGAGGCGGTGACCACTTCACGGACAGCACGGTACTGGACCCTGTCGCCAGGCCGAACCAGCGCCGGTTGGGCGCGGTCCAAATCCCACATCCGGGCACCCGTGCGACCGATGAGCTGCCAGCCTCCAGGCGAACGCCGCGGATAAACGGCCGAGTACTGCCCGCCCAAGGCCACCGAACCGGCGGGGACGGCGGTACGTGGCGAGGCCCTGCGCGGAACGGTCAATGACTGGTTTTCTCCCACCATGTAGCCAAAGCCGGGAGCGAAGCCGGCAAAGGCGACGGTCCAGATCTGGCCGGTATGGGAAGCAATCACGCCGTCCATGCTGAGGCCGGTAAGCTCCGCGACATCGGCGAGGTCTTCGCCGTCGTAAACGGTCTCGATGACCACCAGTCGGGAATCCGTATCCTCCGGTGTCGTGAGCTCCAGCTCCAGCAGCCGCTCCCCGATGGCCCGGGTTGCGGACGCTGATTCGCCCACCACCATGACCGTCTCGGCAGCAGCCAGTACGTCAACCTGCCCCGGAAGCGGAGACTTGTTGAGCATGGCCTGCAAGGCAAGCACGTCCGGGAGTCCGTCCAATTCGGCGAGGACTGCTCGCGTGCCCACGGGCCTCACGGAGCGGACCTTCTTGGTGGTTGCGGTTTCCATCACGGTATCCATCATTCATTTCGCCAGCCGTCAGGCGCGCGAACCCTCCAGGAGATGGGCTTCTTCTTCGGGCTTAGGGTCGCGTCCCATGAGCATTCCCACGATGGTCACAATGGCCGCAAGGAGGAGGTAGCCGGCGATGAGGTACCAGCCGTGGTTGGCTGCACCGTAGAGGGCCGTGAAGATGATGGGGGCAAACCCGCCGCCGATGACACCTGCCAGGGTGTAGGCAAGGGAGCTTCCGGCGTACCGGAGCCTTGCCGGGAATTGCTCCGTGATGAAGGCGGCCTGCGGACCGTACATAAAGGCATGCAGCGCCAGGCCAATCACGACGCCGATGGTCAGCATCACCGTGGATTTTCCTTGGATCATCAAGAAGAAGATCGGGATGAAGACTGCAGTGGCAGCGGCCGTAACTCCGTACACCAAGCGACGGTTGATGCGGTCGGTGAGAGCTCCGGCCAGCGGGATAAGGAAAAGTTGGAAGGCGGAGCCGATAAGGATCGCGGCCAGCACGTTTCCTGTAGTCATGCCCAATTCCTTGGTGGCGTAGACGTACAGGAAGACGGTGAAGAGCCCATACAGGATGTCCGGGCAAACGCGGGAGAGTGCCGCTGCGACCAAAGCCTTGGGTTGCGTGGTGAAGACTTCCTTAAGAGGTGCGTTGGGACGTTCGCCCTGCGCTTGGATGGCCTTGAAAACGGGAGTCTCTTCCAGCTTCAAACGGATAATCAGGCCGAAGATGACCAGCAGCGCGGAGGACAAGAAGGCAATGCGCCAACCCCAGGAAAGGAGAGCATCTTCGCTCAGGGAAGCAGCCAATACGGCGAGGACCCCGTTAGCCATCAGGTTGCCTGCGGGTGGGCCGATCTGAGCAGCAGAAGACCAGAAACCGCGCTTGTTGGGATCGCCGAATTCGCTGGACAACAACACCGCGCCGCCCCACTCACCGCCCACACCGATTCCTTGGGCCAACCGCAATAGCACCAATATGGCGGGCGCGGCAGCCCCGATAGCCGAGTAGTCCGGCAAGGCACCGATCAGGACCGTAGCAACGCCGATCAGCACCAAGGTAAAGACCAAGACATACTTGCGGCCGATCCTGTCGCCCAAACGACCAAAGATGACGCCACCGATCGGGCGAGCAAAGTAGCCAACCGCGTACGTGGAGAACGAAAGGATAAGCGCTACGAAATCGTCTCCCGCCGGAAAGAAGATCTTCGGGAAAATCGCGGCCGACGCCACCGAGTAGATCGCAAAGTCGTAATACTCAAGCGACGTGCCGGTGAGGCTGGCGACATATGCCTTGAGGGCGCCGGCCGGTGGCTTCCTTGTCACGGCCTTTGCTGCCTTGTTGGTGCTGGTCATGGTTTCCTCCGGAGGGGATGAGGGGTGCTGCTTGGCCTGTTGGCTAGATGAACGAGCCGATGGTGACACCGGCATCGGTGAGGGCGGACTTCACTGCGGTGGCCATGGCGACGGCACCGGGTGAATCTCCGTGCACGCAGATGCTCTCTGCGCGGATGGTGAAGGTGGAACCGTCAATGGCCTTGACGGTTTCTTCCGTTGCCATGCGCAGGACGTGCTGGGCAACGTCAGCGGGATCGTGAAGGACAGCACCCGGCTGGGAACGGGAAACCAAAGTGCCGTCGGGGTTGTACGCGCGGTCAGCGAAGGCTTCCGAAACCGCCCGCAGGCCGGCCTTTTCCGCCAAACGCAGGACCTCCGAGCCGGGAAGCCCGAGGATCGGAAGGTTGGGGTCAACCGACTTCACCGCTTCCACCACTGCCTTGGCCTGTGCCGTGTGCTTCACGATCGCGTTGTAGAGCCCGCCGTGCGGCTTCACGTACTGGACGCGTGTACCGGAGACGGCGGCCAACGCCTGGAGGGCACCGATCTGGTAAACCACATCGTCCGCGAGTTCCTTGGGGTCGATGTCCAGGAAACGGCGCCCAAACCCGGCAAGGTCGCGGTACCCGACGTGGGCGCCGATAACGACGCCGGCCTTCACCGCCTTTTCGGTGGTAGCACGGATAACGCTGGGGTCGCCGGCGTGGAATCCGCACGCAACATTGGCACTGGAGACGGATTCGAACATGGCGGCGTCGTCGCCCAACGTCCAGCGGCCGAATGACTCTCCGACGTCGCTGTTCAGGTCAATGATTGCCATGCTGTGATCCCTGCCTCGTGATGTGCGTTACATCAAGGATGCACCAAGTTGTGGGATTGTTCAACAATCCAGCGATACCATTTTTCGGCAATCGTGTACTTTTGGTGTCATGGCCAGTGCAGATCAGCAAGCAAGCGAACAAGCTGGCTTCGACACTGCCCGCGCACGCGTGCGCATGCGGGTCCCCTCAGTGGCAGAGCGGGTAGCAGAAGAACTCCGCTATCAACTGGCCGAAGGATTCCTTGTCCCCGGGGCCAAACTCACCGAGGCCACCATCGCTGAGGACCTTGGCGTCTCCCGCAACACCGTCCGCGAGGCTTTCGCAGAGCTGGCCAGTGAGCGCCTCCTGGTCCGTCAGCCCAACCGCGGCGTTTATGTAGCAACGCTGGAAGCCGGCGACATCCATGATGTTTACACCGTGCGCCGTGCCATTGAGGTCAGTTCGATCCGTGCCGGTGGTACGCCTGAGCGCATAGCCGCCGTCAGGGCCGCCGTCGAGGAGGGGAAGAAGGCCGCGGCCGCCAATGACAACGACGGCTTGGGCAGCGCCAACCAGCACTTCCACGGCTCAATCGTGGCCCTGGCCGAGAGCAACAGGCTGAATTCGATCATGAAGCAGGTGCTCGCCGAGATGCGCCTCTACTTCCACAAGGCCACGGTCAACGCGCACTTCTACGTCGACTGGCTCTCGGAAAACGAGCAGATCTGTTCCGCGTTGGAGAATGGCGAGCTGGACAAGGCCGGCGATCTCCTCTTGGCCTACCTCAACCGCTCAGAGCGACAACAGGCCGCCATCCACGGCGAATAGGTCAGCGCTTCCCCTTCTTCCGCGAACCCCGCCCACGGCCCTTGTCCGGATTGGGCGCATATCGCTGTGAAACCGCCGGCTTCTTTATGCCACCGGTGCCCCGCCGGTCCGGCTTCGGAGCCTTCTTGGGTTTCTTCTGCTGCGCCGACGGCTGCCGCGAACTCTGCGCGGTCCGCCCACGTACAATCCCAATGAACTCCTCGATCACGGGGCTGTCATTGCCCGCAAGCCACGCGAGGCCGATCTGCGTACCGGGAACACCGGACAGTCTCCGGCTCACAGTCTGCTTATTGTTCAAGTGCCTGGCCACAGGCATCGGCATGATGACCAAGCCTGCTCCGGACGCCACCACCTGCAGTGCCATGTCCGGGCCACCCATTTCGGCAACGTCCAGGAAGTTTTCCTCTGACAGGTCCTCGAACGCCACGTCTTCGAAGACCGAGATCTCGTGGCCTTTCGGCGCCACCACTGCCTGCTGTTCCTCGTACAGCGGGATGACGTGCAAGCCGTCGCGGTCCACGGGCAACCGCACAAAACTAAGGTCAGCGGAACCGTCACGCAAAACCGCAAGCTGCGATGCGTCGTCGGACATGAAAGCGTGCAACGGAACATCCGGCATCCGCTCTTCCCACCGACGGATCCACTTTCCGGGCGTCACGCCCGCCACGTAGGCGAAGCGGAGCTCGGGTGTTTCGGGGGACTCTTCAGCGTCTGGCACACACTCACAGTACCGGGCCGGATACCCTTGAAGCATGACTCCCAAGAACTCCCAGACCATGAAGCCGGCAACAGCTGCCAAGAAACTCGGTATCTACTTGCCCGCTGCACCGCAGGAGTTCCAGGACTCACCCGTCACGCGCGACGAATACGCCGAACTCCAGGCCAACCCGCCCGAGTGGCTCGCCGAACTGCGCCGCAACGGTCCGCACCCGCGGCCGGTCGTGGCCCAGAAGCTCAACATCTCCATCAGCGGCCTCACCCGCGGTGGCGTCACCGAGCCACTCACGACGGCGGAAATCGCCGAGTTGCTGCAAACTCCCCCGCAGTGGCTGGTGGTTGAGCGCGCCACCCACGCTGCTGTGCGCGCCGAGACCTTGCGGGTCAAGGAAGAGGCCCGCAAAAAGGCCGCCACCAAGGAAGCCAGGGAGAACGCCGCTGCCAAGCGCGTGGCCCCCAAGGGAACCAAGCGCAACTCCTGAACCAAGAGCAGTGGCCGGGGCGGAAACGTCCCGGCCACTGCTCTTTAATTAGTCCTGGTGGAGCATCACAAAGTTGCCACAGCCGTCGTCGAAGACGGCAGTGACACCCGACGGATCCTCCGCAGGTTCGCCCTTGAAGGTCACGCCGGCGGCCAGAAGACGCTCATATTCGGCCCGCACGTCAGGCACCCCGAGGACAACGGCCGGCATCCCCGCTTCGTATACGGCATTCATGTAGTTAGCACCGATGGGGTTATCGATGGGTTCCAGCAACAGGCCTGGAACGCCGTCTCCCGTACCCGGGTCCTTGATGATGAACAGGTTCGCCTCGGGCATGGCCATGAGGGTGTCGAAGCCGAGCGTCTCCGTGTAGAACGTGTGGGCGGCCGCGGGGTCCTTGACGTGGATGCTGCACATTTTCAGTCTCATGGCCCTAGGCTACGCCGCAGCACCGACAGCCAAAACGCGCACAGGATGCGCGCAAGCTACCCGATGTGGAACGCCAGTCCACGTTGTTGAAATCGCCCTGTACCCAAACTCCCCACCGGAACGCATACTGAAAACACAGCCTTTTGCGTCCGGGAGGTACTCCGATGCTCATGTGGGGTTTGGCCCTGATCCTCGCGACGGCGGCCACGACATTTGTCCTCCATCGCAAGCTCACGCACGGTCGCGGACCTGAGCCGGACACCATCTTTTGGGACGTTTTCGCTGGTCTGACAGTGATCGCGCCGGCCATCCTGGTCCCATCCGTGCAGTCTCCTCCCGCAGGACTGGTGATGGTCGCGCTGGCAGGAACGACGGCGGCAGGAACCTTGGCAGCCGCCCGGAAAGTCGAGCGCGTGCACGCCGCCGAGCCGTGGCGCCGTGCAGGTTTTGCCGATGACGCCGCACACCACGAAGTCATTCTGGCTCAATGGCGAAAGTACGAATTGGACCCCGGCCGGACCATCGACTACCCGGCCATGACGGACGTGCGGGTAACAGAAACCGCAACCCTCACCAAAGCCATACGCGAGGCGGAATATTGCAAGGTGACCGCCGGCACCGACTACCGTGCCGCCGTCGAACGCCTTGCCCAAGCCCTTACCGAGGCCGAGCGCGCCGCCGGCGTCCCCAAAGCCACACTGTGAGGCCCGCTCTTCGCCCCATCGCGTGGTTTTAGGGCACACAGCGGGCACCGCAACTCAGTTCTAGCTTCGGGAAGCGCCAGTACGGGAGAAGTTCCTGAAGAACTCGGGACGCACCCGGTACATCACCAGCATGACCACCACGCCCAGCAGGATCACGCCCATGCCCAGGATGAACACCAGGCCGATTCCGCCGACGGAGGAGCCAGAGCCGTAGGCCGGATCCAGCGAGTCGATCGCGGTTTTCACGAACATGACCAAGAGGATCACCCCGCCCAGCAGGGGTGCCAGGAACTTGAAGAAGAACGACCGGACACTGCTGAAGGCGGCTGCACGGAAGCACCAAACACAGGCCAGCGCAGTGATGCCGTAGTAGAAGCAGATCATCATGCCCAGCGCCGTGATGGTGTCCCAGAGGGCGTTCTCAGAGACGGTCCGGGTGATCACGTAGAAGGCCGCTGCGGCAATGGCGGCGGCGATCGTGGCGGTGCTCGGCGACTTGTACGTGGGGCTGATCTTGCCGAACCGGGGCGAGATGGCGCGGTAGTGGCCCATCGCCAGCAAGGTCCGGGCGGGCGACACAAACGTGGACTGCAGGGATGCTGCCGAGCTGCTCAGGATGGCCAAGGACATGAGGATCGCGAACGGTCCCATCACCGGACCGGCCAACACGGCGAAGATGCTCGACTGGTTCTCCGGATTCCCTGCACCGAGGCCGGTATCGCCAACACCCGCGAAGGACAACGTGGCCAGGGCAACGGTCATGTAAATAATGACGATCACCAAGACAGTCACAGTTGCCGCGCGGCCGGGTGTTTTCTCCGGATTCTTCGTTTCTTCATTCATGGTCAGGGTGACGTCCCAGCCCCAATAGATGAAGATCGAGAGGGACACACCCGCCGTGAAGGTGGTGAAGGAGTCGACGGCGAACGGGTTGAACCAGTCGGGCGAAATGGCGGTGGCGTCGAAAGCCGTGCCGTTGGCCACGTGCGCGAATGCGGAAACGGCGAACCACCCAAGCACCAGCAACTGGAAGGCCACCAACACGTACTGCACGCCCTTGGTGGTTTCCATGCCCCGGTAAGAAATCCAACAGGCCGCCGCGATAAAGACCAGCGTCGTAGCGATGTTCAAAGGAAGGATCTTGCTCAGCTCAGCCAGCGACGGGTTGCTGAACACCTGCCCCAGCATCAAGTAGAAGAAGTCCACGGCAACTGCCGCGAGGTTGGACAGCACAATTATCGTGGCCGCGATCAGACCCCAGCCACCCATCCAGCCGATCCACGGACCAAAGGCGCGAGTGGCCCACGTAAAGGAAGTACCGGCGTCGGGCATGGCGTTGTTGAGCTCGCGGTAGCCGAGCGCCACAAGCAGCATCGGGATGAAGCCCACCAGGAAGATCGCGGGCAGGTGGACACCGACTTCCGAGACGGTCGGACCGAGTGCTGCGGTCAGGGTGTACGCGGGTGCGATGCAGGAAACGCCAATCACGACGGCGCCGATGAGGCCCACCGATCCGGCTTTCAGCCCCTTCTCACTCAGGGCCGAATCTTTCGACTGGACCGTCTTTGGTGCAGTTGACATGGGAATTGCCTCTCAGGCGACGGGTGCTAGGAGCGCTGTCGCGTGTAGTCGCGGGGAACCACGATCATTGGTACTGGCAAGGCACGCAGGATGCGGTTTGCAGTGGTGCCCAGGAAGGTGGCGCGGTGTTGCGCCAGGCGGCTGGAGCCGATGAGGAGGATTTCGCCGTCCTCCCACTCGAGCCGGTCTACGGCTTCTTCGATGGTGCGGCCTTGTGCGACGACGATTTCGGGCTCGGTCCCGGAATCGGACGCAGAACCCCCGACGGCGGCAAGACGGTCGGCGGCATGCACCCAGGCGGCGTCGGCGAGCCCGGGCGAGTTACCGCCGTCGAGCGCCAACAGGGAGACGAGACGGAGCGGTAGGCGACGATCCCGCGCAGACTCGACGGCGACGCCGAGCAGTTCATCGGCGCCCGGCCTGGTGCCAAAACCGCAGCTGAGTCGAGTGATGCCGTCCGTTCGTTGGTAGCCGTGCGGCGCCAAAGCAACGGGCAGCGGCGCTGAATGCAGCAGCGAACTCGCTACCGAGCCGATAGTGAAGCGCTTGAAAAGCCCATTGTTGGTGGCACCGATAACCAGGGCGACGGCGTCGAATTCCACGGCTGCATCGATCAGTGCCTGCGCTTCCGAGTCGCCGCGGCGAATGTGTGCGCGGGCGGTGACGCCGTCCGGAACCAAGGCCAGGCCTTCGTCGAGCCACTGCTTCGCCTGCTCGTTGAGAATCGAATCGTAGCCGGGTTCCGGTGGGTAGACCGCGTTGAACGGCGAGTCCTCAGGGACCACCAGGACCAGATCCAGGCTGGCGTCCTGGCCGCGGGCCAGCGCAATGGCGAGGTGGACTGCGTCACGACCCCTCGCATTGGCGGTGTAACCGACGACGTAGCGCATGGTTGCCCTTTCGATACTTAAACAGTGCTGCCGGCAGTCCGGGGACGGCACTTCCCCCGGACTGCCGGTTGCTTGATTCTGCGGCTAGACGGCCACCGAAGCCAGCTTGTTGGCTTCGACGATGCGCGCGGCGGTTGCCTGGCCCATGCGGACGGCACCGTCGACGTGCTGGTAGCCCTCCGCCGCGAGGTCGGAAGACGACCAGTAGATGGGGCCGACGTTCGCGTGCTGGTCCTTGCCGTAGCGGTGCAGGCCGCCAAGGTCATAGCTGGAAGCGTAGGCGCCCCGGGTCCATTCCTCGGAGCCCCAATCGGACTCGTAGTACACCTCGGGGGTCAGGGCCTTGTCACCCAGGAAACCAGCGATCGACTCCAGGATGGCCTTCTTGCGGTCCTCGGCGCTGAGCTCGAACACGGCGTCGGCCTTTTCGTCTGACACGAAGCCCACCAGGGTGCCGCGTGCATCGCCGTAGTTGGTGTTGTCGTAGACCTCCTGGACCAGGGCACCGGCGCCGAAGCCCGTGCCGGAGAGTCCGTCTTCACGCCAGAACGGCGTCTCGTAGACGGCGTGCACCTTGATGACCAGGCCCAGCGACTGGTGCTGGTGCATCTGGTGCTGGCGGCGCGGCAACGGCGGGTTGAAGGAAACGCGCGAGTACAGGTTCGGCGGTACGGCCATGATCACGTAACGCGCGTTGACAGTTGCACCGTCGGAAACCACGGTGACGTTGTTGCCGTCCCAGTTGATGGTGCGGACCGGGCTGTTGAGGACGACGTCGGAGCCCAGCTCAGCTGCCTGGAGCAGCGAGGCCTGCTGCATGCCGCCGATCACTCGCTTGTCCAGGATGAAGTCCTCGTCCGTGAGGTGCGTGAACGAGCCGGCCGAAGCCGCCATGAGGACCGCCTGCAGGGCGGAGAATGCGTGGGCGGGCTTGGTCAGCATGCCGCCGGCGATGAAGAGGCCAATGTTGTTGCAGGCTTCTTCATCGTTCGAGTTCTGGCGGAGCCAGTGGTGGAACGAGATGGTGTCCAGTTCGCGGGACTTGGGGTGCGCCCAGGGTTCGGTGGGCCCGATCTCCGCAGCGAGCCCGTCAAGGATGGCTACAAGCTTGTCCATTTCGGCCTTGGTGGTTTCGCTGACCGGGAAGGTATCGCCGGTGTAGCGGGTGGGGTTGCCGTCTGCGCCGATGTAGACGGATTCACCTTCACGGTAGCGCGAGTACATTTTCAAGCCGAGCTCGTCCAGCAGCGCCATGAGGGCTGTCTGGTCCGGCGAAACCCACTGGCCGCCGATCTCCAGCATGGCGCCGTCGATGGTGTCGGTCCAGGTGCGGCCCCCAACGCGGTCGCGTGCTTCGAGCACTGCAACGCTGAGTCCGGCCTTTTTCAGTTCGCGTGCCGCCGTCAACCCTGACGGCCCGGCACCGACGATCACAACGTCGCGATCAAGATTCTGCATGATGTCCTCTCCGTGGCCGTCCGTTGGTGGCTGACCAATAAATGAATGGCATTCATTTATATCCAGAGTAGCCCGAAAGTCGGCGGCTGTGAAGACCCGATGGAATAATGCTGGTGACACAGGCAGCAGAAAGGCCTCCGATGCCCGCACCCGAACCAGCCCCCTCCGCCACCTCAAGGCGGCGTGCCGGGCGCCCAACAGCGGCGGTCCTGGACCAGGACGGAATCACGACGGCGGCGCTCACGTTGATCAGCTCCAAGGGCTACGACGGACTCACCATGGCGGCGTTGGCACGATCGCTGGGGGTTGCCCCGTCGGCCCTGTATAACCACGTTTCATCCAAGGACGACGTGCTGCTGCTGCTCGAGGACCATCTGGCGGCAATGGTGGATGTGTCAGCATTCGGCGTGGAGCCGTGGGACGTTGCGGTCCGACGCTGGGCGTGGTCCTACCGGGACGTGTTCTCCGAGCACACTCCCCTGATTCCTGTCATTGCCGTGCTTCCCGTCGCGAATGCGCCCAAGACGCTGGCCATGTACGAGGCCGTGACTGCGGGCTTCCGCGATGCCGGCTTCCCCGAGGAACGGATCATCTCCGCGATCGTGGCGCTTGAGGCGTTTGTTTTCGGGGCTGCGTACGACGTCACCGCGCCGGAAGACATTTTCGACGCCGGCAATCTCGCCGACCAGGTCCCGAACTTCACCTCGGCTGTGGACCGGCTGGCCATGGAGAGGCACGAGCGGCCCACGGATGTTGCGTTCAGCCTGGGCCTGGAGGCACTGATTGCGGGTTTCGGGGCACTGCGCGGCTAGTGTGCCTAGGCTTGTGCTCATGAGCCAACCTTTGGAAGACGGTCCCTTCTATCACGGCACAAGAGCCGAAGTGCAGGAGGGGGAAACCCTTTCCGCCGGCTTTCGGTCAAACTACCGGCCTGATGTGGTCATGAACCATATCTACTTCACCGCGCTGCGTGACGGCGCCGGACTGGCCGCGGAGATCGCCGTCGAACTGGCCGGGGGCGAGGGCACGCCGCACGTGTACCTCGTGGAGCCGACCGGGCCGTTCGAAAACGATCCGAACGTGACGGATAAAAAGTTCCCAGGCAACCCCACTCGTTCCTATCGCAGCAGCTCTCCACTCAAGGTGGTTGCGGAAGTCCACGACTGGACACGGCTGACTCCCGAGGCACTGCAGATGTGGCGGGAACGGCTGAAAGTCCTCTTGGGTGACAAGGGCGGGGAGATCATCAACTAGCTTCTTAGTGCCAAAAAAGTGCAGTATGATGCACTACGTGGAAGATGGAGCAGAAGCACTGGCGCGCGCCATTGGGATCCGGGTCAGGCAAGAGCGAAATGGCCTGGGCTGGACCCTCGACCGTCTCGCGGCGGCCGCCGGCGTGAGCAGGCGAATGCTCGTGAACGTTGAGCAGGGCGGGGTGAATCCGAGCATCGGAACCCTGCTGAGACTCAGCGATGCCCTGGGCGTGGGCCTGCCTGCACTGGTGGAGCCTCCCGCTCCACGCGCACCGAAAATCACCCGGGCCGGCGAAGGTGCCGTTTTGTGGACCGGGCCTTCCGGTGGGCGCGGCGTACTGGTCGCAGGCACCGAGTCTCCGGACGTCGTCGAGCTCTGGGATTGGACACTGGCCCCGGGCGAGCGGCACGAAAGTGAGGCCCACGCAGCCGGCACTCGTGAGCTGCTGCAGGTCCAGATGGGTTCCCTCACGGTGGCCGTCGGGACCGAAAGCCATGAACTTAAAGCCGGCGACGCATTCACCTTCCGCAGTGACGTTGCCCATTCCTACGCAAACCCCACCGGTGAACCCACCCGGTTCTCACTCGCCGTCTACGAGCCGGGCGTAGGGGCGGGTCACCGAACGGAGGCTCCGCATGCGTAGGACGCTCACCGCGGCCCCACCCTGGTCCCTGGCGGTTGCGGCAATGCTGGCCATTCAATTCTCCAACGCACTCTCCGTTGCCGTCATCGACCAGGTCGGCCCGGCGGGTACAGCTTGGTTGCGTATGTGCTTTGGGGTGGTGTTCTTATGGATCATCAGCCGTCCGGCCATTCGTTCCCTGCGTCGGCGCGACCTGCCGGCGTTGATCGCACTCGGCGTGGTGACCGGTTTCATGACCACATTCTTCCTCGCCGCCGTCGAACGCATCCCGCTGGGGACCGCCGTCGCCATCGAGTTCCTGGGACCCCTCACCGTGGCCGGGGTGATGAGCAAGAATCGCCGGGCGCTGGTCTGGCCACTCCTCGCCCTCATCGGCGTAGTGCTCCTCACTGAGCCGTGGGCAGCCTCGATCGACTTCGCCGGCGTTGGTTTTGCCTTGGCCGCCGGCGTCTGCTGGGGCCTGTACAACGTCCTGACACAACACGTTGGCGACCGCTTTTCCGGGATCAGCGGACTGTCGCTCACCATTCCCGTCGCAGCCCTGGCCACCCTGCCCGTAGGACTTCCGCAAGTCCTTGGCCACCACTTCGAGTGGTGGGTGCTCCCTGCGGCGGCCGGCATCGCCCTGGTCACACCGGTGATTGCCTTTGGCCTGGAGATGCTTGCGTTGCGGCGGATGACCCACACGGCCTTCGGCACGCTGTTGTCGATCGAGCCGGCCTTCGGAGTGTTGATCGGCGTGTTGGTGCTGGCTCAAGCACCCACCCCCATGCAGTTGGTGGGGATCGCGTTGGTTGTGCTGGCGGGGACCGCGGCCCAGCAGGGTGGTCGCCGCAGCCCGGACGCCGCAGTCACCACCGACGTTCCTGCTACGCCTTCCTAGTGCTTCTTGCCCCCAACGCCGGGCACTGACGCCACCTGCTTCATCCAGTCCGCCAACTGGTTTTCGTCGAGATCGTCCAGGGTCCCGATCTCCACACCCCTCGTTGCCTTGCCCATTCCCACCGGCGTCACGGGAGGCACGGGATTGAGGTTCACACCGTTGATGAACATCAGCTTGACGTGCCCCGCGAACCCTCCGGAGCTG
Organism: Paenarthrobacter sp. NPDC090520; assembly: GCF_044769205.1. Taxonomy (NCBI): domain Bacteria; kingdom Bacillati; phylum Actinomycetota; class Actinomycetes; order Micrococcales; family Micrococcaceae; genus Paenarthrobacter; species Paenarthrobacter sp. NPDC090520. The sequence continues at coordinate 92,789 of NZ_JBIVXM010000007.1, forward strand.
AAGCACCAGCCGTCCCCCACACCGTAGTAGGCCATGCCCCATTTGACGGAGCGTTCCAGGTTGGGGAGGGTTCTTGCGGCCAAGGCATCGATGGCTTCAGCGATGCCGCGCTGGGGCTCCGGAAGGCTGGCGATGTAGTTGAACACCGGCTTATCGCCGACCGCCGCCTTCGCGGGGCTCGCTTTGCCGTTCATGGACTCGGGCAGGGTGAAGGGTGTTTCGTTCATGGGGGCGCTTTGTTCGGCCATGGTGAGGATTATCCTTCGCGCTGCCCCGTGGAGCCAGACCCCCGCCTTCCGGGAACCGGCCTCACTCAGGCTTCCGGCGCGACCTCGACCGTCGGAAAGCGAGCGTCGTCAGTGAAATCAAGGACAGGGCACTCACTCCATAAAGCAATCGGCCCCACGGCGAGTAGTCACCACCCGAGATCGCAAAGGTGTCTGCAAGTCCCATGCCTGCCGGAAAGGACGCCATCCAATGGCTGGGCGCCCCCAGGATCAGCACAAGCAACTCCAGTGCCAGAACGGTTCTGACGCTGAGCGGCCGCCTCAACGCGGCGACCAGAACCGCGGCACCCAAGGCGATGCCGACAACGCTCCACACGAGGACCCGCGGAATCGCCAAGGACTCCTTGGCCCGATCAACGGCGGAATAAATGTCGGCCAACGCCATTCCAGGGACGGCCGCCAAAGGATTCCAAACAAGGATCTGGAATGCGCCTACCACCGTGTATGCGACCACCACCACGAAGCCAATTGCTGCCACCCAAAGCGCAGTTCCCTGACTGCGCGCTCCCCCAAACGCCATGGTGGCAAGCCTAGCGGCTCGGGGGAACGGATAGTCTTATCTCGGCTGGGAATCGCCTGGCAGTAAGAGCACGACCCAATGGGGGATTTGGAAATGAAGAAGTTTGCGCTGCAGAGCGTCGGAATTTCGGCCTTGGTCATGATGGCCGTGAGCGGTTGCAGTGGGTCCACGGGGTCCACCGACGCCGCTTCGCCGGAGGCCACGGCGACGCCTACGCCCACAGTTGCCAAGCAGTACACCAACGAGGAACTCATTGGACTGGTCAAGCAGATCAAGCCGAAGTCCGGTAAGGAATTGACGGTAGCGTCCAGCGAGGAACTCGCGCAGGAGAATCCCATCAAGGCCCTCCTGAGCATGTTCACGATCGAACCTGCCGAGTGCAAGGACCTCGCGACGCTGGGCGGCAACACGACACTGGCAGGTTCTACCACCGCTGCCGGGGCAGATCTGGATGCTGAATCGGGCGTCATGACCATGGTGACCCTGACGTCCGGACTCGATAAGCAGAAACTCCAGGACAGCATCGACCAGAGCGGCGCACAGGCCCAAAAGTGCGCGAAAATGACCCTCTCCATGGCCGGTCAATCGATGAATGTCTCGACTGAAAAGTTCGACGGCATCAGCGCGGTTCCCGGAACTGTGGCTTACAAGACCGAAATGTCTTCAGCCAGCGGCTCGAAGCAGACCACGTACATGGCCTACGCCATAAAGGACGGGGTACTGATCTCGGCTACGGCTTCCGGCAAGGGCGCCGAAGCGAGCGGTGTTGCCACGGCCAGCGACCTCATGGAACAGGCCGCAGCGCTGATCAAGTAGCAGTCCTCTACATACAGGGGCCGCGACCCTCGCCGGGTCGCGGCCCCTTGCTTGTTACGGGGACAGTCCCACATCCTCTTGTAGCACAAGTTCCTAACTTGTATCCTAAGTAAAACAACTTAGGAGACCCCTTGAGCCCCGTAGACCTCATCCGGCACGTCAAACTGTCCACAGCCCGACTGCCCCTGACCGTACCCATCAGCGACGCCAAGGTCTTCACCGGCCGGCAGAAGCCGATGACCGAAGTGGTGTTCCTGTTCGCCGAAATCACCACGGAACAGGGCCACAGCGGCATCGGATTCAGCTACTCCAAGCGAGCCGGCGGCCCCGCACAATACGCGCACGCCAAGGAGGTCGCAGAGGGCATCATCGGCGAGGACCCCAACGACATTGGCAAGATCTACACCAAGCTCCTCTGGGCCGGAGCCTCGGTTGGACGGTCCGGCGTGGCAACGCAGGCACTGGCAGCCATCGACATCGCCCTCTACGACCTCAAAGCCAAACGCGCCGGACTCCCCCTGGCCAAACTCCTGGGCTCCTACCGCGACTCCGTGCAGACCTACAACACCTCCGGCGGCTTCCTCAACGCCACCCTGGACGAAGTCAAAGCGCGCGCAACGCAATCCATCGAGGAAGGTATCGGCGGCATCAAGATCAAGGTGGGCCTGCCGGATTCCAAGGAGGACCTCCGCCGCGTGGCCGGGATCCGCGAGCACATCGGCTGGGACGTGCCCCTCATGGTGGACGCAAACCAGCAGTGGGACCGTGCCACCGCATTGCGCATGGGCCGCCAGTTGGAGGAGTTCAACCTCATCTGGATCGAAGAACCACTGGATGCCTACGACTTCGAAGGCCACGCACACCTCGCACAGGTCCTGGACACCCCCATCGCTACCGGTGAAATGCTCGCCTCCGTGGCCGAGCACAAGGGCCTTATCAACGCCAACAGTTGCGACATCATCCAGCCGGACGCCCCGCGCGTCGGCGGCATCACGCAATTCCTTCGCCTCGCCGCCCTCGCTGACGAGCGCGGCCTTGGCCTCGCCCCGCACTTCGCCATGGAAATCCACCTTCACCTCGCCGCCGCCTACCCGCGTGAACCGTGGGTGGAGCACTTCGACTGGCTGGACCCGCTGTTCGAGGAACGCCTTGAAACCAAGAACGGCCGTATGATCGTCCCGGACCGCCCCGGGCTCGGCGTCACGCTGAGCGACCAGGCCCGAGCCTGGACCACCGAGTCCGTGGAATTCGGCGCGTAATCTTGAACCCATGAGCCGCAACCTGACTACGGACCTCGCCGCCGATCTCCGCAACCGCATTGTGGACGGTGCCATCCAGCCAGGTGAAAAGCTCCCCAGCGAGAACACCCTCATCAGCGAATACGGGGTGAGCCGGACTGTCGTCCGCTCCGCCCTGACGCGTTTGCAGGCCGAGGGCCTCGTAGAGACCGAACGCGGGCGGGGCAGCTTTGCGCTGACCCCGCCCGATGACGGGCCCGTCCATGCGCCAGGAGCGCGTGCCGTAGCCACCATGGAAGACCGCCTGCAGATGCTTGATTTCCGCATCGGCGTGGAAACCGAAGCGGCAGCACTGGCTGCGCGGAATCACTCGGAACGCCAATTGAAGGCAGTCCAGGGAGCCTTGGAACAGTTCACTGCGAGCTCCGGCCACCCCGCACACGCCATGAAGGCCGACTTCGAATTCCATCGGGCAATCGCTGCCGCTTCCGGCAATCCCTTTTATTCGGACTGCATCTCCGCGCTCGGCCAAACCATGATCACCATGCCCCGCCCGCGCTTGGTCTCCAGCGACGAGCCCGACTCCCCGGAGCGCTTCGCCCAGGTGGTCCACGAGCATTCCTCCATCTACCAGGCCATCGCCGAGGCAGACCCCGCCGCTGCCGCCGCAGCGATGCGCCTGCACTTGAGCAACTCACGACGCCGGTTCAAGGCTTCCGCGCGCGGCTGACCTCCCGGCCCACTCCCCCAACTGGGTCGCAATAGTGCGCGTTTTGGGCGTTCAAAACGCGCACAAATGCGACCCAGTTGGGCCCGAAATGTCATGTGACGCATTACTCCGTCCAACAAAGACATATTTCGCCGCATCAAGACCTCATTTAACGAAATGGGAATCCCCACGTCGCCCCATTGAGAACTATTGATTGACGTTTCACGAAACTGGAATCCAAATTCCGAGTGCCGCTAACTTTTGATGACTCATCAAAAGCCTTTGGGTGCTTCGTTGCAGGGATTCCTGTCTTGTCATGCACCCGGACAGAAAGCGCACCGGCATGACAACACAGCAAACAGAAAACGCCACCACCATCCAGGCGTACCTTGAGCAACTCCCCAAGAACATCGAAGCCCTCGAACCAAGCCTGGAGACCAGCCGCTACAGCCACGACGCCGCCACGGCCAAAACAGCGGGCAACAGCCACACGCCGGGACCCGCCGTCGTACTTCCCGCAACAGCAGCCGACGTCCAGGAAGCCGTGAGGCTGGCAGCGGAACTCGGCATCACCGTGGTCCCCCGGGGCGCCGGCAGCGGCCTGTCCGGCGGGGCCACCGCAAGCAGGAACCAGGTGGTCATTTCCACTGAGAAGCTCAACCGGATTATCGAAGTTTCACCGCTGGATGAAGTTGCCGTCGTAGAGCCGGGCGTTATCAATGCCGAACTGAACAGGCACCTGGAATCCCACGGCCTTTTCTACGCACCCGATCCCGCAAGCTTTGATATTTCCTCCATCGGCGGAAATATCGCCACCAACGCCGGCGGGCTCCGTTGCGCGAAATACGGGGTGACCCGCGAATCAATCCTGTCGCTCGACGTCGTCCTCGCCGACGGCAGCCTCATCACGGTTGGCCACCGCTCCATCAAGGGCGTCACCGGGCTGGACTTGACGTCCCTGTTCGTCGGTTCGGAAGGCATCCTTGGGATCGTCACCAAGGCCACTGTCAGGCTCCGTCCCGTTCCTGTGGCCCGAAAGACCGTGAGTGCCTTCTTTGACAGCACGGCGGAGGGCACGGACGGCCTTGCAGCAATCACCCTCTCACCGGTCCGCCCGGCCGCGATCGAGTTCTTCGACACCCCGAGCCTCGCGAATATCGACGCCCACTCCGGAACGGCGCTTCGAGAGCGCGGCGCCGCGCTGATCCTGATCGAACTGGACGGGTACGGCATCGGCGACCAAGCCGCCGACCTCGCCACTGCGCTCAGTGCTGTCGGTGGACGGGTCACCGTGGAAGCGGACGACGACGGCGTGCGGCTCTGGGAGTTGCGGCGCAGTGGCCGCGGCCTACCGCAGGACAAGTGGTACGTCGGCGAGGACATTGCCGTGCCCAAGTCGCAGCTTGCCAAGGTTTACGCAGCTTTCCCGGCGCTCGAAGCCCGCTTCGGCGTCGACATTTCAGCGGTGTCGCACGCCGGCGACGGTAACCTGCACCCGCTCATCACCCTGGACAAAACGCCCGACGACGGCCCCAACCCGCCTGCCTCCCTGCTGGAAGCAGCCACTGAACTCGTGAAGGTGGCGCTTTCGCTCGGCGGGACAGTCACCGGCGAGCACGGCGTGGGGACCATCAAGAAGGAGTGGGCTGCGCTGGAACTGTCCCGGCGCAGCCGCGAGTTGCAGCACGCCATCAAGGCAGCGATTGACCCCCAGCAACTTCTGAACCCCGGCAAAGCCATCTAGCCAAGCATCCAACCCGGCCACCCCAACGGCCGTACCCAACGCATCCAAGGAGCAACCATGAACACCTTCGCTACCCCCGAATTCCGCAGGCGGGCCTTCCTCGCTGGCCTCGGCGCCCTGTCCACCTCGGCACTCATCACCGCCTGCGGCGGGCCTACCGCCAGCACCGGCACCAACGGAGGCACCCCTGTGGAAGGCGGCAACATCACCTTCCTGATCCAGGGCTACGACACTGGCTGGGTCTCCAGCAAGACCTCCATCTCCAGCTACGAGGGCAACCTCTGGGGCCAGATCACGGACAAGCTGGTCTACGTCAATGAGAAGGGCGAGCTCAGCCCGTGGGTTGCCGAGAAGTGGGAAGAGCTCAACGGCGCCAAGGACTTTGTCCTGCACCTGAAGGAGGGCGTCACGTTCTCCGACGGAAGCCCGCTGGATGCCGCCGCGGTGGTGGCCAACCTCACTGCCTGGGCCAAGGGCGATTCGGCACGCGGCATCAGCAAGGTGGGATTGTTCCCGTCCACCAATTTCGTCTCCGCCGAGGCCGCCGACCCCAAGACGGTCAAGGTTTCCTTCTCCTCTCCCGCGCTCGGGTTTATCGCCACGCTGGCGTATCACGGCTGCATCCTGCTCTCGCCGAAGACCCTCGCGCTGCCGGTGGAGGCGCAGGCGGACCTCAGCCAGGAAATCGGCAGTGGCCCGTTCGTGGTGAAGTCCTGGAAGCAGGGCGACAGCTATGTATTGGAGAAGCGAAAGGACTACAACTGGGGCCCTGCGGCACTCGGCCACACCGGCCCGGCCCGACTGGACACCATCACCTACAAGGTCATCAAGGACACCTCCGTCCGGACCTCCACGGTGGTGTCCGGACAAGCGGATGTTGCCTTCAACGTGGAGCCGCAGGAAATCGAGTCGCTGAAGGCCCAGGGCTTCACGGTTGGAACGCCCCGCTACCTTGGCTTCGTGGACGGCTTCCAGGTGAATACCACGGCCTTCCCCACCAATGAACTCGCCGTCCGCCAGGCCATCCAGCACGGCATCGACCGCGAAGAGATCCGCAAGACCGTCTACACGGATGACTGGAACGCGGCCACCACCTTCATCCAGGGCAACGTCCCTGAAGCCGGTGAGTTCAGCGACTCCTTCACGTTCGATCCGGAGAAGGCCAACAAGGTCCTGGACGACGCCGGCTGGGCCAAGGGCTCCGACGGTTACCGCACTAAGGACGGAAAGACCCTCGAGTTCACGCTCACGCCCAACCCATATGTCCCGTCCACCAAGGCCGAGGACGAGCTCATCGCCCAACAGCTCAAGAAGGTAGGCATCAAGGTCAACCTCAAGGTGGTGGACGTTGCCGGCTACGCAGCAATCCAGGCCAGCAAGCCGCCGCTGTTCCAGACCTCGCGAAGCTTCGTCGACGTCGGAACGGTCGCCGGTGTCTTGACGAGCCAGAACAAGGGTGAGGACTGGTTCAGCCTTGGCACCAGCGACCAGAGACTGAACGACCTTTCGACGGCGATTGCCACCGCCTCGGACCGCGCCTCCCGGGAGAAGGTGGCGGACGAACTGCAGAAGTACGTGCTGGAGCAGGGTTACTTTGTACCCCTTAACCAGCTCGTCCAGCGTCTGTACCTGATCAACCCGAAGATCAAGGACGTCCAGTACAACGGCCTGGCGTACGCGAACTTCTACACCGCCTGGATTTCACAGTGACCAGCGACTACCGGCGCTTTGCCCTCACCCGTGTGGGCCAGGCGGTCATCGTGGTCCTCCTCGCCTACGTCCTGACGTTCCTGGTAATCAGCGTGCTCCCCGGCGACGCCATCACCAATTCGCTGCGCGACCCGCAGCACGGGCTCAGCGAGGAGGACATCCAGCGGATCGTGTCCTACTACGGACTCGATCAGCCGGTGATCGTGCAGTTGCTCCTGTCACTTGGCCGGTTCCTGACGGGCGAACTCGGCTTTTCCTTGCAGTCCAACCTCCCGGTGACCCAGATCGTCGGGGATGCACTGCCGTCCACCCTGACTTTGGCGTCGAGCGCCTTGGTCATCGCGATCGTTTTCGCCGTGGGCATCGCCTACGGCGCCCAGTACCTTCCGGGGAAATGGGCCGCGGTTGTCCGTTCCATCCCGTCATTGTTTCTTTCCGTGCCGAACTTCGTGATCGGCCTCATCCTGATCGAGCTCTTCGCGTTCCGCCTGCACTCCTTCACCACGACGGATCCGAACAGTCCGGTAGCAACGCTGTTCGCCGCGATCACCCTGGCAATCCCCGTCTCGGCACCGCTGGCCGAGGTCCTGATTGCCAGCCTGGATCACGAATCCCGCCAGGACTACGCCGTCGTGGCACGTTCCCGCGGTCTGACGGAGGCCAAGCTCTTCGCGAAGCACCTGGTGAAACCTTCGGCGTTGCCGTCAGTGGCGATGGTGGCGTTGATCGTGGGGGAGCTTCTAGGCGGTTCAGTCATCACCGAAACCATCTTCGGCCGCGACGGCATCGGCACCGTGGTCCAGAAGGCTGTGACGGGTGAAGACCAACCAGTGCTTCAAGCAGTGGTTTCCCTCTCCGCCGTGGTGTTCGTGGCCGTCAACCTCTTGGCGGACCTGGCCTCGCCGTTGCTGGATCCGCGCGTCAAACTCCGGGAGAAGGTAAGCGCATGACCGCCCTGCTCAGCAACCCCCAACTCAACCAAGAACCTGCGCAGCGGAAGCTGACGGACGGCCTCCCGCCCGTCACGGTCCTCCTGTCCTTCGCCGTGGTTCTGCTCGTGATCCTGTGGTCCCTGGTACCCGGTCTCTTCACGCACTACAGCCCCGTTACGGGCGACACCGCAAGCAAGTTGGCCGCACCCAGCACGGCACACTGGTTCGGCACCGACTACCTCGGCCGTGACCTGTACGCACGCGTCGTCTACGGTACGGCGTCCTCTGTCACGAGTGCCTTGGTAGCCGTCCTGATCGGCTTGGTAGTTGGCAGCATCATTGGCCTCGCGGCAGGTTTCCGTGGCGGCTGGGTCGACTCGATCCTCGGCCGCTTCGTGGACGTACTCCTGGCCATCCCGGGCTTCCTTCTGGCTGTGGTCATCGTGAGTTCCCTTGGGTTCCAGACCATCAACGCCGCCATCGCAACGGGAGTGTCCGCCGTCGCAGTTTTCGCCCGACTGATGCGTGCAGAAGTGCTGCGCGTCCGCGGCGCAACGTACGTCGAAGCGTCCTATCTGGAAGGCGGCAACCGGCTTCACGCCTTGCTGGGGCACATCCTCCCCAACGCGTACCGCTCCGTGCTGGTGTTGGCCGTCCTGCAGTTCGGCACATCCATCCTGGTCATCGCATCGTTGGCTTTCCTTGGCTATGGCGATCCTCCTCCGGCGTCGGACTGGGGCCTGTTGGTGGCCTCCGGCAAGACCTACGTCACGGCTCCATGGCTCGTGTACGCGCCGGCCCTGGTCATTGTCATCACTGTCTTGTCCGTGAACCGCATCAGCCGCTGGCTGCGAAAGGCGAAGTGACATGAGTTCCCTCTTAACAGTGCAAGGTTTGTCGATCGCGTACGGCCGTGCCGCCGTCGTTCATGACGTGGGGTTTTCGCTCGCCAAAGGTGAGAGCCTCGCGCTGATCGGCGAATCGGGCTCCGGAAAGTCGACCATCGCTAAAGCCGTCCTCCGGCTGCTCCCGCACGACTCCACCGCCACCGGGAAGGTGGAGTTGGACGGCAAGGACCTCTTGTCCCTTGCGGAGAAGCAGTTCCGGCCCTACCGGGGCCGTGAACTCGGCTTCATCCCGCAGGATCCGGCGTCGGCCCTCAACCCGGTGCGGACCATCGGCGCCCAAGCCCACGAGGCCGCCGCGCTGCTGGGCGAAACGGACCCCGAAGTCCGGCGCGCGAAGATCCTGGAGGTCCTCGAGCAGGTGGGCTTGCCGGATCCCGGCCGCGTGTACAACTCCTACCCGCACCAATTGTCCGGCGGTATGTTGCAGCGCGTCCTCATTGCGCTGACGGTACTTCCGCGGCCGTCACTGATCGTCGCGGATGAGCCCACCTCCGCCTTGGACGTCACGGTGCAGAAGCTCATCCTGGACATGCTGACCGAGCTCCGCCGCGAACTGGACATCAGCCTGCTCCTTATTACCCACGATCTCGCCATCGCGGCGGAGCGCGCCGATTCGCTGGTGGTGCTCAAGGATGGCGCGGTCCAGGAAAGTGGTCCGTCGCGCGAAATTTTCGCCGCGCCCGCAACGGAGTATGCACGCAACCTCCAGGCGGACGTTCCCGCCCTGCACCCGGACAGGTACCGGAACCAGCGGTTAACGCACGACGGCGGCTCCCGGACTGACGCTTCAGGGTCACCCGCTGGGCCCGCACAGATTGATGTGCGCGGAGTAACCAAGCGGTTCCACGCCGGCGGGAAGGGCATCGTGGCCGTGGATGGCGTCTCGTTCTCCGTGGAACGGGGACGGACGCACGCGCTTGTCGGTGAATCCGGATCCGGCAAGACCACTGCTGTCCGGCTGCTTCTCGGGCTGGAGCAACCGGACGGCGGAGAGATCGCTGTCGCCGGCCAGTCGACGTCGGGCAGGTCCAGGACAGAAGTCCGCGAGATCCGCCGCCACCTCCAACTCGTGTACCAGAACCCGTTCACCTCCTTGGATCCCACGTGGAAGGTGAGCAGGATCGTCCAGGAACCCCTGGAGCAGTTCGGTCTGGGCACCAAAGCCGAACGGGTCCAACGGGTCCGCGAAGCATTGGAAGCCGTTGGCCTTCCCGCCTCCGTGGCGTCACGCAGGCCGGCAAACCTGTCCGGTGGCCAGCGGCAACGCGTGGCCATCGCCCGCGCACTGGTAGTGCGTCCCGACGTCGTGGTTTTGGACGAACCCACGTCCGCACTCGACGTGAGCGTCCAGGCGGGAATCCTGGAATTGCTCGCCCAACTGCAGCGCGACCTGGGCTTGACATACCTGTTCGTCTCGCATGACCTCGCACTGGTCCGGCAGGTGGCAGACACCGTTTCCGTGCTCAGGCGTGGGCAAGTGGTAGAAGACGGGCCCGTGGAGGACATCTTCCTGCGTCCCCAACATCCCTACACCCAAGCACTGCTCGACGCGATCCCGCTGGCCACGCCTGTCCGGGACCAGACAGAAGCCAAACAACTAGCGGAGGCACCAGCATGACCGTGAACCTGACCACCAACCGCCGGCCCGCCCTGATCGAGGCCTTCACCGCACCCCAGGGATTCGGTGACGCAACCCTGCGCGACAAGCGGGCAGACGCCATCGAACTCCTCGGCGGCATCCCGGATCCCAGTGTCCTTCCCACCACTGCGATCGCCGAAGCGACAGCGCGAGTACTGGCCAAACCGGGAGTTCCCGCCCTTCAGTACTCACGGACTGAAGGCATTTCACCCCTTCGCGAGTGGATCGCCGAACGCGAGGGTGTGCCCGTTGACCGCATCCTGATCACCAATGGCGGCTTCCACGGCTTGTCCCTGGCCATCCAGTCCGTGGTGGAACGTGGCGACCTGGTGGCCGTGGACAATCCGATCTTCCCGTTGTTCCTGAGGGGGTTGCAGCTGTCCGATGCCCGCACGCTGCCCGTCTTTGTGGGGCCGCATGGCTTGGATGTAGACCATCTCAGCGATCTTCTCCGCGGGGGTGCCCGTCCGTCCGCGCTCTACACCGTGCCGGACTTCCACAACCCCTCACAGGGAACCCTCCCGGGTGAGGCCCGACGCGAGTTGGTGAGATTGGCTGAGCACTACGGATTCGTGATCCTGGCGGACAACCCGTATCGCGAGCTCCGTTTTGCCGGTGAGCAGGAAAGCGTGGAGGAGTTCAATAACTCGGACCACGTGCTCCATATCAACACGTTCACCAAGACTTTGGGCCCCGGCCTCCGTCTCGGCTGGACTGTCGCTCCCGGGCATCTGGCCCGTGATCTTGTGGCCCTCAGGAGCCGGCAGGACTCGCACAGTTCCACGTTGGTCCAGGCGATCATCGGCGAACTCGTGACGTCTGACCCCGACATCTTCGACGCCACGCTTGATAAGGCACGCGTCCTGTACCGGAACCGCGCCCAGACCCTTGTGGCGGCGTTGGACCGGGAAGCCCCCGGGGCGTTCGAGTCCGTTTTGCCGGAGGGCGGGCTCTTCTTGTGGCCGCGACTGAGTGACGACTCGGTGGATCCGGACCAGCTCGCCGCGGACGCAAGTGCCGAGGGTGTGGAGTACCAGCGGGGTTCATTCTTCCCGTCCGGACCTGGCACCGACGCCGGGCGCCACCTGCGCCTGGCCTACGGTGACGTGTCCGCGGAGAAACTGGAAGAGGCCGCGGCCCGCCTGGGACGTGCCCTGAAGCGCCAGTCCTGACTGTATACACCCAACTGGGGGACAGCACTTGTCCTGATGAACGCTGATAAGGACGCGATCTGTCCCTTGGTTGGTTCCCCTGCGACGCAATTAAACAAAAGAGCCCCGGTCCAATGACCGGGGCTCTTTCAGATTGCGTGCGCGAGGGGGGATTTGAACCCCCACACCCTTTCGGATACTGGCACCTGAAGCCAGCGCGTCTGCCGTTCCGCCACTCGCGCGCAACTTCTTTTTCAGGACTTTGACCGGGAACCGGCTTCGCTTCCTTCAAAAGCAGCGAGATCAAGCATAACGGACACTTTGGGCAAAACACCAATCGGCCGCCGCAAGGACCCCGGAACGACTTTTCGGGACACACGAACAAGGCCGCAAAGGCAGACAACAACAGCTGAACAGCGAGGAAATTTAGTCCCTGCCCCCGCCCGCCACGACGGGCATGTGGCGAACTTTTCCGGGTCGCAAGGCGTTGTGGATTAAGGCCATTCGCAGTCACTCCCAGTAGTATCGGGAAGTGAAAGGGCCGTTCGGCGCTCACTTCAGTGTGTGCACGGACGGGACCATGGACCGACTATCGAGCCAGGCACCGCGTGTGCCGCGACGAGGAAAGGAGAAGGACCATGGGTCTGCTGGACAAAGTGGAACGCGGCATTGAAAAAGCCGTCCGCAACGTCTTCTCCACGGGGTCGCGGGCACGTGTTGAGCCGGTGGAGATCGCGAGCAAACTGCGGCGCGAACTGGACAACCAGTCCATCACCATTGCGGCGGGACGCACCCTCGCCCCCAACGTTTTCGATGTCCTCCTCAGCAATGACGATTTCACCAGGGCACAGGAATGGGGCACGCCCCTCGCCGAGGAACTCTGCGATGTTGTTATCCAGCATGTGCGCAGCCAGGGCTACACGCTGCAGGGTCCCGTGCGGATCTCCTTCCGCCGGAATGAGGAGGAGCGGGCCGGTCACTTCGAAATCGCCTCCCGTACCGAAAAGTCCGACGGCGGCGCTCCCGCCCCGCAGGCCCCGCGGCCAAACCTTCCAGCGGCACCGGCACGCCAGCCCACCAGGCTCCAACCTGTCCTGGATATCGGCGGCCAGCGGTACTCCCTCAACGCCCAGTCTGTTGTGCTGGGCCGCTCCTCGGAAGCAGACATCCTGGTGGACGACACCGGTGTTTCGCGGAAGCACCTTGAGGTCCGTACGCAAAACGGCACCACCTGGGCCGTAGACCTTGGATCCACCAACGGCAGCTACGTCAATGGCCACAAGGTAGACGGCAGCGTGGAACTCACAGACGGCTCAACCATCACGATGGGACGTACCAAGATTATTTTCCGCCTTCTCCCCCAAAACCCGGGTGGCAACGCGTGAACGACATCAGCGAACTGACCATCACCGCTCTTCGCTTCGGTTTCCTCTTGCTGCTGTGGGTCTTGATCTTCAGCATCGTGTCCACCATGCGCCGCGACTTCCAGATCGGACGCAAAGCCGTGACGGGCACGCCCACGGCGCGTGAGGTCCGCAAGCATCCGGAGTTGGCTGCGTCGCCGCCGCCGGCCATCCAGCATGCCCGGAACCTCGTGGTCACCGAAGGACCGTTGAAGGGCACCACGCTTCCCCTCGCAGCCAGTCCCATTCTCTTGGGCCGCGCGCAGGAAGCCACGCTTGTCCTGGAAGACGACTACGCGTCGGGCCGCCATGCCCGCCTGTTTCCGCAAGGCAGCCGCTGGTTCATCGAGGACCTGGGTTCCACCAACGGCACCTACCTGGCCGATCAACAGCTCACCCGGGCCTTGCCGGTGGAGCTCGGCGTCCCCGTGAGGATCGGCAAGACGGTCATTGAATTGAGGCCGTAGTCCATGGCCGCCCCACAGACCACCGAAGGCAAGGAAACGCCGGCGGAGCGCCCCCTCATCATGCGCTACGCGGCGCGCTCCGACGTCGGTCGGATCCGCTCCAAGAATGACGACTCCGCTTACGTGGGCCGCCATCTTGCTGTCGTTGCCGACGGCATGGGTGGTCACGCTGGCGGCGATGTGGCCTCGGCATCAACGGTCCTGGACATGATCCACCTGGATCACGACGATTACCCGGACGGCGCAGACACTGTCCTCGCGGACGAGATCCAGACCGCGAACTCCCTGCTCTCCGAGCTGGTCCACCAAAATCCCAAGCTTTCCGGCATGGGCACCACCGTGACGGCCCTGCTCCTTGAGGGCCGGAAGCTGCACTTCGCGCACATCGGCGATTCCCGCGCCTACCGCCTGCGCAACAAGAAGTTCGAGCAGGTCAGCATCGACCACACTTTTGTGCAGCGCCTCATCGATGAGGGCCGCCTGCGCCCGGAGGAAGCCGAAACACATCCCCACAAGAACGTCCTGATGCGCGTCCTTGGCGATGTTGACGCCAGCCCCGAACTGGACCTGGACATCCTGGACGTCGAACCCGGCGAACGCTGGCTGCTGTGCTCCGACGGCCTGAACTATGTGGCCGGACACGTCGTGGAGCGCAAGGTCCGCGAGATCAAGGACCTTCGCGAGTGCGTGGAAACCTTGGTGGACCTGACCCTTGAAGCGGGCGCCCCGGACAACGTCACCGTCGTGATGCTGGAGATCGCGGAAGAAACGGACGACGACGTCAGCACAGCCGCCGTCGACGTCGTACCGCCCGCGGCACCCGCCCAGGCCGAACAGGCGGACACGGTCACCGCCAGCAAGTCAGCGGATGAGCCGCCGGCCGCCAAGGACGAGGCGGCGGACGCAGCAAAAGACACCAAGGAACCTGCCGCAGGTTCCTCGTTCAGCGCCCACGGTCCTGGCGACGAGGATCCTGCAGCCCCAAGCAAGGAACCAGCCAAGGACGAGTCCTCCGAGGACAAGGAACCTCCTGCCACGACCGATCCGCACCTGGGCGAGCACCTGTCCGCCGAGGTCCTGCGCGAAGAACTGGCCAGCCGGCCCCACGAACTGGTTGGCGCGGCGGCGACAGCCGCTGAGACCGGCTCGATTCCCACGGTGGCGGGCCGCACGGTGGCCCGCCGGGCAGCAACGGTCCTGACGCACAAGGCCGAACAGGACCGCCTTGAACTCGAAGAACCTCCGCGGCGCCGCATCCGTTGGCTCATGCCTGCCGTGGCCGCCGTCGTGGTCCTTGGCGTGGTGGTGGGTCTCTGGCTCGGTTACGCCTGGACCCAGACCCGCTACTACGTGGGCGAGTTCGACCAGCGCGTTGCCATCTACAACGGCATCTCACAGCGGCTCGGCCCCATCCAGCTTTCCCGGTTGGAGTCGGTAACGGACCTTCGCGTCGACTCGCTGCCCGAATACGGCCGGCAGAGCGTCCGCCAGACCGTTCCCGCGGGAGACCTGGATGACGCCCAGCGGATTGTGGAGAACCTGAAGAACTACGGCAGCGCTTCAGCAAGCTGCCCCAGCTCTTCCCCAACCGCAACTCCCACCCCCTCCCCAAGCACCAGCGTTCCTGTTCCCAGCACGGCAGCGATTGCCACACCAACGCCCTCGCCCGTCCCGACTCCATGTGAGGCGGCAAAATGATCCAGACCGAAACAACACCCAAGCCCCGCCGGAACGTCGAGCTGGTGCTCATCGTCCTGGCCCTGGCCGTGGGCATCGGCGCCAGTGCTTTGGTGAGCATCAATTCCGAGTCCGGCCTGGACAGCGATTTCTGGTTCCAGTCCAGCTTGCTCGCTGTGGCTGCCTTTGCCTTCCACGTGGTCCTCCGGCTCCGGGCTAAATATGCCGATCCGGTAATACTTCCGATTGTGGTTGCACTCAACGGTCTTGGCCTCGCACTGATCCACCGCATGGATGCTCCGGGCGAAGACACAGGGAACAACCAGCTCCGTTGGACGCTCATTGCCATGGCCGTGGCCATCGCCGTCATCTGGTTCCTCAAGGACCACCGGATCCTGCGACGCTTCACGTACATTTCCCTGGCAGTCAGTGCCCTTCTGCTGATCCTGCCTTTGGTTCCGGGCATCTCCGCCGGCGAGGTCCTCGGCGCCAAAGTGTGGATCCGCGTTGGTCCCATGACCTTCCAACCCGGTGAAATCGCCAAGATCACCTTGGCCATCTTCTTCGCGGGCTACCTGTCCTCCAACCGGGACCTCATCCTGTTGGCCGGACGCAAGATCGGGCCCATGCAGTTCCCGCGCTTCAAGGACCTTGGTCCCATGATCACCGCGTGGTTGGTGAGCATCGGCGTGCTGGTTTTCCAGCGCGACCTCGGCTCGTCCATCCTCTTCTTCGGCCTCTTCATCGTCATGATCTACGTGGCAACCAGCCGTATCTCCTGGGTAGTCATCGGCCTGGTCCTGATCCTGGGCGGTGGCTTTGTTGCCTCCAAGATCTTCTCGCACGTCGCGTTCCGCATCGACAGCTGGATCAACGCCTTCACCCCGGAAGTCTTCGGACGGTCACCCGGCGGCAGTGGGCAGATTGTCCAAGGCCTGTTCGGCATGGCCGACGGCGGGCTCGTGGGAACGGGACTGGGCCAGGGCAGGCCGGACCTTGTTCCCTTTGCCAACAGCGACATGATCGTGGCACTCATCGGCGAGGAACTCGGCCTGATTGGCCTGTTCGCCGTGGTGATGCTCTACCTGCTGCTGTTCACCCGCGGCTTCCGTGCCGCACTGGGCACCCGGGATGCGTTCGGCAAGCTCCTTGCGTGTGGCCTGTCCTTCGCCATCGCCCTGCAGTGCTTCGTGGTGATCGGCGGTGTCACCCGTTTGATCCCGCTGACCGGCCTCACCACGCCGTTCCTCGCGGCAGGTGGTTCGTCGCTCCTGGCCAACTGGATCATTGTTGGATTGCTTCTCATGATTTCCAACACGGCACGGGGTCCAGTGGACACTACACCCATGGTCAACAAGCCGCCGGCAACCAGCAGCACCCCGGCTGCCCGTAAGCCGGCCACCGGACAAACCCCCAGCACACCAACAGAGGCGGTGAAGCAGCAATGAACCAGGCTATTAGAAGTTCGTGGATGGCTGCCGTCGCCATGTTTGCCCTGATCCTCGGCGCCATCAGCTACGTGCAGGTGATCGGTGCCGACGATCTCAACAAGAACCCCTGGAACCAGCGCGCCATCCTCGCGTCCTTCTGCAACGACCGCGGGGCCATCATCGTGGCCGGCACGCCGATCGCCGAATCCGTCACGGGGACCGAGTCCTGCGCTTTCCAGCGCAAATACACCCAACCCGAGCTGTACGCCGGCATCACGGGCTACTTCTCCAAGGGCTTTGGTTCCACAGGCCTTGAGCAGTCCATGGGAGATACGCTCGCGGGCAACTCTGACCAGCTGTTCCTGGACCGCGTCAGCCAGATGTTCCTCGGTAACGAACCCAAGGGTGCCTCCGTGGAGCTGACCTTGGACCCCGCCGTCCAGAAGCTTGCCTACGACCTGATCCCGGACGGCCAGCGCGGCTCCATTGTGGTGACGAACCCGAAGACCGGCGCCATCCTGGCCATGGTTTCCAAACCGTCCTACGACCCCAACCTGATCGCCACCCATGACACCAAGGCGGCGCAGGCCAACTACAACGAGCTGAACCAGATTCCGGGCATCAACCTGAACCAGAACGTGAGCGGCCCTACGGGCAACCTGCTGTCGCCGGGCTCTGTCTTCAAGCTGATCGATACCGCTGCGGCGTTGAACTCCGGGAAGTACAACAAGGACAGCGAGCTCCCGAACCCCTCCAGCCTGCCGCTCCCGGGATCCAGCGCAAGCCTCCCCAACTATGCCGGCGGCAACTGCAATGTCCGGGAGACGGCGTCGTTCTCCTTCGCCCTGGAGCAAAGCTGCAACACGCCGTTCGCCAGCATCGCTTTGGACCTGGGCCAGGACGCCATCCGCCAGCAGGCCGAGAAATTCGGTTTTGGTGACTACTTCGGCGACCAGTTGAAACTCCAGATGGCGCCGAGCGTCTTCCCGAAGGACCTTGACCAGGCACAGCTGGCCCAGTCCTCGGTGGGCCAGCGCGACGTCAAGGCGACCCCGTTGCAGATCAACCTCATGACCGCGGCCATTGCCAACGGCGGCGTGCAAATGAAGCCAAACCTCGTCAAGACCGTCAGGTCCCCGGATCTCCGCGTTATCAGCGAGACCAAGCCCGAGGCCCTCCGCACCAGCACCACGGCTCCCATTGCCGGCCAGATCACCGAGTGGATGACCAGTGCCGTGGACAACGGCATCGCCAACGGCGCCGCTGTTTCCGGCGTCAAGGTGGCCGGCAAGACCGGCACCGCGGAGCTGGGCGATTCAGGCCTGAACAACTCATGGTTTACCGGGTTCGCCCCGGCAAACGACCCGCAAGTGGCCGTCACCATCGTCATGGAAGGTGTGGATGTGCTCAGCGGTGCCAAGCTAACCAGTCCGAACGCAAAGAAGATTTTTGAGGCGGTGTTGAATAAGTGAGACCTACTTCGGGAATCACACTCGGCGGCAGGTTCCAGTTGACCAGTCGCATTGCGATTGGTGGCATGGGCGAGGTCTGGAAGGCCAAGGACCAGATCCTGGGCCGGATCGTGGCCATCAAGGTGCTCAAGGAGGAATACACCGGCGATCCCGGCTTCCTGCAGCGCTTCCGTGCCGAGGCCCGCCACACAGCACTGCTCAACCACGTGGGTATCGCCAATGTGTTCGATTACGGCGAGGAAGCCGGCTCGGCGTACCTGGTCATGGAGCTTGTTCCGGGCCACCCGCTCAGCGCCATCCTTGAGCGTGAGCAGGTGCTGTCTCCGGACATGACGCTCTCCATCATTTCCCAAACGGCACGTGCCTTGGCTGTGGCGCATGCACAGGGCCTGGTGCACCGCGACATCAAGCCCGGCAACCTGTTGATCACGCCGGACAACCGGGTCAAGGTGACGGACTTCGGCATCGCCCGCCTCGCGGACCAGGTGCCGCTGACCCAGACCGGACAGGTCATGGGAACTGCCCAGTACCTCGCACCGGAACAGGCCACCGGCCAGACCGCCACGGGGTCCTCGGACATCTACTCGCTGGGTGTCATCGGCTACGAGTGCCTCACGGGCCACCGGCCTTTCTCCGGCGAGTCGCAGATTGCCATTGCCCTGGCCCAGGTGAATGACGCTCCGCCACCCCTTCCGGAGACGCTTCCCACCCCGGTGCGCGCGCTGCTCATGTCCATGCTGGCCAAGGATCCGAAGAACCGTCCTGCCAACGCCATCAAGCTGGCCGAGGCGGCGGAAGCCATCCGCAACGGCGACATCGCTACGGCACACGCCGCCGTTCCCGGCATGCTCCTCTTCGAGGGTGCCACCGGACCCATCACCGCTCCGGTCAACACTGCGACGGCTCCGACGGGCGTGGTTGCCTCGCCGTTCGGAAAAGAGCAGTCGACGACGGCGACCTCCGCACTTCCGGTGGTTGGCGCCGCCGCTGCCGGGGCTGCTGTGGGCGCCGCGGCCGCTTCGTCGGACAATGCTTTGACCCGTGCCAATGCCTTGGAAGCAGAACGCCAGCTCAACGACGACGAGACCGTCTACAGCGACGATGACGGCAACTACGACGACCAGGAACCGGAGCGCAAGAAACGCAGCCCATGGACCTGGCCGCTCGTGGCGTTAATCCTGCTGGTCCTTTTTGCCTTGGTTGGATTCCTGATTTCACAGTCCGGCTTCTTCTCGCCGAGCCCCAGCCCCAGCAGTTCCTCCTCCAGTCCCAGCGTGTCCTCGAGCCCCACCAGCAGCTCAGCCTCACCAACGCCGTCCCAGACCTCGCAGACGCCGACTCCTTCGCAGTCCACGCAGTCCAAGATCAATGTGATCCCGGAGCAGTTCCAAGGACAGCAGTTCCCGAAGGTCAGCTCGGAACTGCGGGCAATGGGCCTGGGCGTTGACGGCCAGGAGGTCTTCAGTAACACGGCCGCACCGGGCGAGGTCATCAGCCTCAACCCAACCGGTCCGGTTGACCCTGGCACCACCATTACCGTCCAGTACTCCAAGGGTCCGGAGATGGTGGCTGTCCCGAGCATCGGCGTGGGCCTGCCCGAGGACCAGGTACGCGGGCTCATCGAGGGCGCAGGCCTTCGTTGGGTGGCCGGCGATCCCGTCAACGGCTCCCCGACGCAGCAGCCCGGGACGTTCGTCCGGTCTTCGCCCGCTGCGGGCACCAACGTGGAAGCCGGCTCGCTGGTTACCTACTACCTGTCCAAGTCCGTGGTCCCCACTGGCCCGTCGTCATCGTCCAGCGCGAGCCCCAGCGCCCAGGCAACCAAGTAGTTCACCATGTCAACGTCACGGCCCGGTCCGGCACACCGAGAGGAAAGGACGCCTGTGTCTGAACAGCGCATCCTCAACGGTCGCTACGAACTCGGTGAGCTGATCGGCCGTGGCGGCATGGCAGATGTATACCGCGGAACGGATACGCTCCTTGGGCGGACCATTGCGGTTAAAGTCCTCCGGGCGGACCTCGCCCGCGATCCACAGTTCCAGGCCCGCTTCAAGCGCGAAGCGCAAGCCGTAGCTGCGCTCAACCACGCCTCCATCGTGGCCATCTTCGACACGGGTGAGTACTCGGTCCCCGGCGGCCCCGGAGAGGACGTACGCGTCCCATACATCGTCATGGAGTTCGTCTCAGGCCGTACCTTGCGGGACATGATCAAGGCCAAAGAGCTGACGGTCGAGGACTCCATTGGTTATACCCTCGGTGTGCTGTCCGCCCTTGAGTACAGCCACCGGGCCGGAATCGTCCACCGGGACATCAAGCCCGCCAACGTGATGGTCTGCGGAGACAGTGGCGACGTGAAGGTCATGGACTTCGGCATCGCACGCGCCATGGCGGATTCGTCCGCCACCATGACCCAAACGCAGGCCGTGGTGGGAACGGCGCAGTACCTGTCGCCGGAGCAAGCCAGGGGCGAGACCGTCGATGCGCGCAGTGACCTCTACTCGGCGGGTTGCCTGCTTTTCGAGCTCCTGACGGGTCGTCCGCCTTTCGTGGGCGACAGCCCGGTCTCCGTGGCCTACCAGCACGTGCGGGAAACTCCGGACCTTGCCAGCGCCCACAATCCCGAGGTCTCCGAGGCCCTCGATTCTGTCCTGACCAAGGCCCTGCAGAAAAACCGCAGCGACCGCTTCCAGGATGCCGCGGCCTTCCGTCGCGCCCTCAGGGCAGCGAGCAACGGCATCCCGGTACCTGCCGTCGCCGCCAGCGAGGCGCCTACGGATCCCAACGACCTTGTGGATGACGAGGGCCCCGCAACCCAATTGCTGAGCGCCACCGCCGTCGGGTTCCTCGACGTGGACCAGATCAACGAGGACCCCGAGCGGGCCGGTTACAACGAGCCGCAGGCCTACGCCACCCGCGCCCAGGAGGAACCGCTTCCGCTGGGCCTCCCACCGGAACGGGAGCGGACCCCACGGCAGAACTCCCGCCGTCGTGCGTGGGCAGCCACGCTCGCCATCTTCACCATCCTGGTCCTTGCCGGCGCCGGATTCTGGATCTACAGCGTGGTCAACACACCCCCGCCCGCGCCTGCCAAGGTGGCTGTTCCCACCGTCGCGAACATGTCCGAGTCGCAGGCGATCCAGGAGCTTTACGGCGCCAAGCTGGTACCCAAGACGGCACGCGTGGCCAGCGATTCGGTGGCCAAGGACATGGCCATCGGCACTTCGCCAACGGCCGGAACCATGCTCGAGCAGAACGCCGAGGTGACCCTCAGTATCTCCAGCGGCCCAAGTTCCGTGACCATTCCGAAGGACATCGCTGGGCGCACGGAAGCGGACGCCAGGGACTACCTCCGAAGCCTGGGAATCACTGGCACCATCTCGACCGTCCGGACCAACAGCCCCACAGTCGCTGCCGGCCTGGTGATCACCACGGGTCCTGCGCCCGGAGCACCCATAGCTGCCGGGTCCAACGTGGAACTACAGGTCTCCTCGGGCAAGGTGCTCATGCCGCAACTCATCGGCCTTGCGCAAGCAGAAGCCGAGGCCGTCCTGAAGGAAAACGGCTTGGTGATGGCCGTCGTCGAGCAGGAAAACAGCCAAGTGGAACCCGGCAAGGTGACCGCCCAGAGCGACGCATTCAACGTCGAAGTGGATCAGGGCAAGACCATCACTGTCACGGTGGCCAAGGCGCCGGCCCCGAGTCCCACTCCCACACCGACGCCCACGGACAAGCCGAAGCCCTCGCCGTCAGCCACCAAGAAGGACTGACGGCCGCGCCCACCAGCCTCCGCGTGTTGCTCCTTCGTCGCTTGGACGCACGCTTCCGGCTGCCGGCTCGCGACAGTCAGTGCTCTCCGCAGCTAGTGCTGGATCAGCGGGCTCAGCTTGGACGCACGTTCGGCGGCGCCCTGCATGCCCAGCGACTCCAGCCAGTTGCCCAGCATCTGATAGCCGCCTTCGGTGAGCACGGATTCCGGGTGGAACTGGACACCGCACAGCGGTGCGGTCTTGTGCTGCAGGCCCATGACCACGCCGTTGGTGGTTTCGGCGGTGATCTCCAGGACATCCGGGATGGAATCGCGGACAGCAGCGAGTGAGTGGTAGCGGGTCGCTGTGACCGGGGAGGGGAGTCCCGCGAAGACGCTCTTGCCTTGGTGCTGTACCGGCGACGTCTTGCCGTGCATCAGTTCCGGTGCGTGGGTCACCACGCCACCGTAGGCTTCGGCGAGGGCCTGGTGGCCCAGGCAGACGCCGAACATTGGTTTGCTGTTTTCGCCGCACCACTTGATGAGCTCAATGCACACACCCGCTTCGGCAGGCGTGCCGGGACCAGGCGAGACAAGGACGCCGTCGCGGGCTGCAGCGAGTTCCTTCGCTTCAGCGAGCGTCACGTCGTCGTTGCGGACCACGGTGGTTTCGGCACCGAGTTCCTGCAGGTATCCAACAAGGGTGTAAACGAAGCTGTCGTAGTTGTCTACGACCAGGATTTTTGTTGTGCTCATGGCTGCTGTGCTGCACCAATCGTTGAGTCGGTCAGGGTGGTGAATTGGGAAAACCAGGGGAAAAGGAACTCGACCATAAGTACCAGGGCCGCTCCCACGAGGACCACTGAGGTCAGGATCCGCACCCACAGGGGTCCGGGAAGGTTACGGAAAATCCAGGCGTACATCCGCTATCCCTTTCCTTGGGCTTGGGCGACCAGGGCGGCAATGTCCGACGGCGGTCCGGCTGACGAAGGTTGCCAACTGTCCAGTACTGAGTAGGCGATGATTCGTTCCTGTGACCCGAAACGGGGGTTGCAACTGGTCATGGTCAGGATGCTTTCGCTGGGGGTGGCCCCTTGTTGGGTAGGGACGGGCAACAACACGTCGGTCCGGCTCGGAAGCACGATCTGGTTGTTGCGGAAAACGTAGGTGTAGTAGCCGTCTTTGGTCTGGACGTAGATCTTGTCGCCCGGTACCAGGGTGTGGATGCTGTCCAGGACCGCGCCGTGGGTTTGCCGGTGCCCGGCCACGGCAAAGTTTCCGACCGCTCCGGGCATGCTGGTGCTTCCGTAGTGCCCCAGACCCAACGTGTCCAGGACGTCGGATCCGGTGCCCTCAATGATGGGACGCGTGTACGTTGCCCCAAAGCGGGGAACGTACATGATGCCAATGGTTCCACCGTTACCCGGTGCCGTACCCACCACGGGCTTGCCGTAGTCTGCCGGTGCGGCGGGCGTGACGGGGCCGGTGAACTCCTGCGCGAAGCTCTTGACGGCCTCGGTCTGCTTCGCGTCGGCCTCGACGTTGGTCCACCAGAGTTCCCATGCCACGAAGAGAAGAAGGACTACGCCGGCGGTGATGAGCAGTTCACCGATGATCTGGCTGATTTTGCGGAGTACATCCATGGGCCGGAGCTTCCGGCGCGGGGCTTTGTTCCTCCGGCTTTCGGCAGACGGCACAGCAGCAGCGGCTGAGGTCTGCTGGTGCGCCACGGGCTCTCCTCGTCTGGGGACGCGGGCGGCGCAACCGGCCCTTTGGTTACGGCTAGACTTGACAGCTAGACCAACCCGGAACGCCGCTGGCCGTTGACCGCTGGAATTTTCCTTCCTGCAGGATATCAAGGCAGGCTGCGACGGGTTTATGTGAACCAGCCAAGGAGGATCCGTGCCCGAGTCCAAGCCCCGCAAGAGGCCTGCCCGTCAGGAACAGCAGACTTCCGCTGCGCAGCAGTACAAGCCGAATCCGGTCTGGTACAAGCCGGTGATGTTTGGCCTCATGATCATCGGCCTCATCTGGATCATCACCTTCTACATCACTGAAGGGCAATTCCCGGTCCGGGATTGGGCCTCATGGAACATCGTGGCTGGCTTCGGCATTGCGATCGTCGGCTTCCTCATGACCACCCGCTGGCGTTCCTAGAAACTCCAACCTCACATTTCCGTGCCAGTGAACGTCTACAGGGTATGAACAGCAGGCACACCACCATGGATTCCCCGTTGGGGCAGTTGACGCTGACTGCCCGCGGGGAATTTTTGACGGGCATCTTTTATGAGGGCCACTGGCATTTGCCGCCCACCGAGTACTTCGGAGACGCGGTGGATCCGGAGGATACCGTGTTCTCGCAGGCCGAGTCAGAGCTCCGTGAGTTCCTGGACGGCACCCGGACCCACTTCGGCGTAGCTTTCAAGACCAGTGGAAATCCCTTCCAGGAGCGGGTCTGGGAGCGGCTGCAAAGTATTCCGTTCGGGGAAACAGTCACGTACGGCGAGTTGGCCGCCGAGTTGGGCGATCCCCATCTGGCCCAGGCTGTCGGATCTGCCGTGGGCCGCAACCCGATCAGCATCATCATTCCCTGCCACCGCGTGGTTGGTCACAAGGGCCAGCTCACGGGCTACGCCGGAGGGTTGGCCAACAAGCGATTCCTGCTGGAACTGGAGGAACCCCCGTCCATCAGAGAGAGCAAACTCTTCTGATGGGTCCCACTCCGGCTGTACCCATCAAGAGACCCTTCGAGGCGGTGGTCCAGGACCACGGCGCCACGGTCCTTCGGGTGTGCCGCGCGGTGCTTGGAATCCACGAGGCCGACGATGCTTGGTCCGAAACCTTCCTCGCAGCCCTTAAGGCGTACGGCGACCTTCCGGCGGACGCCAACGTCGAAGCCTGGCTCGTGACCATCGCACACCGGAAATGCCTTGACCTGCTGCGCGCGGCGGGCCGGCGCGCAGTCCCTGTGGACGCACTCCCGGAGGCGCCGTCCCGGATCGGTATCCCTGGTGATGGGCACGCGAATGTCCTCAAGGCCGTGGGCCAGCTGCCACCAAAGCAGCGCCAGGCCGTGGCCTACCACTACCTGGCAGGGCTTCCCTACAAAGACATTGCAGAGCTGCACGGCGGCACTCCCGAGGCCGCGCGTCGGGCTGCAGCGGACGGCGTCAGGGCACTCCGGACGGCCCTCGCCGGCCAATCCATGAACCCCCACCCCACCCTGGTATCGGCAACACCGAAAGGAGCCTCCCGATGACCCCCGAATCCTCCGCGGACCACGGCGACGTCGCCACCCTCCTGAAGCCCTTGGATTCCGGACTTGAAACGGCGCTGGCCAGTCTTCATGCCCGCCTGATCCGTGACGCCCTGGAGGACAATTCGCTGGAAATCGCCTACACGGTAGTCGACTCTCCGGTTGGCAAACTCCTGCTTGCCGCCACCGCGCAGGGGATGCTGCGTGTGGCCTTTGAATTGGAAGACCACCAAGCAGTCCTCCAACTCCTCTCGGACAACGTGAGCCCCGCCATCCTGAAGGCTCCGTCCCGCTTGGACGAGGCCGCCAGGCAGCTGGACGAATACTTTGGCGGCACACGTCACAGCTTTGACCTTCCCCTCGATTTCCGGCTGGCACGCGGGTTCAGGCTGGATGTCCTCCACCACCTTCCCCGGATCGCCTACGGCAGCACAGAGAGTTACGCCCAGGTGGCCCAGGCCGCGGGCAGTCCCAAGGCCGTCAGGGCAGTCGGCACCGCTTGTGCCACCAACCCCTTGCCGGTGATCGTTCCCTGCCACAGGGTAGTCCGCTCTGATGGCTCGTACGGCGGGTACCTTGGCGGCACCGACGCCAAACGCACCCTGTTGGCCCTGGAGGCGGCATGAGCGATGACGCGCTGTTTCCGGTGGAGCTTGTCCAGCCGGACACGCACGACGCCGGTCCCCGCCTGATTGCCCCGGGTGCAGTCCACGTGCCGGGTTGGCTCACCCTGGAGCAGCAGCGATGGATCGTGGACCGCTTCGGAGAATGGACCCGTGGCCCGGTTCCACTGCGTGCTGCCACGCTGCCCGGCGGCCACCAAATGTCCGTCCGGACCGTATGCCTCGGCTGGCACTGGCAGCCGTACCGCTACACACGGGAGGCTACGGATGTGAACGGCCGTCCCGTTCTGGACTTCCCGGACTGGATGGTGCGCCTCGGCAGGAAGGCTGTCGCGGCCGCCTACGCCCCGGAACTGGCCAAGGACTCATCATTGGCTGACCTGGCCGCGTACTACACCCCGGACGCAGCCTTGGTGAACTTCTACAACAATGCTGCAGCCATGGGCATGCACCAGGACAAGGATGAGCAATCGAACGCGCCCGTGGTTTCGCTGAGCATTGGCGATTCCTGCCTCTTCCGCTTCGGAAACACAGAGACCCGCACCAAGCCGTACACGGACGTCCACTTGCGCTCCGGAGACCTCTTCGTCTTCGGCGGTGCTTCGCGGTTCGCCTACCACGGCATCCCCAAGGTGCATCCCGGAACGGCACCCTCGGACTGCGGGCTGTCCGAGGGGCGGATCAACATCACCATGCGTGTCACAGGATTGTCGTAGCCAGCAGGCAGAATATCCACAGAACACCCAGCCGTGGCAGGCCGCACCCTGGCTGCTTCGGAGGATGCCACAGAGGAGCACCGCATGACCCCGGGAGAAAACGGCACCATTATTGGCCAAGACGGCCTTGCACGGCCCGTGTGGGCCGCATCAGACCCATTGATGCAGTCCTACTACGACCATGAATGGGGCATGCCGGTCCGGGACGAGCAGGGGATGTACGAGCGCATTAGCCTCGAGGGCTTCCAAGCGGGCCTGTCCTGGGCCACCATTCTCCGAAAACGCGAGGCCTTCCGGAAAGCCTTCATGGACTTCCACCCGGAGAGTGTTGCGGCTTTCACTGAGGAAGACGTCGAAAGACTGATGCTGGACGCCGGGATCGTCCGCAACAGGCTCAAGATCCGCGCCGCCATCACCAACGCCAAAGCCACCATTGCCTTGCGTCGGGAGGGTGGCCTGGTGGACTTCGTGTGGTCCTTCAAGCCCGAATCCACACCTGCGCCCAGAACCTTGGCAGACATAGCCACCACGTCGCCGGAGTCCACCGCCCTTTCCAAGGCCCTCCGCAAGAAGGGTTTCGCCTTCGTCGGTCCCACCACCATGTACGCGCTCATGGAAGCCATCGGGATCATCGACACCCATTTAGTGGACAGCCACCGGCGCGGGTCCTCAGGCGTCTGGGGTTAACCGCCGGGGTTAACCGCCGGGGTTGGCCACCGGTCTGTCCACAGAAGTGGGTAAAGTTATCCACAATCGGGGATAACTCGTGTGGACATCCACGCATTTCTTGCCCTCTTCGCCGCCATTGCGGCAATGACGGGCCTCCAACGGTTCTGAACAGGGTTATACCCACTGTGCATCACCCTGTGGATAGTGTTCGCTTCTTCATGGAAAGTTCACCTCCGGAGCATTGCGTCCTTCACTCTGCGCCGGGCTGCCCGGGTTCCCCTAAGAGGCCCTGGCAGAAGTTGTCCTGGGGGCGACTATCCACTTAACAACAAGCGACTACACACAAGTTATCCACAGATGGGGAAAAGGTGTGGGTTGATGCCAAGAAACCCGCGAATTGGCGGGCTCTCCGGGGCTCATCCACTCCTGAACTACACAGCTGTAAGTTATTAACAGTGTTGATAACCCTGTTGATACACCCTTATTAACAGGTGAATTAACAGGGTTTTCCACAGCTCGAGCCCCAAGCGGCCGTTTGTCCACATAATCACCGTCTACGGGGACAAAGTTATCCACAGATGTGGATGAAAACATGCCAAACGGGGGATATCTACCCGCTGTTCCCCGGATGCAGGCCTCGTCAAGGCTAACTACACAGATGTAAGTTACACACAGTGTGGATAACATCTGTGGATAAGCAACATGCGAAGCTGTGAACGGGGGAGAGGCATGGGCGGCGAGAGCAAGATTGACTTCAAACGGGAAATCCACAGCTACAAGGCCCGTGCAGGGCAGCTGGAACTGGTGACTGTTCCTCCGCTGCAGTTCCTCATGGTGGATGGGCACGGTGATCCCAATACGGCCCAGTCCTACACGGACGCGCTATCCACCCTTTATCCCGTGGCCTACACCCTGAAGTTCTTCAGCAAGAAGGAGCTGGGCCGCGACTATGCAGTCATGCCTCTGGAGGGCCTGTGGTGGTCCGAGGACATGGCCAGCTTCACCAGCTCGCGGGATAAGTCCAGATGGGACTGGATCATGATGATCATGGCTCCGGACTGGATCACTCCGGAGCACGTGGACGCAGCACGGGAAACTGTGGCGGGCAAGGGCGGTGCCCCCGCACTGGACTCACTCCGCCTGGAAAGCCTCGATGAGGGCTTGGCTGTGCAGACCCTGCACGTGGGCCCATACGACGCTGAGGGGCCGGTACTGGAGGAAATGCACCACGGCTACATCCCGGAGAACTCGTTGCGGATGACCGGCAAACACCACGAGATCTATCTCAGTGATGCCCGAAGAACTGCTCCGGAGAAACTCAAGACCATCCTCCGGCAACCCGTAGCCCGCGACTGACCCTCCCAACTAAGTCGCAGTTGTGCGCGTTTTGGACGTTCAAAACGCGCTCTACTGCGACTTACTTGGGTGGAACGGCAGCTAGCCGGCAGAAACGCGGAACCAGGTAACGATCGCCAGAAGCGCGGCAACCAGGACCAGCCCACCCGCCTGAAGGAGTGCCTGGTTCTTACCGCGGGGAGCGTAGGCGATGGCCGCTGCTGCCAGGCCGCCAGTAATCAGGCCACCCAGGTGGGCTTGCCAGGCGATGCCCGGGATGAAGAAACCGATGGCACCGTTGATGGCTATCAGGACCCACAGCTGGCGGGTTTCGCCGCCCCGATGGCGCTGGACCACCAGCATGGCCCCGAAGAGACCGAAGATCGCACCGGAGGCGCCCACAACACCGATGGCAGGTTCATCGGGCGTCAGGAGCAGGAACCCCACAGAACCACCCACGGCGGACAACACGTACACTGCCAAATACCGGACACGCCCGAGCAAGGGCTCAAGGGCTTGGCCGAAAATCCACAGGGTGTACATGTTCAAAACGATGTGGAGCAGGAAGCTCTGCGAGTGAAGGAACGCCGCCGTCAACATCCGCCACGGCTCCTGCTCCGCCAAGACGTTGGCGAACGCAAACTCTCTGTAGACGGCGTTTCCGGGGACAATCCACTGCAAAATGAAAACCAGGACGCACAACCCAATGATCGTGTACGTCACCAAAGGCCGGCCCACGTCCAAGGCCCCGCCATACGCAGAGCGGTACGCCGGCGTCGTGCGTTTTTGCTCGTTGACGCAGTCAACGCATTGGAACCCGACGGCGGCCGCCCGCTGGCACTCCGGGCACGCAGGGCGCCCGCAGCGCTGGCACCTGACGTAGGAGGGCCTGTCCGGGTGCCGGGGGCACACCGGAATATCAGCGGACGGCTCGGCCGACGGGACTCCGTAGCTCATGGGTTCTGGCTAGAGCTGTTCGATGTCGATGCTGTTGATGACAACGTCTTCAACAGGACGGTCGCCCATTCCGGTGCGGACGCCCTCGATTGCGTCAACAACCTTGCGGGATTCCTCGTCCGTGACCTCGCCGAAGATGCTGTGCTTGCCGAACAGCCAGTCGGTGTTGACCGTGGTGATGAAGAACTGGGAACCGTTGGTGCCCTTGCCCATCTGGATGCCGGCGTTGGCCATGGCCAGCTTGTACGGAGCGTTGAAGGTCAGCTCGGGGTGGATTTCGTCATCGAAGTTGTAACCGGGTCCGCCGACGCCGCGGCCCAGGGGATCGCCGCCCTGGATCATGAAGTCCTTGATGATCCGGTGGAAGATGGTGCCGTTGTAGAGCGGGGTGCCGGTCTTGTCTTCGCCGGTCTCCGGGTGGGTCCAGGACTTTTCGCCAGTGGCCAGGCCAACAAAGTTGGCGACCGTCTTGGGGGCGTGGTTACCGAAGAGGTCAACCTTGATGTCGCCCAGGCTCGTGTGGATTGTTGCTTTTGCGGTTGCAATGGTCATGCGCCCATTGTTTCATGCAGGGTCAACGCCGTGGCGGCCCTAAAGCCGGTTCCGCGCTCGGTGAAATCCGGCAGGAATCTTACGGATGAATGGCCCGTCTTCCTTGGGACACGTAGGCTAGCAACAAACCAGCATGTGTATCGGGAGGTAGTTGTGAAGAAATCAGACCGTATTGCCCGCGACATTGAGCACTCTGTTGCATCCGGTGTTGACAACGCCCGCGACTGGGCGGCACCACGTGTTGAAGCAGCCGTCAACTGGGCTGTTCCGCGTATCCAGCACGGTATTGACAGCGCATCTCCCAAGATCCAGGAAGGCCTGAAGTCGGCCGCCCATAACCTTGCGGACGGCGTCGAGAAGGTCACCCCGAAGATCCAGGACGGCCTTGCCCAGTTGGCGCCGAAGATCCACGACGCCGTCGAGGACGCAGCACCCAAGATCCAGGAAACCCTCAACAAGGCCACACCGGCTTTGGGCGTTGCCCGGGACAAAGTGGTTGATGAGTACCTGCCTAAGCTCTCCGAGCAGTTGGGCCACGCCTCGGTAGCCGTGCACCACGCCCTGGAGAACGCTCCGGCACAGGTGGACGCCGTGGCACAGAAGCTGGTGGACTCGGGCGTCGTCCACAGTGTCCAGGAACAGGCACAGGCCACCGGCAAGCACATCAAGGCTGTTGCCGATGAGACCACCAAGGCTGTGTCCAAGCAGCTGGGCAAGCAGCAGAAGCCCAAGAAGCGCGGCTGGCTGGTAGTCACCGTGATCGCGGCCGCCGTTGCAGCCGGTGTAGCTGCCTGGAAGGCTGCCAAGCCGGTTGAGGACCCGTGGAAGACACCATCACCGGTGACTCCCACCCCCGCGCCCGTTCCGGCTGACGCTGCGGCCTCGGCCACGGCCAGTGCCAAGGAAGCAACCGCCGCAGTGGAAGAAACCGCCAAGGACGTCGCAGAAAAGGCCGAGGACACCACCGCCAAGGTTGCCACCGACGCCAAGACGGCCGTCAAGAACATCGCTGCCAGCATCCACAAGGATGAGGAAAAGGGCTCCGGAGCCTAGGCGCCACGGCTCACACAGCTGAAGAACACTGAAGGGATCCCGTCACCGGGGTCCCTTCAGTGTTAGTCAGCTTGTAACCCGGGCGTCCGCCGGTGGCGGAGGCCCGGGTGTTAGATTTGAAGGGATGTCAGCTGATAGACCCGTGGTGGGTGAACTCAAGGACGTCCCGGAGCCTCCGGGCGTTTCAATTGTCATCCCGGCGTATAACGAGGAAAGCGTCATTCGCCAGTGCCTCATCGCTGCCATCTACCAGTCTGTTCCCGCCGAGGAAATCATCGTGGTGGACAACCTGTCCACGGACCGCACCGCCAGGATCGTGCGGCAGATGCAGCAGGAATACCCCGAGAGCCCCATCATCCTGCTTCGACAGGCTGACAGCCAGGGCCTCATCCCTACGCGCAACTACGGCCTCAACCATGCCACCGGCCAGATCGTGGGCCGGATCGACGCCGACTCGGTGCTTGAGCCTGACTGGGTGGAGCAGGTCCAGAAGGCCTTCGCCGATCCCACCGTCCAGGCAGCCACGGGCCCGGTGGTCTACTACGACATGCCCATGCGCCGCTTCGGGCTGAAGGCCGACGACAAAATGCGCCAGCTGATGCTCCGGCTGGCCAAGCACCAGTACCACTTCCTTTTCGGCTCCAACATGGCACTCCGGCGCTCGGCGTGGGAAACCATCCGCGACGAAGCATGCCTCGATGAAAAGGATGAGATGCACGAGGACATTGATTTGTCCCTGCACCTGGCAGAACACGATCTCCATATCCAGTATTGGCCGCAGATGGTCTCCGGAATGTCCGCGCGGAGGCTTGAGGATTCCCCGCGGGATTACCGGTACTACGTCACTCGGTTCGACCGGACGTACAAGGCCCACAACGTCAAGAAGATGGCCTTGAAGGCGCCCATGGTGGTGTTCTTCTCGGTGTACTTCCCCGCGAAACTGCTGCGCGCCATCCACGCGGCCAACGCTGCCCAGGGCGGCGTCCGGCGCGGGGGCATGTAACCCCAACGGGTAAACGCACGACGGCGGCTGCTTCAGTCCGCGCCCAGCTCGGCTTCGCGCCTGTCTTCTTCCACCCTGCCGCGCCGCTGCCCGATCACCACCACGGCCAGGCCAACCAGGATCAATGCCAGCCCGGCGTAGGTGCCACCGGGAAGAGTCTCGTTCAGGAAAACGGCGGCGAGGATGGCCGCCCCGGGGATCTCCAGCAGGATAATCATGGACACCACCAGCGGACTCATGGTGGCCAGCAGATGGTTGAACGCCGTGTGCCCCACCAATTGCGCACACACGGTGATGGCGATAATCCCAAGCCAGCCTCCGGCGTCGAACCCTGAGAGCGGCTGGCCGGCCACCAAGGCCATGACGGCAACCAGCGCGGCACACATTCCGTAGCAAAGGGCCGTATAGGTTCCGGTGCCCATCGTCTGGCGGGCCTTGCCTCCAGCGAGGGTGTAGAGGCCGGCCAAGGCGCCACCGGCCAGAGCCAGGACATCGCCCAGGAGCGCTTCGGGGGAGGACCCCATGTCGAAACCCGTAATGGCAACCACACCACCGAACGCGATCCCCAAGCCAACCAGCACCGGCCAGCGGTGTCTGGTTCCCCGAAACAACTGGAAGACGGCAATCCACGCTGATTGCAGACAAACCAGCGCCGTGGCCGCGGCAACCGACGTCAGCTGGAGGGCTGTGATGAAGCAGGCGAAATGGAAGGCCAGGGCAACAGCCGCAAACGCCGACCACCCGAATTCGCGCCGGGTGACCCGGCCGAACTGCCTTGGAGTGCGGATAGCTACGGGGGCGGCCATCACCACGGCGCCAATCGCGTTCCGCCAAAAGGCAATCGCCAGGGCTGTCACCGAGGTGGCACCCAGTGTGCCGGCGATCAGTGGTCCGGAGGAGGCGACGCCCAAAACACCCAGGGCGGAAATGAGGAGGTTCACGCATCAACCTTAGTGGGGCAGGAAAACCGGAACCGCACTATCTGCGGCGTGATCAGTGTGATTGTCTTGACACATCGTTTCAGAAACCCAGGGAGATACCTGATTGAACGCAGCATCCGCCCATCCCGGAGCCAAGCGGAGGCGCCGGGCCTTAATGCTGTCCGCTGCTGCGATCCTGGTAGCCGCACTCGTCGCGGGCTGGTTTATTGCGTCCAAGGACCGTCAGACCACCCCTGGCGGCCACCCAGCAAGCCTTCCGGGCATCTATCCGGTGCCACAAAGCGCAAGCGCCTCGTCCGGTCCTTCGGTGCCGCTGAACGGTCGGGTGTACATCGTGGCGCCACCGGGGACGGACCAGCCGTCCCTTGCAGCGGTCCAGGACCTGGTGAAGGCCAGCGGCGGCACCGGTGAGGTGGTAGCCACAGTGGACGATCCGGCCGATGGTTCCTCCGCTGTCTACCTTGGAACCTCGGAGGGATCTTCCGCAGGAACGGTGCTCAAGGAGCTCGGGCGGGACAACGCGGACTCCAACCAGGAAGCCCTCAAGCGTGCCGAAGGCTATGCGATGGCCACGGGAACCTCCGGAGGGATCCCGACGGCGGTCCTCGCCGGCAGCGACGCGGACGGCCTCTTCCACGCCGTCCAGACCCTTCGCCAGGTACTGAAGGACGGTTCAGTACCTCCAATCCGCGTCAGTGACTGGCCGTTGATGGAGACCCGCGGTGTCATCGAAGGCTTCTACGGCACGCCCTGGTCCCATCAGGCCCGTCTGGACATCATCGAGTTCGCTGCCCGCCAGAAGATGAACACCTACATATATTCCCCCAAGGACGATCCCCTCCTGCGGGACAAGTGGCGGACGCTCTACTCGGACCAGGAGCTCACGGAACTGCAGGAGCTCATCGATACCGCCACGGCCAACCACATCCGCTTCACGTACGCGTTGTCGCCAGGGATCGATGTTTGCTATTCGCGGGACGCGGACCTGGAAGACGCCATCACCAAGCTCGAGTCGCTTTACTCCTTGGGTGTGCGGTCCTTCGTCATTCCCTTGGACGACATCGCCACGAAGGTCCAGTGCTCCGAGGACGTCAAGGAATTCGGCTCCGGCCAAGCCAACCTCGCGAAAGCCCAGGCGTCCTTCCTGAACGAACTGAACCAGCGTTTCACGACCGGCAAACAGGCCCTCCAACCATTGGAAACAGTGCCCACGTTCTACTCCGGTTCCGGTGGCACGCCCTACAAGAAGGAACTCGGCCGGGCCCTGGATCCCGGAATCGTGGTGCAGTGGACCGGAGAGGACGTGGTGTCCCACCGCATCACCCGCGACTCTGCCGAAACCGCCCGGCGCAGCTACGGAACGCAAGGAGCGCCGCGGGACCTTGTCATCTGGGACAACTACCCGGTGAACGACTTCTCGCAGGACCACCTCTTCCTGGCGCCACTCATAGGGCGGGACGCGGACCTCTACAAATCCCTCCGCGGTGTTGTCACCAACCCCATGATCCAGCCCTACCTGTCCTTGCCCGCGATCTTCAATTACGCCGACTACTCCTGGAACGGCCCGGCCTACAATCCGCAAAAATCCATGGACGCCGCGCTGGCACAGGTTTCCGGTCCGGATCCGGACGTGCAGGCCGCCGTGAAGGCGTTCGTGGACCTGAACCAGGACTGGCAGGACGACGAACTCACACCGTCGGCCCCGGCGCTGCGGCGCGATATCGACCAGTTCTGGAGCGATTACGACGCCGGCAGGTCACCTTCCGGAGGATTGCAGGCCCGTGCTGGGCTGCTTGAACGCTTGCCCGAGCTCCTGCCGAAGATGGCAGTGCCTGGCTTCGCAGACGATGCAATGCATTGGGCTGCCGCCGCAGGCGAGTACGGCCGAGGCGTCACGGCGGCCCTGTCCATGCTTGATGCTGCCAAAAAGGGCGATTCGGCGGCGGTTGCCGATGGCCGGAAGAACGTCCAGGCAGCGCTGGCCTCCGCCGGCGCGAAAACCCAACCCACACTCGATCTGGGAGTTGTTACCCCCGTGCTGGGCGACAGCGAACTGAAGACCTTCCTGGAAAGGGCTCTCAAGACAGTCCCACCCAACTGAGTCGCATTTGTGCGCGTTTTGAGGGTTCTAAACGCGCACTACTGCGACCCAGTTGGGGGCCGTGGGTTGGGAGGTCCCTTCTCGGAAGGGGCCGGCGCTTAAACAAAAAAGTCCCGGTCATTCCTGACCGGGACTTTCCTTATGGTGGAGGCAAGGGGACTCGAACCCCTAACCCCCTGCTTGCAAAGCAGGTGCGCTACCAATTGCGCCATGCCCCCATAAGAAGCAACCCGTCAATCATACCCCACGTCCTGACTGGTTTTTGCCAGTTCAAGACCGGGATCCGGGCTAGTCCACCTTGTCGGTTGACTTGCTCCAGATATCTTTCCGGGCTTCGGATTCCTGGGCCTTTTTGTAGACCAGGACACCTGCGACCGCCGCTGCAACTACAACCAGCAACTTCTTCACAAGTACCTCGTTCCGGTTCAGTTTCCTGAACCTGTTAGGTTCCGTGGGCGTACCAGGACTTGAACCTGGGACCTCTTCGTTATCAGCGAAGCGCTCTAACCGCCTGAGCTATACGCCCCGATGCCTCATCGGGCCGAGATATGACTGTACAGCACATCCCGGCCCGATCTCAAATCGAGGCATTTTCGGCTCGGATTTCCGCGTGAATCAGCGTGAATCCGGGGATTTTGGCTAGTCGTCGGTGAGGGTGACGCCGATGCCGCCGACCAACGTTGCGGAAATGTTATACAGCACCGCAGAGAGCATCGAGAGGGCAGTCAGCAGGACCACGTTCACCACGGCGATGATGGTGGCAAAGGAGGCCACCTGGCCGAGGGATGCGATCTTCTTCAGCTCGAAGCCACTGCCTTCAGAACCGGCAAGGGTGCCCAAAAGGCTATCCACCTGGTTGAAGATGCCGGTGAGGTCCAGCACAGTCCACAGCACGATCGCCGCGACCACCGTGACGATACCCAGGGCCACGGACAGCAGGAAGGCCATCTTCAGGACAGACCAGGGGTCCACCTTGCTGACCAGGAGCCGGGCACGGCGAACCTTGGCCTTGGGAGCAGGCTTGACCAGGCCCGGACCGCCTTGTGCAGGACGCTGTCCGGGAGCGCCGGCAGGGCGCTGGCCGGCGGAAGCGGGACGCTGGCCGGGTTGGGCCGGGCGCTGGCCAGCCGCACCGGCGGGGCGCTGGCCGGGAGCCCCGGCCGGACGCTGCGGAGAGCCACTCGGGGTCGCCGGGCGGGCTGCGCCGGCGCCAGGGCGCTGCTGCGGCGGTGCGGGCGTCCCTGACTGGGTGTTGCCTGCTGGCTGCCGGAGTCCGCCGGGGACACCTGTGCTCGGCTTGGGATATGAGTCGGAATTACTCACTCGTTACCTCCGGTGTTGTCTTCATTCAGCTCCGCGCCCGCTTCGGTATCCGGGTCTGCGTCGTTTTGCGTTTCTGACGTGACGATCGCCTCAGCAGCGCCGTCTTCTGCAGCCAACGTTACGTCATCGTCCTGCCCGTCTTCGGATTCTTCGCCTTCCAAACCGCGTTCGCTGTTGCGGGCAACCTCGATGATGCGGTCGTTCTTGTCCGGCTTGGCGAAGATGACGCCCATGGTGTCACGCCCCTTGGCAGGGACGCCACTGACGGCCGAGCGGACAACCTTGCCGCCCTCCATGACCACCAGGACTTCATCCTCTTCCTGCACGATCAGGGCTCCCACAAGGTCGCCCCGGTCCTCAGCCAGTTTGGCAACCTTGATACCCAAACCACCACGGCCTTGCAGGCGGTATTCGTCCACGGCGGTGCGCTTGGCGTAGCCGCCCTCTGTGACCACGAAGACGAAGGATCCGTCCTGGACAACGTCCGCGGCCAACAATTCGTCATCTTCACGGAACTTCATACCCGTCACGCCGGACGTCGCACGTCCCATGGGACGCAGGGCATCATCCGTGGCCGTGAATCGGATGGACTGGCCCTTGCGGGAAACCAACAGGAGGTCGTCGGTTTCGCTGACCAGCTGGGCGGAGACCAGTTCGTCTTCATCCCGCAGGTTGATTGCGATAACGCCGGCGGACCGGTTGGTGTCGTAGTCCTCAAGCCGGGTCTTCTTGACCAAGCCGTTCTTCGTGGCCAGCACCAGGTACGGAGCCTGCTGGTAGTCGCGGAGATCCAGAACCTGGGCAATGTGTTCGTCCGGCTGGAACGCGAGCAGGTTGGCTACGTGCTGGCCCTTGGCGTCACGCCCGGCTTCAGCAAGTTCGTAGGCCTTGGCACGGTATACGCGACCCAGGTTGGTGAAGAACAGCAGCCAGTGGTGCGTCGTTGTCACGAAGAAGTGCTCAACAACATCGTCACCGCGCAGCTGCGCACCCTTGATGCCCTTGCCGCCGCGCTGTTGCGAACGGTAATTGTCGCTGCGGGTCCGCTTGACGTAGCCACCACGCGTGATGGTCACGACCATTTCCTCTTCGGGGATCAGGTCCTCCACGGACATATCGCCGTCGAAGCCCATGAGGATCTGCGTCCGGCGGTCGTCTCCGTGCTTGGCAACGATCTCGGCGAGCTCTTCACTGATGATCTGGCGCTGGCGTTCTTCCGAGGCCAGGATCGCGTTGTACTCCTCGATCATGGCTTCGAGTTCTGCGTGGCGGTCCTGGATCTTCTGGCGTTCCAGCGCTGCAAGTCGGCGAAGCTGCATGTCCAGGATGGCGCGCGCCTGGAGTTCGTCGATCTCCAGGAGTTCCATCAGGCCCTCGCGTGCCGCCTCCGTGGTGTTGGAGGCACGGATCAGGGCAATGACCTCGTCCAGCATGTCCAGCGCCTTGAGCAGCGCGCGCAGGATGTGGGCTTCTTCCTCAGCCTTGCGCAGGCGATACCGGGTGCGGCGTGCAATGACATCCATCTGGTGCGCAACCCAGTGCCGGATGAAGGCATCCAGGCTCAGGGTACGAGGGACGCCATCCACGATCGCCAACATGTTTGCAGAGAAGTTGTCCTGCAGCTGCGTGTGCTTGTACAGGTTGTTCAGCACAACCTTGGCCACGGCGTCGCGCTTGAGCACGATCACCAGGCGCTGGCCGGTACGGCCGGACGTCTCATCGCGAAGGTCGGCGATGCCCTGGATCTTGCCGTCCTTGACCAGTTCGGCAATCTTGATGGCCAGGTTGTCCGGGTTGGCCTGGTAGGGAAGCTCTGTGACCACCAGGCAGGTACGGCCCTGGAGCTCCTCCACGTTCACCACAGCCCGCATGGTGATGGAGCCGCGGCCGGTCCGGTACGCCTCCTCGATGCCCTTGTGGCCCAGGATCGTTGCGCCCGTGGGGAAATCCGGTCCCTTGATGCGCACCAAGAGCGCCTCAAGCAGTTCTTCACGCGTTGCACCGGGGTTGTCCAGCGCCCACTGCACACCGTCAGCCACCTCGCGGAGGTTATGCGGCGGAATGTTGGTTGCCATGCCCACGGCGATGCCGGAGGAGCCATTGACCAGGAGGTTCGGGAACCTCGCCGGCAGGATGGTGGGTTCCTGGTTCTTGCCGTCGTAGTTGTCCTGGAAGTCGACGGTTTCCTCGTCGATGTCCCGCACCATCTCCATGGCCAGCTGGGCCATCTTGGTTTCGGTGTAACGCGGAGCTGCGGCGCCGTCGTTGCCCGGGGAACCAAAGTTGCCCTGGCCCAGGGCCAGCGGATACCGCATGGTCCAGTCCTGGATCAGGCGGACCAAGGCATCGTAAATGGCCATGTCGCCGTGCGGGTGGTACGTACCCATCACGTCACCCACAACGCGGGCGCACTTGTTGAACGCACGGTCGGGGCGGTAGCCGCCGTCGAACATGGCGTAGAGTACGCGGCGGTGGACGGGCTTCAGTCCGTCACGGACGTCGGGCAGCGCGCGGCCGACGATGACGGCCATGGCGTAGTCCAGGTAGGAGCGCTGCATTTCTGTCTGCAGGTCTACTTGTTCCACACGGTCCGTCAGCACATCGCCCTCGAGGATCACATCCTCGGACTCGGGGTTTTCCGCCGGGACTTCAGGAGTTTCGTCGCTCATAGTCTAAGTTTTCCGTTTCAGGTATATGTCAGTTCTGGAATATTAAGGAACCCTGTGGGGCCCTAAATATCAAGGAACCTGACGTCCTTGGCGTTCTGCTGGATGAAGTTTCGGCGCGATTCCACGTCTTCGCCCATCAGCACGGAGAAGGTCTGGTCTGCCGCCAAGGCGTCATCCATGGTGACCTGAAGGAGCGTCCGACGTTCGGGATCCATGGTGGTGTCCCACAGTTCCGTGTAGTCCATCTCGCCAAGGCCCTTATAACGCTGGATGCCGTTGTCTTTAGGGAGTCGCTTGTTCAGTGCCGCACCCTTGCGGATGGTTTCATCCCGTTCGCGGTCGCTGAACACGTAGTCGTGTGCTGCGTTGGACCACTTGATCCGGTACAGCGGGGGCTGGGCCAGATAGACATAGCCGTTCTCGATCAGCGGGCGCATGTAGCGGAACAGCAACGTCATCAAGAGCGTGGTGATGTGCTGGCCGTCGACGTCGGCATCGGCCATGAGCACAATCTTGTGGTAACGCAGCTTGGAGATATCAAAGTCCTCGCCGATACCGGTACCGAAGGCCGTGATCATGGACTGGACCTCGGCATTGCCAAGGGCCTTGTCCAGGCGGGCGCGCTCCACGTTGAGGATCTTGCCTCGAAGCGGGAGGATGGCCTGGGTTTCCGGGTTGCGGCCGCGCTTGGCGGATCCACCTGCGGAGTCACCCTCCACAAGGTAGACCTCGCAACGCGACGGGTCCTTGGAGGAGCAGTCGGACAACTTGCCGGGCATGCCGAAGGATTCCAGCGGGCTCTTGCGGCGTGCATTGTCGCGGGCCTTGCGGGCAGCCATGCGGGCCTGGGCTGCCTGGATGGCTTTGCGGATCACATCGCGGGCAGGGCCGGGGTTGCGCTCCAGCCAATCGCCCAACTGGTCCGTGACCACGCGCTGGACGAAGCCCTTGACCTCGGAGTTGCCGAGCTTGGTCTTGGTCTGGCCCTCGAACTGGGGCTCGGACAGCTTCACCGAGATGACCGCGGTCAAACCTTCGCGGATATCGTCACCCGTGAGGTTGTCTTCCTTCTCCTTGATGATGCTCTTCTCCCGCGCATAGCGGTTGATCAGGGACGTCATCGCAGCACGGAAGCCTTCTTCGTGCGTTCCACCCTCGTGGGTGTTGATGGTGTTCGCATAAGTGTGGACGCTTTCCGAGTATGCGGTGGTCCACTGCATGGCTACTTCCACGGAGATGTGGCGCTCGGTGTCCTCGGTTTCGAAGGCGATGACATCCTCGTGGACGATTTCCACCTTCTTGTTGGAGTTCAGGTGCTTGACGTAGTCCAGCAAACCGTCCGGGTATTCGTAGATGACCGTCCGGTGCTCGGCAGCGACTTCGCCTTCGGTGGCCACGGCGTCGAGATCCAGATCGTCTTCGCCTGACTTTGCGGGCGGCCGCTCATCCGTCAGCGTGATCTTCAAGCCCTTGTTGAGGAACGCCATCTGCTGGAAACGGGCACGCAGGGTCTCGAAGTCGAACTCGGTGGTTTCGAAGATGGTGCCGTCAGGGTAGAACGTCTGCGACGTACCGGTCTCTTCAGTGGCTTCACCCTGGACCAGTTCGCCCTGGGGCTTGCCGCCGTCGGCGAAGGACATACGCCAGACGTGGCCTTGGCGGCGCACTTCCGTCTCCACGCGCCGGGACAGAGCGTTGACCACGGAAATACCCACGCCGTGAAGGCCGCCGGAAACGGCATATCCGCCGCCACCGAACTTGCCGCCGGCGTGCAGGATGGTCATGACCACCTCAACCGTGGGCTTGCCTTCCGTGGGGTGGATGTCCACGGGGATGCCACGGCCATCGTCCACAACGTTGACGCCGCCATCGGCTTGGAGGGTAACTTCAATGTGGCTGCAGAAGCCGGCCAGGGCCTCATCGACAGAGTTGTCCACAACTTCATAGACCAGGTGGTGCAAACCCCTTGGTCCGGTGGAGCCGATGTACATGCCGGGGCGCTTGCGGACGGCTTCGAGCCCTTCCAGCACGGTGATGTCGCTGGCGCCATATTCCCTGGGTGCTTCCGCCGCGGCCGGCGTGGAAGCTGCCTCCCCCGCGGGCTCTACTGCCAAGGTCTCTGCATTGTCGTTAGCCACAGGCGCTTTCGACTCCTCTGTGATAGATGACGGCCGCGCCGCGTCGGGTCCGGCATGCGCGGAACCTTCAAAGGCACGTGACTGATTGCGCCGATTACTCCAACGAAGGGGGTCCTGGATCCACCACAGTGGATCCCGAACCCCTGACGGTGTTTCACCGGCGCTCAGTATCTAGGCCAATTCTATCGTGGAAAAGCCCGAATCCCTGCAAATACGAGGGCAGCCGAGAGCTGAATATGCCGATGGGAGGCCACTGGCCCCCTCTGGAACGGCCCTGTGGAGGTCCCGATGGGGGCCTATACGGTCCGGGGGCGTTGAATCGCCCTGCACGCCGTTCAGCCGTAGGTGTCCCGGGGTCCCCGACCGTTCACGCTGCGACCACCTTTTCGCCAGTTCGGCGCCGACGGACCGAGGACCTGGATGCTCGTGACAACACCGTCGCCCAGCTCTTTCCGGAACATTTCCAGCAAGCTGGTGCTCAGCAAACGGAGTTGGGTGGCCCATGCGGTCGAATCGCAACGAACCTGGAGGGTGGTGTCGGTAAAGCTCTCCGGTGTGCAGTGGGCCGCGATGTCCGGTCCTACCAGGGCATCCCATTCGGCCATGACGGATCCCACGGCAACCGGCGAGGTCCAGCCGCGTTCGGCAACCAGTCGGCCCACCACTTTTCCAAGGCCCAACGGATCACGGCCGCTTCCATGGAACTGCGAAAATCCCTTGGTGTCGCGCAGGCCGGTCCGTTTGGGAGTGGATCCGGGACGGGGAGCGCGTTGGCGCACTTCACCGCGGGCGGCCGCGGCTTCGCGCATGCGGTTCAAGGCGGCCTGGGCTGCGTCGATTTCGTCAGGATCCCGGCCGGGTTGACGTCCGTCGGCGCTATCCCTCGCCATCGATGCCTCCCGGAACAACGGTTATGCGCCGTCCGGCCAGCTCCTCCGGGATGTCGGCGTCGACGGCGGCGGTCACCAGCACCTGTTCGGCACCGGCCACGATTGCTGCCAGTTTACGCCGCCGCTGGACGTCGAGTTCGGCGAAGACATCGTCCAGGATGAGGATCGGTGCCGTGCCACCTGTTCGGGCGTCGTCGAGCATCACGTAATAGGAGGCCAACCGCAGGGAGAGGCACATGGACCACGTTTCGCCGTGCGAGGCGTAGCCCTTGGCAGGTGCCTGGCCCAGGACCAGTTCGAGTTCATCCCGGTGCGGACCCACCAAGGAAATCCCACGTTCCAGTTCCTTCTTCCTGCTTGCTGCGAACGCCTGGATGTACCGCTCGGTGAGCTCGTCCACGGATAGCAGCCGGAGGTCATCGGCCGACGCCGGAGGTTCCGTTGACGGGGCGCCTGCACCGCCGTCGTCGTCAAGGATGCCCTGGATGGTAGAGCGGTAGACCGCGCCGGCGTCCTTGGAACCGTCAGTCAACTGTGCGTAGGCGCTGTTCAGGTGAGGACGCAGGCGCTCCACCAGTTCCAGCCGTGCGTGCAGGAGGTGGGCTCCGGCGCGGGCCATGTGCTGGTCCCAGACATCCAGGGTTGCCTCGTGCCCTGCGGTGAACTTTCCGGTCCGCGCGGATTTCAAGAGCGCGTTCCGCTGCTTCAGGACACGGTCATAGTCGCTGCGGGTCGCCGCATGCCGGGGAACCAGGCTCACCAGGAGTTCGTCCAGGAAACGGCGGCGGTTGGATGGATCCCCCTTGACCAGGGCGAGGTCCTCCGGAGCGAACAACACGGTGTGGCAAATGCCCAGGATATCCCTGGCCCGCACCGGATTTCCGCGGTTGATGCGTCCACGGTTGGCACGGCCGGCGTTGATCTCCAGCTCGATGATGCTGGACTGTTCGCCACGCACCAGCCGTGCCCGGATCAAGGCACGTTCGGTTCCGAACCGAAGCAGCGGCCCATCTGAGCTGACGCGGTGTGAGCTCAGCGTTGCCAGATACCCGATGGCTTCCATGAGGTTCGTCTTGCCGATCCCGTTGGAACCCACCAGGACAGTAACGCCCGGGCCAAGCTTCAGGTCAACCTGGGCATAGCTCCGGAAGTCGGTCAGCGAGAGATGTTCGAGGTACACGCCGTTTGCTGGACTCCTGCGGCCTTAGTTGGCCGGGCGGGTAGCGTGTCCGCCGAACTGGTGGCGCAACGCGGAAACCATTTTCATGGCAGGCGAAGTGTCCTCGCGGGAAGCGAAGCGGGCGAACAATGCGGCCGTGATGGCGGGAGCCGGGACGGCATTGGCGATTGCTTCCTCAACCGTCCAGCGGCCCTCACCGGAATCTTCCACATAGTCGTCGATCGAGGCGAGGCCGGGATCTTCGTCGAGGGCCTTGACCATGAGGTCCAGGAGCCAGGAACGGACTACGGTTCCCTTCTGCCACGCCCGGAACGTCCCGGGCAAGTCCTTCACGATGTCCTTGGCAGCCAGCAGTTCGTAGCCTTCGGCGTACGCCTGCATCAGGCCATATTCGATTCCGTTGTGGACCATCTTGGCGTAGTGGCCGGCGCCGACTCCGCCGACGTGGACGAAGCTGTCCGCGCGGTCGCCTTCCGGACGGAGGGCATCGAATACCGGCATGGCCAGCTCAATGTCTTCCTCGGAGCCGCCGGCCATGAGTCCGTAACCGTTCTGCAGGCCCCACACACCGCCGGAAACGCCGCAGTCTGCGAAGCGGATGCCCTTCTCGGCCAAGGCTGCGGCGTGTTTCTGGTCTTCGGTGAAGCGCGAGTTGCCGCCGTCGATCACCATGTCACCGGGGCTGAGCTTCCCGCCGAGTTCCGTGACGACGGCATCGGTGATGGCACCGGAAGGAACCATGACCCAGACGAGCCTTGGTGTGGGCAGGGCGGCGACAAGGTCATCGACCGTTGCAACGTCGGTGACGTCCGGATTGCGGTCGAAACCAGTTACCTCAATGCCACCGTTCCGCATGCGCTCACGCATATTGAAACCCATTTTTCCAAGACCGATCAGTCCAATGTGCACAGTGTGACTCTTTTCTGCGGAGGGTGGCGGGAAAGTTGCAAGCCGCGTCATTCGTTGGCGATCCGGGTAGTGGATCATCAACGATTGGCGGTTAGTTCGGCAGGCGGACCGGCATTACCAGATAGCGGTAGTCGTCCTGGTCTTCGCCGTCAGCTTCGGCCTGGGCCG
The DNA here is from genome assembly GCF_044769205.1 of Paenarthrobacter sp. NPDC090520. NCBI lineage: Bacteria > Bacillati > Actinomycetota > Actinomycetes > Micrococcales > Micrococcaceae > Paenarthrobacter > Paenarthrobacter sp. NPDC090520. The sequence continues at coordinate 137,120 of NZ_JBIVXM010000007.1, forward strand.
TGATCATGGCCGGCTTGGGAGCTGACGTGAATGAGAACCGGACAAACTTGGTCTCAATGACGCTCAAACCCTCCACCAGGTAATGCGGGTTGAAGGCAACGGTGATGTCATCGCCGGAAAGCTGGGCTTCGAGTTCTTCCGAAGCCTGGGCATCTTCACCGGTGCCTGCGTCGAGGTTGAGCAGCCCCTGGCTGAAGGCGAGGCGAACAGGAGTGTTGCGTTCGGCCACGAGTGACACGCGGCGAACGGCTTCAACCAGTTCCTGGGTCTGGACGGTTGCGTGGATGGGCGTGGAGTCCGGGAAAAGTGACCGGATCTTCGGGTAGTCGCCATCCACCACCAACGAAGTGGTGGTGCGCCCGCCGCTTTCGAAGCCGATGAGGCGGCTGTCGTCATCGGCAAGGGCGACATTGATGTCACCACTTCCGCCAAGGGTCTTTGCAACCTCGTTGAGGGTCTTGGACTTGACCAGCGCACTGGTGGAAATGCCTGGAGTGACTGGCTTCCACGGAACTTCGCGCATCGCCAGGCGATACCTGTCCGTTGCGAGGAGGGTGATCATGTCATCCTCGATCTCCATGCGGACACCGGTAAGGATGGGGAGGGTGTCGTCCTTGCTGGCAGCAATGATCACCTGGGAAACAGCTTGGGCGAACGAATCGCCGGGAAGCGTGCCACTGATTGCCGGCAAGGCGGGCAAGGCGGGGTACTCGGATTCGGGCATGGTCGCCAGATGGAAGCTGCTTCGACGGCACGTGAGGGTGACTTTGCTGCCATCGGTTTCAACTTCCACGGGAGCGGAAGGCAAGCTTCGGCAAATATCTGCCAGAAGTCGTCCGGAGACAAGGATGGTGCCCTCGGTGGTGATGTCGGCGGGGATTTCCAGACGTGCCGACGTCTCGTAGTCGAAGCTCGAAAGGCTTACGGTTCCAGCCTCGGCTTTGAGGAGGAGGCCGGAAAGCACAGGTACGGGCGGCCGCGGAGACAACGACCGCGCGGTCCACGTAACGGCTTCTGCCAGGACGTCGCGGTCGACTCTGAACTTCACGGAGGGGTGCCGCCTTTCATTGCTGCTGCCAAGTAGTAGCTGCGGATTCCTGCCTGGAACCCACCAAAAATCCGCGTTCCGGCACCGGGAGCTGCATGGTCCGCGCTTAACGAACTACAAAACATACCCAGGGATGGGAGCGCTGCTGACAGCTTAGCCGGAACATCTGGGATTAACCCATCCCCGTTTGCCCGGACTCGTCCTATGTGGACAGCCTCGGCTGTCCGTTGGTCCTGTCCCAGGGGCAGACGGTGTGCGGGAGAGGGAGATTGTTATTTGAGGGATTTCGATTTTTGGGATTCGTAGTGTTAATAACTGCTGTGGAAACTGTGGATAAGTGCTTCCTGCCGCGCAGTTCCGCGGTTGAGCCCTGTTCACGGAGTGTGCGTTAACTGGGTTTTAAACAGGGTGTGGATGGGGACAACTCCAAAGCCACTTTTTAACGATCCACAGACGGCTTAAGGGTTTTAAGCCCATTAACCGCGCTTGTCCCCTTAACAATCCACAGGGTTATCCACATGCGCCTGTTAATAAGGTATGTAGTGAGCAGTGTGATGTGGATTCAGGAGTCCCGTTGCTGTTGCTTGATGCGGTTGGTGAGCTCGGTGACCTGGTTGTAAATCACACGCCGCTCAGCCATCAGCTCGCGGATCTTCCGATCGGCGTGGATGACAGTGGTGTGGTCGCGGCCGCCCAGCTCCTGCCCGATCTTCGGCAGGGACATGTCCGTCAGTTCCCGGCAGAGGTACATCGCGATCTGACGGGCGGTCACCAGGGTGCGCGTACGGGACTTGCTGCAGAGTTCTTCCATGCTGAGCTTGAAGTAGTCCGCGGTCTGGTCGAGGATCTGCTTTGCCGTGATCTCCTGGGCGCCGTCGTCGGTGATCAGGTCCTTGAGGACCATCTCTGCGAGGGCCACGTCCACGGGCTGGCGGTTCAAGCTGGCGAACGCCGTGACCCGGATGAGGGCGCCCTCGAGTTCGCGGATGTTGCTGGAAATCTTCGAGGCGATGTACTCCAAAGCATCGTCCGGGGCAGACAGGCCTTCGCTGAGGCCCTTCTTGCGGAGGATGGCGATGCGCGTTTCAAGTTCGGGCGGCTGGATGTCCGTCAGGAGCCCCCACTCGAATCGCGAGGTCATGCGGTCCTCGAAGCCGGCAAGCATCTTGGGCGGCTGGTCAGAGGTGATGACAACCTGCTTGTTGGCGTTGTGCAGGGCGTTGAACGTGTGGAAGAACTCTTCCTGGGTCCGGTCCTTGCCCGCCAGGAACTGGATGTCGTCGATCAGCAGCACGTCCACGTTGCGGTACGTGGTCTTGAAGCTGGTGCCCTCGTCGTCGCGGATGGAGTTGATGAAGTCGTTGGTGAATTCTTCGGAGTTCACGTAGCGGACGCGGATACCGCTGTAGAGGCGCCGGGCGTAATGGCCAATGGCGTGCAGGAGGTGGGTCTTGCCCAGCCCGGAGTCGCCATAGATGAACAACGGGTTGTAGGCCTTGGCCGGCGCCTCGGCTACGGCCACGGCCGCAGCGTGGGCGAAGCGGTTGGAGGAACCGATCACGAAGGTGTCGAAAATGTACTTCGGGTTCAGTCGGCCAAACTCGTGCGAAGTGCTGGGCGGCGTGGGCTGCGGCTTCGGTTCCATGGCCAGGTCCGGGGCAGCGGAAAGCTCGACGACGGGTTCCGGCTCCGCGTGGACGGGCACCAGATCGGTGTCCACGTCGATGGCGCAGCGGATGTCGTCGGAAAAGACGCTGCGGAGTGCATCGTCCAAGGCATCCTTGACCTGGGTTTGCAGGACTTCCCTGGTGAGCTCATTGGGCACGGCAACCAGGAGCGTGGAACCGATGAGGCCCTGTGCCTGGGCGAGGATGACGAAACCGCGCTGACGGGGTGAAACCCGGTCGTCTTGTTCCAGGAGGCTCAGCACCCTGCGCCAGGAACTTCCGACAGTATTGGCGTGGTTGGCTTCGTCTACTGTCATCAATGTGTTCCTAAATGCTTGCTTGCCGGCGTTGCTGGCAGCCGAAAAGCCTCCGACATGCGGCGGTTCCGGGGATTAATCCACAGACTTATGCACAGCGGGTGGACAATGGGCTACTGAGCCACTCTAGGGGATGATTTCCCCAGAAGATAGCTGGGAAGTTGCTTGTGGATAATTACACCGTTGTTGTTCTGGATCGGGCGTTGTGAGCCACTTCATCCACAGGCTTGTTCCCATGGTTTGCCACAGTTGTGGACAGCTTCCCGGGTGGCTCCCGGTTTGACTGGGGGTCCCTTTTTGCCCTAACGTTGTGAAGTCCTTTGTGTCCGCTTTTGCGATCAGTTGCACCCCTGTACGTTTACCGTGCGGGAGGCAACGGCGGCAGGCACATACAAAACTTAGCGTCGGCCAGTTCTTCCCCTTTTGATCGGGTGGGCGCACCTTTGATCCACTGGAGTAACTAACGTGAGCAAGCGGACTTTTCAGCCGAATAACCGCCGTCGGGCCAAGAAGCACGGCTTCCGCCTTCGTATGCGTACCCGTGCAGGCCGCGCCATCCTGGCTGCCCGTCGCGGCAAGGGCCGCGTCGAGCTGTCGGCCTAAATAACTGACTTGTCGGTCAGGGTCCTTTCGGGGGTTCGTCGGTGCTAGCCACCCCAAACCGTCTCCGGACGTCTACCGACTTTTCAACAACTGTACGTTCCGGCGTCCGCAATGGACGCCGGAACTTAGTGTTATATACGGCTCCTATCGGGGCCGCGGAGCCGAGTCGAATCGGCTTCATTGTCTCCAAAGCCGTCGGGAACGCCGTGACCAGGAACCTCGTTAAGAGGAGACTGAGAGAAGCAGGCGCGTTGTCTTTGCAACAGCATGGAACGGGCCTGGCGGTGGTAGTCCGCGCATTGCCTGCAGCTGCATCAGCCAGTTGGGATCAATTGCTCGCGGACTACAACGCCGCATTGGCAGTGACGACGAAGCGACTGGGTGGCTCAGCTCCGCACAACACTTCGCCGGACAGCAACGGCACCACTACGGAAGGGACACCGCGTGCATAACCATAGTGCCGCCGTCGTTCCTTCCTTTGGTGACCCCGCTGACGAGGTTCCCTCCCAAAGCTGGCTTGCTGTGATCGGCAAGTTCGTCTGGGGCCTGCCCAGGAACGTGTTGATCCTCCTGTTGAAGGCCTACCGCAAAGTGGTCTCGCCCCTGTACGGCCAGGTTTGCCGATTTTTTCCGTCCTGCTCGGCGTATGCGCTCGAGGCTGTCACGGTGCATGGCGCCGTCAAGGGCACTTGGCTTGCAGCCAGAAGGCTCGCCAAATGCCACCCCTGGAATGCCGGCGGTGTGGACCACGTCCCCGCCGGGCATCGTCATTGGCCTGAAGGCCGGACGCCCACAATTGTTGTACTGAACAACCCGGACCAGTTCCTGGCTGCTCAGGCTGATGAAGAAGGCCGCCCTGCGGCCTGACGAATAGGGATATCGTATGGACTTCTTTGAAACAATCATGTTTCCGTTCAAGTGGTTGGTGTCAATCATCATGGTTGGCTTCCACGAGGGACTGAGCTTCATTGGCCTTCCCGCCGCGAACGGCTGGACGTGGACCTTGTCCATCATCGGCCTGGTGCTGGTGATCCGCGCTGCCCTGATTCCGGTCTTCGTCAAGCAGATCAAGGCCCAGCGAGGCATGCAGCTCCTGCAGCCTGACCTGAAGAAGCTGCAGACCAAGTACAAAGGCAAGACCGATCAGCTGTCCCGCCAGGCCATGGCGCAGGAGCAGATGGCGCTGTACAAGAAGCACGGCACCAACCCGTTCTCGGCCTGCTTGCCGATGCTGATCCAGATGCCGTTCTTCTTCGCGCTGTTCCAGGTGCTGTCCGGCATTTCGAACAACGCCAAGGCTGGATCCGGCGTTGGCGCCATGAGCCACGAGCAGGTTGTGCAGTTCGATCAGTCGAGCATCTTCGGTGCGCCCTTGTCGGCTTCGCTGCTGCACGGTGACCCCAGCGGCAGCGGTAGTGCTGTTGCTGTCTGGGTTCTCTCCATCATCATGATCCTCGCCATGACTGCCTCGCAGTTCATCACTCAGAAGCAGATCATGGCCAAGAACATGTCCGAGGAAGCCCTCGCCAGCCCGTTCATGCGCCAGCAGAAGATGATGCTCTACATCCTGCCGCTCGTGTTCGGTATTGGTGGCATCAACTTCCCGATCGGTGTCCTCATCTACTGGACCACCACCAACCTCTGGACCATGGGTCAGCAGTTCTTCGTCATCCGCCGCATGCCCACTCCGGGTTCCCCGGCCGCCAAGGCGCTCGAGGAGCGTCGGGCCGCCAAGGGCCTGCCGCCGCTGCTGGGTGGCAAGAAAATTGACGACGCCGAGGCTGCCGCTGCCGCCGCTGCTGCTGAAGTCAGGGCGCAGCGCGTCCAGCCGCAACGTAAGAACAGGAAGAAGAAGTAATGTCTGCTGAGAGCACCGAGGAAGTAACTGCCGCCGTGACTGAAGACCAGGACGACGCCCAGGAAGAGACGCTGTCCAAGACGGCAAGCCGCCTGGAAGAGGAAGGCGACATTGCCGCCGATTACCTCGAAGAGCTCCTTGATATCGCAGACATCGACGGGGATATCGACATTGAGGTCCGCAATGGGCGTACCTACATCTCCATTGCGGCTGAGGACGAGTCCGAAGCTTTGGAGAGCCTGGTAGGCCGCGATGGCGAGGTCCTTGAAGCACTTCAGGAACTGGCCAGGCTTTCCGTTCTTTCTGCAACGGAGAACCGCTCCCGCCTGGTGCTGGACATCAACGGCTACCGCAAGGACCGTGCCGGTGTTCTCCGGCAGATCGCCGAGGATGCCGTGGCCAAGGTCAAAGCCAACAGCGGAACGGTTGCCCTCGAACCGATGAGCGCCTACGAACGCAAGATTGTTCATGACGCCGTGGCCGATCTTGGTTTTGTTTCTGAATCCGAGGGTGAAGGCGCAGGCCGGCACATCGTGGTTTCGGCTGACTAGCGGCTCATGGTTGAGATTTCCGCAACTGAACTGCAGGCAGCTGAGAAGATTTTCGGGGCACGCTTGGATCTCGCCAAGCGCTATGTGGAGCACCTGGCAACGTCCGGCATTGAACGCGGACTGATAGGTCCCCGGGAGGTTCCCCGTTTGTGGGGCCGGCATGTCCTGAACTGTGCCGTCATCGAATCCGCCATTGCCAAGGACAAGCATGTGGCCGATGTCGGATCCGGTGCCGGACTGCCGGGCCTGTGCCTGGCGATTGCCCGTCCCGACCTGGAACTGACTCTTATCGAGCCGCTTGAACGCCGGGTTATCTGGCTTCAGGAAGTGGTGGACGACCTCGGACTGGATAATGTGACCGTCATGCGGACGCGTGCGGAACTGGCCGTAGGTCTCGTCGACGCCGACGTAGTGACCGCCCGCGCGGTCTCGGCGCTGACCAACCTGGCTGGACTGACCATCCCGCTGCTCAACGGCAAGGGTGAGGTAGTTGCCATCAAGGGTCGGAGCGCGGCGGACGAAATCGAGAAGGCCAGGAAGGTCATTCGTAAGCTCGGCGGCGTTGAAACGTCCGTTGTGGTTTGCGGACAGGAGCTTTTGGAGGAACCCACCACCGTGGTGAGGATCATCGTCAACAAGCCCGGAAAGACGGCGTAGGCAGGGTTTGGTTTCCCGCGTGTCGGCGGCGGAGCGGTTAGGCTAGAGAACGGCAGCAAGCGCCGAATGAGAGTGAGAGTGTGACCAGTGGGCAGTAGCGAAACCTCCACGCAGCGGATCCCCCCATTTATGTCTTTGGGGTCTGCGCGGTCCATTGCCACACCCTCCGCATCTCTGCAGTCCGCGATTGTGCGTACCGAATCGGTTGAAAACGCCGTTTCACGTGAAACCCTTACCGACGATGGGCCTAACCTCATGGACTCCATGGACGATTCAAGCCCCATTGCCCGCGAGCTCGCGCACGAGACCCGGCGTCGTGAGCGGCTGATCGGCCGCCAGCTGCCAAGGCCTGAAAAGACACGAATCTTCACAGTGTCCAACCAGAAGGGTGGTGTTGGTAAGACCACCACCACTGTCAACATCGCGGCCGCGCTGGCGTCCGCGGGGCTCAACGTACTCGTCATCGACATTGACCCACAGGGCAACGCCTCCACCGCGCTCGGCATCGAGCATCACGCAGATGTGGACAGCATCTACGACGTCCTGATCAACGACCTTCCTTTGAACGATGTTGTTGCGCCGTGCCCGGATATCCCCAACCTTTTTTGCGCGCCGGCAACCATTCACCTGGCTGGCGCCGAGATTGAACTCGTGTCCCTCGTTGCCCGCGAACAGCGGCTGCGCCGGGCGATCGACGTCTACGCCAAGGAGCGCGAAAAGAACGGTGAGGGCCGGCTCGACTATATCTTCATCGACTGCCCGCCGAGCCTCGGCCTCCTGACCGTCAACGCTTTCTGCGCCGCCAGTGAGGTGCTGATTCCCATTCAGTGCGAGTACTACGCGCTGGAAGGGCTCAGCCAACTTCTCAAGAACATCGAAATGATCCAGAAGCACCTCAATGCGGACCTGGAGGTTTCGACCATTCTCCTGACGATGTACGACGGTCGGACCAACCTCGCGGCCCAGGTGGCTTCGGAGGTCCGTCAACACTTCCCCCAGCAAGTTCTGAGTGCCGTGGTGCCGCGTTCGGTGCGTATCTCCGAAGCGCCCAGCTATCAGCAAACTGTCATGACGTATGATCCCTCATCGAGCGGCGCGTTGTCCTACATGGAAGCCGCTGCTGAAATCGCTGAACGCTAGAATTCTTGAAACACTGCAACAGCCTGAGTCGCCCCGCGCTCGGCTATCCATCGGAGGGATGAATCAATGAGCGAAAAGCGAAGAGGCCTGGGCAGGGGTCTTGGGGCTCTCATCCCCAGCTCCGCCGCCGCAGGGTCCGCAGGCAATGGAGCGTCGCCTTCGCGTCCGGTGGATTTGTTCTTCCCCGACGCACGCAAAGCGGCCGAACCGGTTACCGAGGCACCCACCGCGGATGCTCCAGTTGTAGAGTCACCTTCCGAGTCCAAGGACTCAGGTTCCAAGACCGCGAGTGGTGCACGTTCGACTTCCACGGAAAAGGCTCCTGCCAAGACCGCGGCGAAGGCGCCTGCCGCCAAGGCTCCGGCTGCCAAGCGTTCCGCTGCTGCCTCGGCGAAGGCCCCTTCCGAGGAGAGTACGACGTCGACCTCCTCACCGGCTGCTGCTGCGGCTGCACCAGTAACTTCAGCGCCTGACGTCGAATTGGTGGAGGTCCCTGGCGCAAGGTTTGCCGAAATTCCCGTTACGGACATCCACCCCAACCGTAAGCAACCGCGTACTGTCTTCGACGAAGAAGATATGGCGGAACTGGTGCACTCGGTCAGGGAAATCGGCGTCCTCCAGCCAATTGTTGTACGTACTTCAACTGAAAAGGGTGGAGAACCGTACGAGCTTGTCATGGGCGAGCGTCGTTGGAGGGCAGTTCAGGCCGCCGGCCTCGATACGATCCCTGCGATCGTCCGCGACACCACGGATGACGACCTCCTCAGGGATGCCCTGCTTGAGAACCTTCACCGCAGCCAACTGAACCCGTTGGAAGAGGCAGCCGCTTACCAGCAGCTCCTTGAGGACTTTGGCACCACGCATGAGCAGCTCGCCGATCGTATTGGGCGTTCCCGACCGCAGGTGTCCAACACGCTCCGGCTGCTGAAGCTTCCACCGCTGGTCCAGCGGCGTGTAGCTGCCAACGTTCTCTCAGCAGGACACGCTCGTGCCCTGCTGTCACTGCCCGATGCTGCCGCCATGGAGCGCTTGGCACAGAAGATCGTGGCTGAAGGCATGTCCGTACGGGCTACCGAGGAGGCTGTGGCCCTGTACCAGGACCCCACGACGCCGCCTAAGAACAGCATCCCCAAGCCCAATGCCCGTCACGAGCGCTTGGACTACTTGGCGTCGTCGTTGTCAGATCGTCTGGATACCAATGTGAAGATCACGCTCGGAGCCCGCAAGGGACGCGTGAGCATCGAGTTTGCCAGCGTCGAGGACCTCAACCGCATCATGGATGTCCTTAGTCCCGGAGCTGAGGGCTAGTTCTCTTTTATTCAATTCAAATGGGGTTCACTTCCTGCGAAGTGGGCCCCATTATTGTTGGGTGACGTGAGTGCAGGCGCGTTACTACGTGCCTGGAAGATCTCGCGCTCTGAACGTGGGTTTAGCCGGTGTAGCTATGGTTTTGTCTCTGCCTTTGTTTGGCTATTCGTAGGATGCCGTGTGCCCATCCGAGAGGGCCGCCAGGTCAGCTCTTGCTCGCGGAGCGGCCGCTGAGCAGGCCTCTCGGCGTCTCGACGCCCCGCCGTGCGGGAGACGGGGTGCCTACGGATTCGGTTCCAGACCCGGCTTAGCGGACATTCGGTCGTCTCCGAGAGCTGGTGCGGGGCAGCATAGGGCATTTGCGGGTCTGTTGTCGCACTCACCGCTGAGTAAGCATTTGCTCCTCCCGGGGAAGCCATTCGGTCGGCGGGGCATTCACGGGTTCGGTCCCCCACGCACCGTTCAAGGCATGTGCCCCTTCTGGGAAGCTTTCGAGCGGACGGGGCGTTCCCGGGTTCGTTCCCCACTCACCGCTCAGCAGGCATGTGCCACTCCTGGGAAGCTTTCGAGCGCACGGGGCATTTGTTGGAATGCAACTCTCCCCTTCCGCCGCTGACAGCCCAGAACAGGACACTGAGGCCTGGAGCGTACGGGCTACGGTTGCTACCATAGTGCTCGTTCTTTCGTGAGTGGACTGGTGTGCCGTGAATACCCTCGTTTTCTGCCACTCGCGCGTTGCTAGGAGGTGCTCGCTCCCGGCGGATTCAGTGCTTACCTCGCGGCAAGCGGGCTAATTGTTCAGTGTCGCCGTCCTAGAGGTGCTGCTAAGGGATGCTTTGGAGTCCGGCGTGGCACAGGGATGTGCATCCACAGCGCTTGTTGCAGCGGAGGGCGAATGTTTCACGTGAAACAGGGCGACTTTGGGCGGATTCACTCGACGTACGGCGACGCCGGTCTCTAGATAGAGCGTGGATGCTCCATGTCGGCTCCACCATGCGCATGGAGACTCGAAGTGCTGATGTCCTTGTTGTCTCGCGGTGAGCCTCCTAGCGTTATGTGCCCCTCAGGGCGGGCCCTGGCTCTGCCCGGTGAGAACACAGGCCCAGGAGCGTAAGCTTCTCCATGAGCTCTCCTTGTGACTGTTGATGCCTAGTTTCACGTGAAACAATGAGTGTTGATTTCGAGCGGCCCCAGGGAGTGCAATGTTGTAGGGATTCCTGGAGAATTCAGATCCGGCCGGCTGAGGCACCTAAGGACGCAGCGTTGAGTGCCATCCCAATTTATCTCGGATGGATGGGTTCGTCGGGAATTGCCGTGACGATGCCCTGGGTCGTTGTGCGACGGCAGAGGCCCGTTTGAATGTCGCCTTCCTAGGGTTCTTGAGACAGAGTCGGACGCAGCTGAACGCACTCACCTTGGCTCGAAGGCGTGGCGTTTCACGTGAAACATGGTGCATGATGGCAGACCATCGTGGTCGAAGCTGAGCGTTGTATGAAGCGCCAAAGCCCTTGGGGAGTGGAATTCCTCAATCCTCCCGTATTCGGAGTGTTCGTGGGACGAAATTGCATCTGACGGTAGAGGACGGCAGTGCGCTGGTTCGGACGCTCGCCGCTTGGCTGCAGCACTGTTTCACGTGAAACGCCGTTCGATCGACTGGGTCTTGAGGCGGAAGAGCAACTCCCCCGCAACTTCAGGAAGTAGGCTGGGGACACCAACCTCGAATTATTCTGGTTGGTGATGAGGTATCAGTGAGGACTCAAAGGTGCGTCCATGCGGCCCTCGCTTCAGAATCGGTGTGGAACACTCTACGAGCCCAAGTATCAATGGTGCGATCGACTGAGGATGTGAAGCCGACTGGGTGGAGTGCACGCGAGGAGTAGAGGGTCGCATAGGTGGAAGAACTGCGAACCATACCCGTTCAGATTGAGTTGGTCGCAGTCGGGTGACGGGTCGTCGTGCATCTCGCCTGGTTTCCTGGTCTATCGACGTATGCCCAACATACAAAGGGCGTTCGTTGCCGCTGGCCGTCGCGATCACAACAGTCACGCTTTAGGGTCTTGTATCGATCTTCGCAGAACCTGATGGCCTTCGCGCATGGCTGACGAAGTTGTTTGAGTTGAGCAGCCTCAGTCAGGAGAGTCGGCTTTACGTGAGACAGAGATAATGGACCCTCCCCTGTTTCCCGCTGCGCCACGGGTTCCGATGCGCCTGGTTATGGTCGACGGTAGTGCGGAGATTGCGCCGAAGCGGTGTCCCCAAGCTAAGACAGGGGCGCTGTGGCGTACTCATGACTGTGAACATGAGTTCCAACAAAGACTGAGGCACGTGGCGTACGTACTCATGACTGCGAGCATCAGGACCAGCTACGACGTGACCAACGAGCGCGCCCACTCCCAGAGCTCTCCTGCGGCGGGTTGCAGCACTCTTGCATGACAAGGGTGCAGAAGGGTCCAGACACGAGAGTGTAACGAACTCGGGTGTGCTCAGGCGCACTCCACAGCCCAAACCTCGTACCTTCGTACCCTGCACCCTCGTACCCTGCATTCTTCAGACAGAGGCGGCGGCTCATAGCAGAATGCTATTCCACGAAGTCCAGTCCACTGCCTTGATACGCGCCTGAGCAGCTTTCGGAATTGTTCGGCTACACGATCGGTTGCTGTGCGGCAGTGGTTAGTGACATTGTCCGCTCGCATGACCGTACCGGGAGTGCTGTGCACACACAGTTCACTCTCATGCTGGGCCAGGCCATGGCCGGTACACGTGGGTGTAAACTTCACGCAATGGCCGGGCGTAGTCTTCGAAGTGGTACGGAAGCGTCTATCAACCATCCATACGCGCGGCAGTAATCGGCTCCCACTCCTACGTGACGCACTTCCCAGCCCATATCCCCCGATTGCGTAGGACGCGGCCTACTCGACTCTCTGCGTCCGACCGTGCTGTTCAGATCGTGGCGCCGACTCGTTGACTGGGCTGTGGACACGAAGGTCCGAGTCATACTTTGGATAAGGCCCGCGCATCCATGAGAACACAGCGGGTGTTCTCTTCCACTGTGTGCTCGGGACCGTCGGTGAGCTTTGGTGACAGCGTACCGTGGGCCTTGATCGACCAAGACCCAACCGGGCCTCCTTGTCGCGCCTCCTCGGCTTGGTCGGACTGAACGCGGAACAGCAGACGTAAGTGCCGATGGTGCCTGCAGGCGACTATGCCTTCACGACCAACGGATTGACGAGTTGCAAGTACGTGGACACTCGCGCTCTCTCATCCCAAAGTCAATAATACGATGAGTCCTGGGTGCCCAGTTCTGGATCAGGGTGATTCGAAAGAGATCTGATGTTGTACGTTTCGGAGCACGTCCGTTCGGCAGGGTCCAAGGAAGCACCTAAGTCTTTGGGCCGTGTGATCGACTGCGAACTGGCTACGTTCGAAGCTACTCATTCCGAAGCAACGCCGTCGAGGCCGATCAGACGCCCAAGCTGCGTTGTCTGTTTCACGTGAAACATGGTGCCGCCTCTGGATCCTGGCAGTTTCGATCGCTCACTCCCCGCCTGTGAATCCAGATGTTGGAAGTGGAAAACCCGGTGGATATCCCTGTGGATAACTTTGGGGATAACGCGGGGGGTCTCGGGAGAGTTGATCGTTCTTCTGAGGCTGGGCCTGTGCTCCGCTTGGGCCCATCTTGGCACCACACGAGCAACTCCTGTGGTAAGGCCGGCAGTCCGACGCGGCATGGTGAGATTATTGTCATATTGCCGGAGAATTCGTTGATTTATGGAGATTCTGGCGGGGGTGCCCCGGTGGACTCAGCCACAGCTCATGCATGTCGCCAACTCGGCGGGACTACCAAGCTTTCGTGCACTCGATTCCCTTGCAGAAGGTCGACGACGATGGGTATGGACGGCAGTGGATAAACCTGTGGATAACTTTGTGAATAGGTCGCGCGGTGTGTGAGGTCCGGGCTGCCTACACGGTCCGATGCGCCGACTCATCGATGGGCGTCCTTAGTCAGAGTCTCGTGGTCACACTATCAGGCATGGCGCAATCGGGGGCTCCGCCTAGAGCCTCTAGCGTGCCCGCACATCCAGCAAGTCCCTCCTGCCCCTAACTGTAACTGGGGCGCAGGACGGAACTGCGAAGTCGATCTTGAATGCACTAAGAGCTAAGACTAGCCAACAGGGTCCGAGGCTGACGCAGAGGGTCGTTTCATCGGATGTCTCTTCGCGCAGGGTCGGGCGCCAGGGAGGAACGCTGATTGGCCGAGATGATGCTGCTGGTGGCATGCCGTGATCCAAGCGCCCTTCCTCGTTGCGAACCTTAGGCGTAGGCGCCCAAGTTTTACAGTCGAAAGCCGGCCTTCTAGGTGCGTGACGCTGACTTGTACCCTGAGTTGGCGAGGACGCTGCCTTCGTGCCCATGGTCGTCGCTGCTGTTTCACGTGAAACATCGATCCCTCTATCATCCAGCGGTGAGTCCGAAGCCTGGTCCGCTCGTTAGGATGCCCGACCTTTGAAACCATCGATGCGGAAGGAGCCGTCCGGCGGCAACCCGGAGTTGTGACTACTTTTTAGGGAGCTGGACCTATGTTTCACGTGAAACAAGTTCTGCTCTGACTCCGAGTTCCATCGAAGGTTGCCAGGCTACTACGGTCGGAAGGGCTGCTCTTTGCAGTGTCGAAGAGGGCGCCCCGGCTCTCTTGGGCAAGTCTGCAGAACTGACCAGCAACTATCTGCGTCCGCATGTGGAGCGTGGAGGGCCTACAGCCTGCAGGGCCAATCAAAACCCAAGAAAGGACCGAGCAGGACCGAGCAGGACCGCGGGATGCTGTGGGTAGAGGTGCGGAGGCGCGGGTGTAGTTACATCCGAGCGAGCGGTGACGAGCGGTGACGAGCGGTGGGGAGGCGCGGGTGCAGTTACATCCGTGGGTACGGGCTGGACGTAGAGAGGTCCTATCAGACGACATGCCCTCAGCATTGATCCACTGGATTCCGTATGGAACTCCGGGAGCAGCAGACGCAGTCTCCCAGGCGATACCGAGCCCCGAATAGAGCCAATGGGTCCATGTGATCGCGTTTGTGGGCGGCCTAAGAAACCCCTATGCGGCCCCTTCCAGGCTGGGGTCGTTCTAGCGTGAGTTTCGGCCGGGAAGGCGGCTTCCGTGCCCAACGGCACCCTTCCGATGTCATGTTGCCGACTGGCCGTGTCGCTATCCACGTCTTGTAGCGTTGAGATCGCCTGACAAAGTTCTGGAGCTTTGTCGTGGCCTTGACGCCTTGTGTGTTCGCCGGCGGTGTCGTCCAGGCTTCCATGGCGATATTTGACTGGCTCTTAGAGGCCTTTCGGTGTCGTGACGTGGAAAGCCAGCCGTACGCGGGGTGGTCGAGGTGCTGTGTGGGTTTCTCCTAACCAGTTGAATCAGCGGAACGGCGAAGTTGGCGGCTAATGGGGTGTGCCTCAGGCCCGGAGGATCGGCTTTTGGGCGCCGGATGCGTCTTCAGGGCCAGGGCCAGGGTCGCCAGGTCCCTGTTGGTGGCCCAACGTGCGTCGGGGCGGGAAGTCGGCTGTTGGGCGCCGGATGCGACTCCAGGGCCAGGGCCAGGGTCGCCAGGTCCCTGTTGGTGGCCCAATGTGCGTCAGGGCCGGAGGATGGCTCTCTCAGTCCGCTGGGGTCCCAGGGCTGCGTCATCCGTCGGCCGAGTGAGCACCAACAGTTTGAATCTGGCGGATTGCACGGACAGGGATCTGTGTCGGGCGATGGTCCGGGTGCCGCTCCTCCGCAGACCTCATGCTTTTGGTATCCAGACAGGCAGCCGCACTGTCCCGCATAAGAGTTGTGATTGCATTGAAGGCGTTGCTCAATCTATTCCGGGGTCATACCGATGAAGGTCTACCGCGGAGATCGCGGACCCTTCGAAGGCAGGCCGCGCGATGAGGTTAGCAGTTGTGTTGGGGAGTCTACGAGAACGACGGAGTGGCTGCGGTGAAGGTGATTCAGTGATAACTATGGCGATATGAGCGGCTGGATGTAGGACGGTGCTGACCTTGCTGTATGGCGTCTGGGCTGTTCTCGCCTTCTGGGTACTGGAGGCCCTATGGCGTCTAGGCTGCTCGCGTTTTCTTGGCACTGCAGCCAGTGCTGCGTCGCGGGAGGAGCCCCTCCCCGAGGTGTTGGCACTGAGGAGGTACTCAGCAGTATGGATGATCGTTGTTTCACGTGAAACGATGATCGCCCACGTCGAGTCCGGACCTAGAGGTGCCTTGAGCGAATGTGTGAGCACGTTTCACGGTAGTGCGAAAGACGTGCAGGAGAGGGGGATCAGACCGAATACCGATGCCGAAGTAGGTGAAGGGTGCGGCGGCTCCAATCAGCAGCTGAAAGCCCGATGGAGGACGCTTGGGGTGGAAAACAATCTTTCTGATGGGCGAATTGGCAATCTGATCGGTGGCAGAGGGTGAACTGCATGGACCGTGACGTGGATGGGCAAAGCAAACGGAGCAGCCGGCTGAGCGAAGTGGATCCGCGCAGCTTCGCAACCGGTAGCTGAACTTGGGGGCCTGAAAGAAGGGTCGGTCGATCAGCGCAAGTCCGTCTCCAGGAGGTTTCGTGTCGTGTCGGATATGGTTCCACACCTCTTCGGGGTGGATCGCAGAAACTGTGGCTTCAACCTCCGCTGAGCTGAAAGCTCGCTACGCGCTCGTTCCACGTGAAACATTCCAGAACGTCGTGGATTGGTTCAGCCAGCGTCCATCGCAGACTGCTCGAAGAGTTGGTCGACTCCGCGGCTCGCCTCTTCGTAACGCCGGGTCCCGGGCGGATAATTCAAGAGGTCGCTCAGCACCGCGGGGTCGTATCCTACGAGCCGTCACAGAAAGCGTGTTTTCGAGCCGCCCCAAAGAGCCCACTCCAGGCAAGCCACGCCACGTTTCTCGCAACTGGTGAAGTAGAGGGTTCCCTGGGCAAGGACTGCCACTAAAGCAACCGCTGGGGATTCATTCCCGGAAAAAGCAAGAAGCCGACGGCTACCTTGTCCCCATAAGGGGCAGGAGCCGCCGGCTTCCGACGGTGAATCAGGAACTAGGACAAGACGTCCGAGAATTCCTTTTCGAAGAACTGCTTGGGCTTGGCACCGATGACGGTGCTCTTCACCTCTCCCCCGCTGAAGAGGTACACAGCCGGGATGGAGGTGATGCCGTACTGGGCTGCGATAGCGGGGTTGTCGTCGACGTTCAGCTTAACGACGTCCACCTTTTCGCTGTACTCGACCGAGATCTCGTCGAGGATGGGACCGAGTTTGCGGCACGGACCGCACCACTCTGCCCAGAAGTCCACGATAACCGGCTTCTCGGAAGCCAGGACATCCGTGCTGAAGCTTGCGTCAGTTACGTCTTTGGCGTTGCTCATAACTTTTCCCTTCGTATGGTTGCTGGATGCAGCTTAGGAGTGCAGGTCGGCCAGGTAGTGCTCCACGTCGAGAGCCGCCACACAACCGGAACCCGAGGCTGTGATGGCCTGGCGGTACGTGGGGTCGATGACGTCGCCAGCAGCAAACACGCCCTTGATGTTGGTACGCGAGCTGCGGCCTTCAACGGCGATGGTTCCTTCGGCGGTGAGGTCCACCTTGCCCTTGACCAGATCGGTTCGGGGATCGTTGCCAATGGCCACGAAGACGCCCGTCACGTCGAGTTCGGATTCAGTGCCGTCCACGAGGTTCTTGAGCTTCAGGCCCGTGACCTTGTCGCCACCCAGAACGTCCTCAACGGCCGTGTTCCACACGAAGTTGATCTTCTCGTGCGCTTGCGCCCGGTCACCCATGATCTTGGAAGCCTTCAGGGTGTCGCGGCGGTGCACTACGGTAACGGACTTGGCGAACTTGGTGAGGAACAGTGCCTCTTCCATGGCAGAGTCGCCACCACCGATCACGGCAATGTCCTGGTCCTTGAAGAAGAAACCATCGCAGGTTGCACACCAGCTGACGCCGTGGCCGGAGAGGCGCTTCTCGTTCTCCAAGCCGAGCTCGCGGTAGGCAGAACCAGTGGAAAGGATGATGGCCTTGGCCTGGAACTTCTCCCCCGTGCCGATGGTGACTGTCTTGATGTCGCCGTCGAGCTCCAGTTCGGTGACATCCTCGAAGAGGATTTCGGTGCCGAAGCGGGCAGCCTGCTTCTCGAAGTTTTCCATGAGGTCAGGACCCATGATGCCCTCGGGGAAGCCGGGGTAGTTCTCCACGTCCGTGGTGTTCATCAGTTCGCCACCAGCGGTGACGGAACCAGCAATGAGCAGCGGCTTCATGTTGGCGCGGGCGGTGTAAACGGCGGCAGTGTAGCCGGCCGGGCCGGAGCCGACGATGATGACGTCACGCACCTGCGATGCGCTGTTTTCTGCAATGCTCACGTGGCGTGAACCTCTTCCTTGATCGATGCTGCGGCTTTCGGGGCAGCCACCTGACTCAACCCCCGTAAGGCTCCAAATATTCCGTTGGAATGTGGGGACAGGGAAGCACCCTGAAATCCACCATTATTCAGGGTACCGGGTGCAGGCGTGCCGAATCGAAGCGGTGACGCCAAGGTAAGTAGCAGAAGAGGCCGTTCTGATGAGTCAAAACGGCCTCTACTGCTACTTGGTTGGGTTGGGCTACTGGATGGTG
Organism: Paenarthrobacter sp. NPDC090520; assembly: GCF_044769205.1. Lineage (NCBI taxonomy): Bacteria > Bacillati > Actinomycetota > Actinomycetes > Micrococcales > Micrococcaceae > Paenarthrobacter > Paenarthrobacter sp. NPDC090520. Next base: position 154,908 of record NZ_JBIVXM010000007.1, read on the forward strand.
ACCTCGGCCAAACGGAGTCCGTAACCGAAACGGGTCTTTGGTGCGGCCAGCTTGGGCAGGGACTTGATGACCACAATGACGTACTGTGTCTGCGCCGGAGCGGCCAGGGGCATGGTCAGCTCCGGCGAGGTGAAGCTATTGGTGCCCACCAGCTTGGCTCCGTCCATGGCAGGACGATCGTTCGTGTAGACGCTGATGCTGCCGCCAGAGCCACCAAGCTGGTTCAAGACCACGGACTTAACCTCTGCGGGTTCCTTGAGCTTGACTACCAGCGGCATCTCACCTGAAAGCCCGCCCCAGTCGGGAGTCGCGAACTCCATATCCGACCAATAGCTGGCTGCGTTGCCGTCGAACGCCTTCACGAGGTCCTTGTCGAAGGACGCCGCGAATTCGAAGTTCCCCAAGCGGGTGATTTCCTGGATGGCCGGCGGAGCAGCCGGGGGCGCAGTTTCCGATGGGGTCGGTTCGGCGGATTCGGATCCGGAGGCCTGTGGTGCCGTGGTGTCTTGGGTAGCGGCTGGCTTGGAGCTGGGCAACAGGCTGCCGAGGTTGGTGACGGCGAGGACCAGGCCCACAACCAGCACGGCGGCGAGCAATCCGCCAACCAGCCAGCGCAGGGAACGGGGTTCGCGCTGGGGCGCCTCGTCCTCGTAAACCTCGTCGTCATAGTCATCGGCCGCGGCCGCCGATGCCGGGAAACTGCTGGCCGCACGGTCGTAACCAGAACCGGAGCCACCGGAAGCTGCTTCACCGCTAAAGCCGTAGTCTTCCTGGGACCAGAGCGAAACCTTGGGTTCCGTGGATGGCTGCGGCGAAGGAGTCGGAGCGGCCGGCTGTGCGGATACCGCCTGGGTGGGTGGCTGCGGCGACGAGGCCGGAGCGGCCGGCGGGGTGGACACAGCCTGGGTGGGAGGTTGTGCCGGTGCGCTCGGCAGGTCCGACCCCGAGGAGCCAGCGCCAGCACCGGCGTCGTTCGTCTTGGAACCGGCGTTTTTCAGGGCTGCGGCGGCAGCGGCACCGGCCGCACCGGCGCCTGCAGCCGCGGCAGCGATCTTGGCGCCGAACCCCTTGCCCGCGGCAGGTGTTGCTTCGGGCTTGGGAGGCACGTTGCCCGCGGGCGCAGCGGGGGCCTCGGAAGCATTCTCGCTATGGATGGGGTAGCCATCGTTGTCGTACTGGATGTACTCGGCTTCGTGCTCGTCATCCTCATACAGGCCGTCGTATGTTTCGGGCTCGTAGGTGCGTGACTGGCCGAAGATCTCGGTGCCGAGGGCCTCCGTGAAGAACGGTTCCACGTACGGCGGGTTGGTGGCGACCACCAGGTCCAGCAGGTCAGGCGCGGTGCTGTGGTTGGTGATCAGGTACGTGGTGTTGTCGCTGACTCCGAGGTCCAGGATCTGGACGTGGCCCGGGCGCTCCCCCGTGGCGACTTCGCGGGCGCTCTGGGCTACCTGCTCGGCATTTCCGGGTCCGGCAACGAGGATGCTCACGGGACGGTTGAGGACTTGGTCCACGCCGTCGAGCACCAGATCTTGGTCATGCGAGGTCAATACGGTGGCCGTGACCTTGTAGCGGCCGCCAAGTACTGATCCGACGTCGATCGGGTGGGACACGTGTTCCTCCTAGGCTGTCCGGGAGCTGCGGGTCCTGCAGGCGGGCACCCACTGAGCCGGGAAAACCGCTTTTGCAACTACCTATATTCGTTTCTAGCCTAGCCGATAGCCGCCCTGCGCCCACGTTGGCGCCGCCGCTTTACCTCTTCCTGTTGTCCTCCACAGGGAAGTAGGGATTCCGTCCAGCCTCGCCCTGGTAGGTCCGGCGTCCGGGCAGCGGTACCTGGGGACGGAACTTCCCGCCCATGGCCGTACTGGGCACATCTTCGTCCGGAATGTACTCGGCTGCGCCAACCACATCAGGGTGGCGCTCGACGGCGGGTTCCGGCTCGAGTGCCGGGCCGGCCCTGAAGGATGCGGCGTCGAATTCGCCCGAGATGCGCGGAATCAGGCCGGTGTCGTCCGAAACCGTGGCGCGTGCCGCCGTCGTGGGTTCAGCAGCGGCGCCGGCGGGGACCGGTACGCCCCGGCCCAGGCGGCCGAGCAACGGTCGCAGCAGGTCGCGAAGTTCGGTGACGCGGAAAACCCGCAGCAACAGCAGGTAGGCAACCAACATGACAGGCCCGACGACGACAACCGTCACCAGGGCGGCGAGCCGGCTGCTCCAAGCGAATCCGTCGGCGCGGTAGCTGCCGAGCAACCACAGCGCCAGGGCACCGGCAATGGCCGAGCCAAGGCCTGCGTAGCCCATACGGATATACGAGTTGGCGATGCGTGGACCGTCGAGGTGGCCCAGCAAGCGGCGAAGGAACACCACGCTGATCACCACGGAAAGGATGTTGCCCAGGGTATAGAGGACGGCGATCGCGTAAATGATCTGTCCCACCGGCAGGAACTGGATGATGAACGCGCCCACCACGTAAACCACGGCCAGCAGCAACTGAACGTAGAGGGGTGTGCGGGCGTCCTCGTTGGCATAGAAGACGCGGGACATCATGAAGTTGGCGCTCATAAAAGGGGTGCTGAGGGCAAGGATGGTCAACGTCTGCGCCAGCATGACGCCGTCCTGTGGCTCACCGCCGGAGAAGAACATGCCCAAGGGGCCGGCGAGGGCGAACAGTGCCAAGGCACCGAACACGGTGGCGACCGCCATGGTCCGGAGGCCGTGCGACAGGGCGTCGCGGAGTTCTGCCTTGTTGCCGTCCTGGGACGCACGGGTCATGCGGTTAAAGAGGACAGTGGCCAAGGAGAGGGCAATGATCGAGTGGGGCAGGAGATACAACTGGCTCGCGACCTCGAGGACCGCGTTGCCGGGAAGCGTGGAGGCCGCGGTGGTCTCCCCCGCGTTGCTCAGCCGAAGCCGCTCGGCGCCGGGAATCGTGGCGATCCTCATGACATAAAGGAACGCCAACTGCCCGACGGCGGCAGTCAGCAGCGTCCACACGCTCAGCTTCGCTGCCTGGCCCAGTCCAACGCCCCGCCAACCGAAGCGCGGCCGGAGGCCCAGCTTCAGCCTCAGGACCGGTATGAGCAGGATGGCCGTCTGGGCCACCACGCCGATGGTGGAGAAACCGGCCACGAAGAAGGTCTGTATCGGCCCCCAGTTATCCAGCGTGTGCGGATTGGTGATGTTGGCACCAAGGATCCAGATGAACATCCCCAGGCCCGCAATGGCCACGAGGTTGTTCAGGATGGGAGCCCACATGGCAGGCCCGAACGCTCCGTGGGCGTTGAGGACCTGGGTAAGGAGGGCATATAGCCCGTAGAAGAAGATCTGTGGGAGGCACCAGAACGCGAAAGTGACCGCGAGGGCCTTCTGCTGCTCCGAGTAGTCCTGCGTGGTGAGGTCGATGACGAGTGGTGCCGCCAACGTTACTATCGCGGTCAGGGCCAGGAGCACCAGGACTGCGAGGGTCAGGAGCCGGCTGAGGTAATCCGCTCCACGGTCCTCGGCCTTGCTCGCCTTGATGATCTGGGGCACCAGGACGGCATTGAACACGCCGCCGGCAACCAGGAGGAAGATCAGGTTGGGCAGGTTGTTCGCGTTAATAAAGGTGTCAGTAACTGTGGAACCCAGGCCCAGGGCGGCACCAAGCATCCACGTTTTAGCGAAGCCAAGGAACCGGGAAACCAACGTTCCCGCGGCCATGATGGCGCTGGAACGTGCTTCTCCGGATTGAACGGACTGGGTTGTTTTGGCTTCAGACATCGCCTTTATCGTCCCATGTACCCGGCTCAGAGGTGTTCCGGCAGCACTTCCCGTGCCAAATCGGCGATGCGGCGTTCATTCGGGAAGGAGAGCTTCCGGGCCAATTCCTGGATGGGAACCCACGCAGCGTCCACTGCTTCCTGGTCCGGATCGTTCTCGATGGTCAGCTCGCCGCCGGTGGCCTGCAGGAGGAAATGGTGGACCGTTTTGTGCACGCGGTGGCCGCTGACTGTGAACCAGTAGTCAATGCTTCCCAACGGGGCCAGGATGCTTCCCTCGATGCCCGTTTCCTCCGCGATCTCGCGAACGGCAGCTTCCTCGTTGTTTTCGCGGCCTTCCGGGTGCCCCTTGGGCAGGCACCACTCCAGCCGGCCACCCCTGTTAAGGCGGGCGATGATCGCAACCCGGAGTTCGCCGTCGGACGTGTCCACCACGACGCCGCCCGCCGATACTTCCTCGACAGTGGGAAGCGAGGCCTGGACCGGGTGCTGCGGGGCAGGCGCGACGTGCGCGCCGATTGCCGACGGCAACGGTGCGTTTGTCCTCCTGCCGGGAGCGCTCGGTACGGGATTGGCCATGAAGTCCACTCTAACGACTCTTGCCCTCGAGTGATGACCGGGACATGGCCGCAAGGTGGACTGCAAAAGACAGCGGTTCCGCAGCACTGCGTATTTGCTGCCTTCCGTGGCCCAACGCCGCCCAAAAATCTGCCAAGCTTAAGGGACTATGGCGCACGTACTGGACAGCTCTTCTGTTAACTTCACCATCGACCCGGTGGTGCTCGATCTCGGGCAGCGCTTTGTCGATGCCGGATTCGAACTGTCGCTGGTAGGCGGCCCCGTGCGCGACCTTTTCCTGGGCAGGACCTCCCCGGACCTCGATTTCACCACCGATGCCACACCGGACCAGACCATCTCCGTCATCAGGAAATGGGCGGACAACTTCTGGGAGATCGGTCGCGCCTTCGGGACCATCGGGATGCGCAAAGACGGCTTCCAGATTGAAATCACCACGTACCGCGCCGAGGCCTACGATGCCGATTCACGCAAACCGGTAGTGGCGTTCGGAAACTCCCTGACGGACGACCTCCTTCGCCGCGACTTCACCATCAACGCCATGGCACTCAAGCTGCCCAGCCTGGAACTGGTTGATCCCTTCGGCGGCGTCCGTGATCTGCACGCGTCCGAACTTGCCACGCCGGGAGCTCCCGAGGCCTCTTTCTCCGACGATCCCCTGCGCATGATGCGGGCAGCCCGTTTCGCCTCGCAGCTTGGAGTCTCCGTCCATGACGACGTCCGGCTGGCCATGTCCCAGATGGCTGATCGCATCAAGATCATCTCGGCAGAACGTGTCCGTGACGAACTCATCAAGCTCATCAATGGGGCGCAACCCCGCGTCGGCATCGACCTGCTGGTGGACACGGGGCTGGCTGAGTATGTCCTCCCGGAAGTTTCCGCCCTCCGCCTCGAATCCGACGAGCACCACCGGCACAAGGACGTGTACCAGCACTCGCTGCAAGTCCTGGAACAGGCCGCGGACCTGGAGACGGGTCTGGACGGCGCGGTCCCGGGTCCCGACTTTGTGCTGCGGTTTGCAGCCTTGATGCACGACGTCGGCAAGCCGGCTACGCGCAAATTCGAACCGGGCGGCGCGGTAAGCTTCCGGCACCACGACGTGGTGGGCGCGAAGCTGACGGCGAAACGCATGAAAGCCCTGCGCTTCGACAACGACACCATCAAGGCTGTCGCACGGCTGGTTGAGCTGCACATGCGTTTCTACGGTTACGGCGATGCCGGCTGGACGGATTCCGCGGTACGCCGCTACGTGACCGATGCCGGACCTCTCCTGGAACGGCTGCACCGGCTCACCCGCTCGGATGTCACCACACGCAACCAGCGCAAGGCCGACCGCCTGTCCTTCGCCTACGATGACCTTGAACAACGCATTGCCACCTTGCTGGAACAGGAATCGCTGGCAGCCGTTCGGCCGGACCTGGATGGCGCGCAGATCATGGCGCTGCTGGGGCTCAAGCCGGGACCCGTCGTCGGACGCGCTTACAAGTTCCTCCTGGAAGAGCGCATGGAACACGGACCGCTCTCCCCTGAGGAAGCCGAGTCCAAACTCCTGGCGTGGTGGGAAGACCAACCCGAGTCCGCCGCCGTCGATCCTGAAACCGAAACTGAGGAGCCTTAATTGAACGCCGCGACCTCCCCGCGCCCGCAACTCTGGATCCTTCGCCACGGCGAGACGGAATGGTCCAAGAGTGGCCAATACACGGGACTCACCGACCTTCCGCTAACGGTGGAGGGTGAACAGCAGGCCGTTGAGGCGCGGAAGGTGCTGGAAGGCATCGACTTCGACCTTGTGCTGACTTCCCCGTTGCGCCGCGCGCGCCGCACTGCCGAACTGGCTGGCTTCCCGGACGCCGTGCATGAGCCGCTGGCCGTGGAATGGAATTACGGTGACTACGAGGGCATCAGCTCGGACCTCATCCGCAAGGACAACCCGGACTACCTCATCTGGACCGACGGTGTCCCCAACGGCGAAACCTTGGACGAAGTTGCGGCACGGGCAGACAAGATCATCGGCCGCGTCCTCGAGTCCGGAATGGACAACGTCCTGGTAGTGGCACACGGGCATTTCTCCAGGATCCTCACGGCCCGGTGGCTTGAAATGGATGCCACCCAAGGCCGTCATTTCCTGTTGGGCACAGCAAAGGTATGCACCCTTGGTTGGGACAAACGAACTCCGACGATTATCCGCTGGGGACTCTGAAAGAAGATTTTTCACATTATTTTGCAGAATTTGCGATTTTGGCTGGCCAAATACACTAATTGTGCTGTACCTTAAATCTTGTTCCCAGGGCGTCTTGCCGGGAACAAAGCGTGCACTCCCCGGTTAGTCTGCCGGGTTGATTGCCTTGGCGGGCTGCTTACGGCCAGAGAAGGAGGTTGGGAAAAATGATTACTTTGACTAGCGGACGGAAGATGACTTTCACTGCTGCCCCGGCCTCTGCTGCTGACGCGCGCCATTTTTGGAGCCACTGACCACTCCTGTTTCACCGGCCCGGCCTTGACGCCGGGGGTGTTACAGATCCAGGGGTCCACCTGGATCTGTATGAGTGCTCAGTTGTGCGAGCGGACCGCAGTACGTCGCGGGTACGCAGTTTTCCCATAGTTCGGAACCAGCTTCTTGTTGGGTTAATTGCCCGTATTCTTCGTGCGGACAATTCGTGTTCCACTGTTCCGGTCTGCTCACTAGTCCATTAATTCCGGCTATTTGTGCCTTTTCGACCCTTGAATTCAATGGGTCTATTTATTGTGCCCAAATTCCGGCCTTTCACCCAAGGAAAGGAGGTGAACCGTGCCCAGGAACCTCAAGGAACTGCGCTTCTTCAAGAGCACCGATGCTCCCAAGGACCGCACCCTGTTCAACGGCCAGCTGCTCGACCAGCGCCGTGAAGACGTTTACGTCGTCCTGCACCAGATGGGAGTCATCCGCTGATGCCTCCCCCACCCGAAGGAGTCTCCGGTGCCGCATGGTCACGCTGAACCCTTGGAAGCCCGCGCGGCTACGCGTGGGCTTCCCCCTTTTAACGCGAACCACCATGGCACGTTAACGCGAACCACCACGGCACGGGCGACCGCTTGCCGGACTGTAAGCTCGACTCATGCAGGAGACGAAGCCGCACCGGCAGCGAGAACGGGTCCGCTTTGTGGTTCCCAGCCGCAGCGACTCTCTGCTCCGTAACTTCACCGAACTGGTAGGTGGTCCGCTCGGCCGCCATTCCTCGCCGGGCAAGATCTCCCCCGGACCGTTCACTGTGGAACGGGTGCTCATCATCTTGACCGTCCTGGCCGCATTGTTGGCTATGCTGGCCAAGGACTATTGCCGGGCCAACGGCTGGGAAACCCCCTCACAGTTCTACGCCACCTGTTATTCAGACTTCCCCGAGTTGTTCAAGAACCGGGGGCTGGGAGACGGCGCCTTCCCCTTCTTCACCCAAGGAAGCCTCTTTGAGTATCCGGTGCTCATGGGCATCATTGCAGGCCTGACGGCGCTGCTGGTTCCGGGCAAAGGCGTGGGCAACGAACGGATCCTCGGGTACTTCGACGTCAACGCGACGCTCATTGTTGCTGCGTGGATTGTCACGGTCCTCCTGACGGCCCGCATCAACAGGCGCCGTCCTTGGGACGCAGCGATGGTGGCCCTTGCGCCGGGGATCATCCTTGCCGGCTTCATCAACTGGGACATGTGGGCAGTAGTACTCCTGGCCCTGGGCATGTACTTTTTTTCGCGCGAAAAATTGGTGTGGGCAGGCATCTTCATCGGACTGGGTACGGCAACCAAGCTCTACCCCCTCCTGATCCTGGGGGCTGTGCTGGTCCTGGCCCTGCGGACGGGTCGCCTCCGTGCCTTCTTCATCACGGCCGGCGCCACGGTGGCGTCCTGGCTGGCGGTCAACCTGCCCTTCGCTGCGATTGACCCGGCCGGCTGGCGCTACTTCTTCGAGTTCACCCAGAACAGGCCTGCTGGATACAGCTCACCGTGGTTCGCTTTCAACCTGGCAGCGGACAGGCTCCACTGGACGCAGCTCAATGCGGCAACCATCAACTCGCTGGCCCTTTACCTGTTTGTCATTGCGTGTGCCCTGATCGGAATCCTCGCGCTGACAGCTCCCAGGCGTCCGCGTCTGGCCCAGCTCGCTTTCCTGATAGTTGCCGCGTTCATCCTGACCAACAAGGTGTACTCACCCCAGTTCGTCATCTGGCTCATTCCGCTGCTGGCCCTGGCCCGCCCACGCTGGCGTGACTTCCTCATTTGGCAGGCAGCCGAGGGGCTGCACTGGGCGGCCATCTGGATGTATCTGGGACAGGCGACCAGCGGCGGCGCACCCCAGCACAACATTGATATGTCCGCGTACGTGTTGGCGGTGGTCCTCCATATGGTTGCCACGGCCTACCTGATGGCCCGCGTGGTGATGGACATCTGGGATCCCTCGCAGGATCCAGTGCGGGCATCAGGTGAGGATGATCCGCACGGCGGCCCCTTTGCAGGCGCAAAGGACTGGTTGAGGATCCACCTTGCCCGTCCGTCCGCATCCACCCTGCCATGGCGGCCGAAAGCACCCCTTCGCGAGGAGATCGGCAGCGATGGCTGACGTCGCCGTCGTCGGGTCCGGACCGAATGGCCTGGCAGCAGCCGTGGTCATGGCGCGGGCCGGACTGGACGTGCACCTCTACGAGGCCGGCGCGACGATCGGCGGCGGAACCCGGACATCCGAGCTTATCCAGCCGGGCTACCTGCACGATGTCTGCTCGGCGGTCCATCCGATGGCCGTGGCATCGCCGTTCTTCAAGGCGTTCGAGTTGGCCAAGCGCATCGAGTTGCTCGTACCCGAGGTGCAGCACGGCGCTCCCTTGGACGTGGGCGGTGCTGCCGTGGCCTACCAGTCCCTGGAACGCACCGCCGACGAACTTGGCAACGACGGGCCGGCTTATCGGCGTTTGCTGCAGCCCCTGCTGGAGAGAGCTGCGGGAATTGTGGACATCTCTTCCTACCAGTTGCTGCGGGCTCCACGGGATCCGCTCGCCGCCTTGCGATTGGGGCTGGCCACCCTGGACCAGGGCACACCGTTCTGGAATCGACGTTTCAGGGAGGAAGCGGCGCCCGCCCTGCTGACGGGCGTCATGGCGCACGCGGTGTCAGCGCTTCCATCGCTGACCGCTACGGGTGCCGGGCTGATGCTTTCCTTGCTGGCCCACGCCGGCGGTTGGGTCATTCCGGTGGGAGGTTCGCAGTCCATCGCGAAGGCTATGGCTGACGACCTTGTTGAGCATGCCGGCACCATCCACACAGGGCAAGCCGTTGAATCACTCCACCAAGTGAGGCCGGCCAAGGCGATACTGCTTGATGTGGCTGCTCCGGCACTGCTCCGGCTGGCTGGATCCGAGGTGCCGGACAGATACCGGAGGGCCCTGGAAACATTCCGGTTCGGGAATGCAGCGTGCAAGGTGGACTACATACTCTCTGAGCCCGTGCCATGGCGCGATCCTGCCTTGGCCAAGTCCGGAACGGTGCACGTGGGAGGCTCCAGGACCGCAATGGCCGAGGCGGAGAACCTTGTAGCCATGGGGAAGCATCCCAGCGAGCCGTATGTCTTGGCGTCACAGCCATCCTTGGTGGACTCCACCCGGGCACCAGCCGGGAGGCGCATTCTGTGGACCTACTGCCACGTTCCGGCTGGTTCGGACGTGGACATGGGAGAAGCCGTCACTGCTCGCCTTGAGCGGTACGCGCCGGGCTTCCGCGACGTGGTGGTGGCTTCAAAAACCACGACGGCGGCAGGGCTGGCCGCCTACAACCGCAACTACGTGGGAGGAGACTTCAGCGCTGGAATGATGAACCTGCGGGGCTTGCTTCGCCGGCCGGTGTTCTCAACAGTTCCTTGGCGGACCCCGATTCCGGGTGTGTACCTGTGTTCGTCCTCCACCTCACCGGGACCCGGAGTGACAGGCATGCCCGGATACAACGCGGCGAAATATGCCTTGAAGGATATATTCCAGAAGCGTGTACCCGGGCTGGGCCTGGCGTAGTTCTGCCCGCGCTAGTTGGCCGCGGTGAAGCGGGAGCGACGGTGGGCCGGGCTCTCGATTTCGTCCAGCATGGCTACGGCGAAGTCCTGGGAGGAGATGGAATTGCCGGCCGGGGTGTCCTTTGCCACCTTGTACTCGCCCGTGCGCTCACCCGGCTGGATGAGGGGTGCGGGCGCGAAGACGGTCCAATCAAGGGACTCGGGGCTCTGCTTGACGGCTTCGAAGGCCTTGGCGGCCGTGGTGGCTTCGGCCTTGTAGGCTTCGGGGAAATCCGGGGAGTCGAGCAGTCGGACGCCGTCGACTGTCAAAGTGCCTGCGCCGCCGACAATCAGGAGGCGGGTTCCCTCCGCGTTGCTGTAGGCCGTAGCCATGGCATTGAGCCATTCCGCATGGTCACCGCCGGTACGGCTGGGGCCCGTTGCCAGCACGACGACGTCGTGGTCTTTTGCAATGGAAGCGAACGCCTTGCTGTCGGCCTGATCGGCTGCCTGGGCCGCGGCGCCGGGAACCTCGGTTCCCTTACGGGAGATTGCGGTGACGCTGTGGCCGCGGGTCAGGGATTCCTTGACGATCTGGCTGCCGACCATGCCCGTTGCGCCGTAGACTGCGATTTTCATTGCTCTCCTTGGGGTTGGTATCCTTGCAATGACACAAAGGTATCCACTGGATACTGATAGCTTCAAAGGAACCTAGTTACCTCATGGATACCAATAGCCTCCCCGGCAACATTCTCGACCCCGATTGCCCCTCCCGCGTGATCTTCCAGCGCATCGGCGACAAGTGGGCGTCCCTGGTGATCCAAGTCCTGGGCGATGGTCCCGTGCGCTTCTCCGAGCTCCGCAAGATGGTCAGCGTGGTCACGCCGAAGGTCCTGACCCAGACCCTGCGCGCCCTGGAACGCGATGGACTGATCACCCGCACCATCCATGCCCAAGTTCCACCCCGGGTGGACTACGAGCTCACCCCCATGGGCCGTTCCCTGCTGCAACCCCTGGGAATGCTGCGGGAATGGGCCGAGAGCCACGTGCCCAGCATCCTGCAAGCCCGGGACGCGTATGACGATGCCCAGGATGAAGCCGTGCTCGGCGCCCCCAACTAAGTCGCAATAGTGCGCGTTATGAGGGCTCAAAACGCGCGCAACTGCGACTTAGTTGGGCAGGGTGGCTGGGACGACGGCGCGGCTGATGCGGCCGTCGCGCATGGTCGCGACGGAGTCGGTCAAGGGGAGGAATTCGGTGTCGTGCGTGACCATGACGGTTGCCGTTGAAAACTGGTCCGTCACATGGCGCAGGAGACGAACGATAGCCTCACTCCTCTCGTGATCGAGCGCCGCCGTGGGCTCGTCCACCAGCAGGACCGTTGGCTCCCCCATGAGCGCCCGTGCGATATTGACCCGTTGGCGCTGGCCGCCGGAGAGCTGGTGCGGACGCTTGTTCGCTGCCGCGCTGAGGCCCACCACATCCAGCAGCTCCCCAGCCCTTCGACGGCCGTCCCTTGCCGCCTTCCCCCGCAAGTGCTCGCCAACCAGTAACTGCTCGACGGCGGTCAGTGAAGGCAGGAGGTTGGGTTGCTGGAAGATGATGCCCACCTTTTCGCGGCGCAGTCTGGTGCGTTCGGCCTCCGTCACTGCGGTGACGTCTTCGCCGTCAATGACAACAACGCCTGAGGTGGGTTTGATCAGTTTTGCAGCCACGGCCAGAAGCGAGGATTTTCCGGATCCAGAAGGACCCACCAAGGACAGGAACTCGCCTCGACCCACCCGGAGATCAACGGAGTCAAGGGCTTTGAGGGTGGACGAGCCGTCGGGATATTCGAGCGTGACGTTGACAAGGCTGAGAACAGACATGTGTATTCCTTTCCGGGAATGAATCAGTTGCCGCCGAGGGCAAGGAGGGGATCAACTGTGGTGACGCGTCGAACGGCAAGGGCGGCACCGGCCAGGCCAAGCACCAGCACGCCTGCAACGGGAAGCAACGTGGTCATGGGTGTTACCAAAAAGGGCGCAGCCTTCGAGGCCGCCCATCCCCCGGCAAGTCCCACCGCGCCACCCGCGGCGGTCCCGGCCAGTAGAACCAAAGCAGCCTGGGCTAAAGCGTCCCGGAGAACGTAGCCGGTAGACCCACCCAAGGCCCGGAGTACGGCGATGTCGCGGGTGCGCTGCACGGTCCATACGGTCAGGAATGCCACGATCACCAGTGCAGAAATGCCGTAGAGGAAGGCCTGCATCAGCATCAACGAGCCGTTCTCACTCTTGTACGACCCCAAAGCCTGGAAGGAACCCAGAACGTCAGAACTGACCGTCCCGGCCGCCGCGTTGGCGGCGTCGGCACTCACGGAGGCGCCGGCGTCGTACGTGACTCCCAAGACGGTTGCCGTATTCGGTGCGGCGTGCGCAATGCTTCGCCAGTCCGGCAAGGTGGTCCAGACGACGCCCGTGTGCGAGTACCACTGGTCCTCAACCACGTCCGCCACGGTCAGGTCAGTACCGCCAAGGCGTACGCGGCTGCCGGGTTGGAGGGCCAGGTCCTTTGCCACGGTCTGGCCGATCACCACTGTGCCCTCGCCAACGATGGAAGGGGTCAGTGCACCTCCGAAGACCGCCACGTTGGCCGTTCCGGTGGCCGATCCATCGCCGGCCAGGGACTGGAAGCGGGTCTGGCTGATGCCGACGGCCTGAACTGACGAGACGCCCGGTTGGTCGCGCCAGGCCTGGAGCTGTCGCGAGGATACTTCGGACTCCGTGTACGAGGCCTTGGGTTCGCCGCCGGCCGGTGCGCCGAAGACGATCTGTTGGACCGGCAGGTTCTTGATGGCCGACGTCGACTGGTCGCCAAGTCCGGCGGTCAACCCGGAGAGCATGACGAGCAGGAGGGTGATGAGGGCCACCACACTGCCCATAAGTGCGAAGCGGCCCTTCGCGAAACGGATGTCGCGGATGGCAAGAAACATCGGATTCCTTCGGTTGGGTGCGGGCTTTGTCCCGGCACACTCCACTTTTCCGTCCGGCATGCTTGGGCACATCGGAAGCGGGGTGGATTACCAGCGGACGTCGGGTTGAGGGGTTCATCAACCGAATGGTTGATTCAGGCGTGATACCGCGGTTTTCGGGCTCATCCGCTCCGCGGCGCGGATACGCTGGGAAGCGTGAATGCACACCCCGGAGAAGACCGACTGGAGACGCCCACAGACGCCATCCTCCGCGTCCTCCGGGTGAGCCTCCATGTGGGTTTCGCGGTGCTGTTGCTGGTGGCGGTGATCCGGTTGCTGGCAGGCGCCGGCGCGGCGCCCTCGGCCGTGGCCCTGGCCGCTGGCCTGGGACTTTCCGGCGCCCTGGCACTTGTCTATTTGGCCGGGACGGTGCTGGAGAAGCGGCACGCGAGCGGTGCGTCGCCGTTCGATCCCACCCCCTACGCTCGCTGGTGGTTGGCCACGGTCATGCTCCTGTGGCTGCTGCTCCTGCTGGTCAGCGGCGATTTCGCCTGGGTGGCCTTCCCGCTCTTCTTCCTCCAACTGCACATCCTGCCGCGCCGGGCCGCGCTTCCGGCGATCGTGGTGAGCACGGCGCTGCTGGTTGGCGCCCTGTGGTTCCACGGCCGGGGAACGCCCGACGGCGGATTGCAGCTTGCGATGATCCTGGGGCCACTGTTCGGGGCAGGGTTCGCCGTGGTCACGGGCATGGCCTACCGCGCCTTGTTCCAGGAAGCCGAAAGCCAACGGCTGGTTGCCGACGAACTCCGACGGACCCGCGCCGAACTCGCGCGCACCCAGCACGAGGCCGGCATGATCTCCGAACGCGAGCGTTTGGCCCGCGAAATCCACGACACGTTGGCCCAAGGGTTCTCCAGCATCATCCTGATGGGAAGGTCGGCGGAAAAGGCCCTGGCGGATGGACAACCGGAGACAGCGCAGGAGCGGTTGAGGACTGTCCAGGAAACGGCTTCGGCCAACCTGGCTGAAGCCCGGAGCTTTGTCCGTGGCCTGCGGTCTCCCGACCTGGCGCAGTCGGGGTTGGTGGATACCCTGTCCAGGCTCTGCGCGAAGACGGAGACGGAAGCCGCTGCCCGGGGGACCGATCTGCGTTGCCGCTTCGAGTTGGTGGGCTCCCCCGTGGAACTCCCCGGTTCCTACCAGACCACCTTGCTGAGGGCGGCCCAGGCTTCCCTCGCGAACGTGTGGGCGCACGCCCACGCCCATGCCGCCGTCGTGACCCTGTCCTTCCCAGGAACCGAGGTGACCATGGATGTCTTCGACGACGGCGTTGGTTTTGATTCCACGACGGTGGCCGGCACGGCGAGGGGCGACGGAACCGGCGTCGGGCTTTCGGGGCTGCGTGAGCGGCTTGCCGCCCTGGACGGGAGCATGGAGATTGAGTCCGCACCGGGAGAGGGGACGGTGGTGGCCATCCGCCTGCCGCTTCCCGAGGAGGGTGCAGCATGAGCGGGATCCGTGTGCTCCTGGTGGATGACCATCCCGTGGTCCGCGCAGGGCTCCGAGCCATGCTGGCCGATTTTCCAGGCGTCAGCGTCGTGGCAGAGGCCTCCGATGGTGCTGCGGCGTTGGTGGAGCTTCGGCGTTTGGCTGCCTTGGAAGAGCCGGTGGACCTGGTGCTCATGGACCTCCAGATGGGCACCGGCATGGACGGAGTCACGGCAACGGGCAAGATCAAGGCCGGTGGGGGCGGGACTCCCCCGCCCCCGGTGCTGATCCTCACCACGTACGACACCGACGCCGACATCCTCGCCGCCGTGGAGGCAGGAGCGAGCGGCTATATGCTCAAGGACGCCCCACCGGAGCAGATCCTGCAGGCAGTTTCACAGGCCGCAGCGGGGCAGACGGCGCTGGCCCCGGAAGTTGCGGCACGGCTTATGGGACGGATCCGCAACCCGTCGCCGGCGCTGAGTGCCAGGGAAGTCCAGCTCTTGGAATTGCTGGCAACGGGCATGGGCAACCGGGCTATTGCCAAGCAGCTTTTCATCTCGGAGGCCACCGTGAAGACGCACCTGGTGCACATCTACTCAAAGCTTGGCGTGGACAACAGGACCGCCGCGATTGCCGTGGCCACGCAGCAAAGGATCATCCGCGCTCGGTGACCGTCCGGGGTGTGGGCGCAACAAGAAACTGTCAGTGGAACCCGGCATAATGGCGCAAATGGGGAAACTTCGGAACCTGGTCCTTGGTCTCGTTACGCTGGTGATGGCCGGTTCGCTGACCGCTTGCGATGACGGCCGCTCTGGAGCGGAGAGTGCCGCAAAACAGCTGGCCTCCGCCTTGGAAGCGCTCGACGTCGGGCAACTCGCCTTCGACGGGAAGGACGCGGCGGCGGCCAACGATGAACTGAAAGCCGTAGTGGGAGGCCTTGACGCCAAGCCATCCGTCCAGTCCGGGGACCTCAAACTCGACGGCGACAAGGCCACCTTCCCCCTCAATTACAGCTGGAACATCGGCTCGGCCAAGTGGGAATACAGCCGGGAAGCGACCCTCAAGAAGTCAGGCGACAAATGGGCAGTCCAGTGGTCTCCGTCCCTCCTTGCCCCGGAGCTCGCTGATGGCCAAACGCTCTCGGCAAAGACTGTAGCTGCCCAGCGCGGGCAGATCCTGGGTTCCGGGGACGCTCCGATCGTCGAAGATCGGCCTGTCTTCCGGGTTGGTATCGACAAAACCAAAACCTCCGAAGACAAGTGGGACGCCTCGGCCCGGGCCATGGCTGAACTGCTCGGCCTGGATGCAGAGGACTACGCCAAGCAAGTGGCAGGCTCCGGACCACAGGCCTTCGTGGAGGGCATCGTCCTGCGCGCCTACACAGCGGATATCACTGAAGCCAAGATCAAGGCCATCCCGGGTGGTGTGAGCATCCTCGACTCCATGGCCCTTGCCCCCACGCGCACTTTCGCGCGCGCACTCCTGGGCAGTGTTGGCCAGGCCAGCGCCGAACAGATCGAAAAGTCCAACGGCGCCCTGCGCGCCGGGGATACCACCGGTACGGGCGGGCTGCAACAGAAATACGACTCCTTGCTTCGCGGCAAGGACGGCGTGGAAGTTGTTGCCACCGCCGAGCCTGCGGCCGAAGGCGCAACGCCGGAAACCAAGGTGCTCTTCTCCACTCCCGCGGAAGCGGGGACCACGCTGAAAACCACGCTGGACCTTAAGCTCCAGCAACTGGCCGAAGAGACACTGGCCGGCGTTGGACCAGCATCGGCAATCGTTGCCCTCAAACCGTCAACGGGCGCAGTGCTTGCTGCGGCGTCCGGGCCGGGCAGCAACGGCTACAACACAGCACTGCTGGGCCAGTATGCACCCGGTTCCACGTTCAAGATTGTTGATTCCCTGGCGATGTTCCGGAACGGTGCCACGCCGGACTCCAAGGTTGACTGTCCCTCCACGGTGACCGTGGATGGCAGGACCTTCAAGAACTCCGAGGGGTATCCCGAAAGTTCGCTGGGCAACGTCACACTGACCGACGCTTTTGCCCACTCCTGCAACACGGCGTTCATCAACGCCCGCGACACAGTCAGCCAGGATCAACTCGAATCGGCTGCCACGGCGCTGGGCGTTGCTGTAGAGGCCCCCAAACTGGGTGCCGATGCCTTCCTCGGTTCCGTTCCGGGCGAGGCAGCCGGCACCGAGCACGCGGCGTCCATGATCGGGCAAGGCAAGGTGCTGTTCTCGCCGCTCTCAGCGGCTGTCATGGCTGCCTCCGTTGCCAACGGAGCGCCCGTTTCGCCCCAACTGGTGCTCAACGCCGACGCCGCGGGAACCCAACAGAACCCCGACGCCGGTACGGCCACCGCGGAAGGCGGCACCGCATCGCCGTCGTCCGCTACGGCAATGGCCCCGGCGTCACCTGCATCCACCAAGCCGATCACCAAGGAAGAAGCCGCGTCCCTTTCGGACATGATGCGTGCCGTAGTGACCTCCGGGCACGCCGGGTTCCTGGCACAGGTTCCCGGAGCACCCGTGGGCGCCAAGACGGGAACTGCCGAATTCGGAAACGACGATCCGCCGAAAACGCACGCGTGGATTGTGGCAGTGCACGGTGACCTCGCAGTGGCCGTGTTCGTCGAAGACGGTGGACTCGGCGCCACCACCAGCGGCCCTTTGCTGAAGACCTTCCTGACGGCTGCCGGATGATGAGGGAGTAACCATGGAAACCAGCAATACCCAGTGCTTGGTGGTCGGCGGAGGGCCGGCAGGAATTGTCCTGGGACTATTGCTGGCGCGTGCCGGGCTCCGCGTGACGGTGCTGGAGAAGCACGCTGATTTCCTGCGTGACTTCCGCGGTGACACCGTGCACGCTTCCACCGTGCGGCTCCTCGATGAACTGGGCCTGGGTGAAGGGTTCCGACGGCTGCCCCAAAGCCAACTGAACAACTTCCGGCTGCCCACCGAAGACGGCGAATCCGTGGTCCTGGCTGATTTCGGCCTCCTCAAGGCGCCGTACAACTATGTGGCCATGGTGCCCCAATGGGATCTGTTGGACTTCCTGGTGGAAGCGGCCCGGCAGGAGCCGACTTTCACGCTGCTTATGAACACCGAGGCAACGGACGTGGTGAGGGATGCTGCAGGCGCCGTGGAAGGAGTCAGGTTCCGTACACGGGATCCCCAATCCGGCGAAACCATGGATACCGGGGAACTGCGGGCCGGACTCACGGTTGCCTGTGACGGACGGGGTTCCATCATCCGCCAACGAGCGGGAATGGTGCCCCGTGAGTTCTCCGTGCCGTTCGATACGTGGTGGTTCCGGCTTCCCCGGACGGCTTCGGAACACGATCCTGTGGCGTCCATTTCTCCGCGGTTTGGGCGCGGGGACGTGCTGCTCAGCCTGACCCGCAAGGACTACCACCAGATTGCCTATCTGGCAGCGAAGGGGTTGGACGCGGATCTGAGGCGAGAGGGTGCACAGGCTTTCCGCGACCGCATTTCACGGCTGCGTCCGGACCTCGCGGATCGCGTGGACACCATCCGCTCCATGGATGACGTCCACCTCCTGGACGTCAAGCTCAACAGGCTCAGCCGATGGCATCGGCCTGGCTTGTTGCTGATCGGAGACGCAGCACATGCCATGTCGCCGGCCGGAGGGGTAGGCATCAACCTGGCCGTCCAGGATGCGGTGGCCGCTGCCCGGATCCTGGCACCCGCCCTGCTCAGCTCAACCCTGGACGAAAGCCACCTCGCTGCCGTGCAAAAGCGCCGTTGGCTCCCAACAGTGCTCGTCCAGACGTTCCAGCGCGTGCTGCACCGGGGAGTGTTCGCCCGGGTCATGGCAGGACATGAGCCCAGGCCACCCAAGCCGCTGCTGTTCGTCATCCGCCATTTCCCGGGCTTCCGCAAGCTGCCCGCGCGGATGATCGCGTTTGGCCCTCGTCCTGAGCACGCACCCGGGTTTGCGCGGCGGAAGCCTGACGCCTGACCCGCAAAGGTCCCCTGCCGGCCAATGGTTCGACGCCGCCCATGGTTCCGTGCCCGCCCAGGCAAGTGCCGCCGTCGAGCATTAACTCCCACCATGGGAAGATGGGGCAGTGGCCCATATTGACGTTTCCGGCATCGACTACTTCCTCTCCGACGGCACCCAACTGCTCAACGGCGTGACCTTTAAGGTTCCTGATGGCACCAAGACGGCGCTGATCGGCCCGAACGGTACCGGCAAAACCACGCTGTTCAAGATCATCGCGGGCGATCTCACTCCGGACGAAGGTGTGGTTGGACGCTCGGGAAACATGGGCATCATGCGCCAGTTCGTGGGCCAGGTCCGCGATGAATCCACTGTTCGGGACCTGTTGGTCTCTACCGCCCAGCCGGGCCTCGCCAAGGCGGCCAAAGCCGTTGAGGAAGCCGAGCTGGCCATGATGGAGCACGACGACGAGCCCACCCAGATGCGCTATGCCCAGGCAATCGTGGACTGGGGTGACGCCGGCGGGTACGACGTGGAAACCGTGTGGGACGAGGTCTGCATGGCCGCCCTGGGGATTTCCTTCGACAAGGCACAGTTCCGCCGGGCTTCCACCCTGTCCGGCGGCGAGCAGAAGCGGCTCGTGTTGGAAGCACTGTTCGCGGGCCCGGATGAGCTCCTGCTGCTGGACGAGCCCGATAACTATCTCGATGTGCCCGGCAAGCGCTGGCTGGAATCGAAACTCAATGAATCCAAGAAGACTGTGCTGTTCATCAGCCACGACCGCGAGTTGTTGAACAATGCGGCCGGCCGGATCGTGACGCTGGAGCCGGGCATCAATGGTGCCGGTGCATGGATTCACGGCGGCGGTTTTGGCTCCTACGTGGAGGCGCGCGCGGACCGTAACGCCCGTTTCGAGGAACTCCGCAAGCGTTGGGACGAGGAGCACGTGAAGCTCAAGGAACTCGTCAACATGTACAAGAACAAGGCCGCGTTCCGCTCCGACATGGCCAACCGGTACCAGGCTGCACAGACGCGGCTGGCCAAGTTCCTGGAAGCGGGACCACCCGAGGCCCTGCCCATCGAACAGAACGTCCGCATGCGCCTCAAGGGTGGACGGACCGCCAAGAGGGCAGTCGTGGCCGAGAAACTGGAACTGACCGGGCTCATGAAGCCGTTCTCCACGGAGATCTGGTTCGGGGACCGGGTGGGTGTGCTGGGGTCCAACGGCTCGGGCAAGAGCCACTTCCTGCGTTTGCTCGCTACCGGTGGAACCGACCCCGAGCGTGAGCATTTGCCGGTGTCCGACGTCGTGATCGCCGAGGTTCCGCACGAAGGCACCGTCAAGCTTGGTGCCCGCATCCGTCCCGGGTTCTTTGCCCAGACCCACGTGCGGCCGGACCTTTTGGGGCGGACCTTGTTGGAGATCCTGCACCGGGGTGACGAGCACCGGTCCGGGTTGCCCCGTGAGGCGGCTGCGGGTGCGCTGGATTCGTATGGATTGGCCGGCCAGTCGGAGCAGAAGTACGAGTCATTGTCCGGTGGCCAGCAAGCGCGTTTCCAGATCCTTTTGCTGCAGTTGTCCGGCGCTACCCTGCTGCTCCTCGACGAGCCTACGGACAACCTCGACCTGCATTCGGGCGAGGCTCTTGAACGGGCGATTGATGCCTTTGAGGGCACTGTCCTTGCCGTGACGCACGACCGTTGGTTCGCCAAGTCCTTCGACCGTTTCCTGGTGTTCGGCTCGGACGGCAAAGTGTACGAATCCGAAGAGCCGGTGTGGGACGAGAAGCGGGTAGAGCGCGCCCGCTAACCCGACGCTCTCTCACCGAATCGCCCTTAAACGGGATCGCTCTCGCACCCACTGCGAGAGCGATCCGATTTAAAGGGGTGTTAGGTGAGAGAGCGTCCGGGGGTGAGCAAATGATCACAAAAAGTGATTAAGTGCGCGTCTGCTTGTTAGGCTGGAACCATGAAGACTGCCGACCGCCACCGCTACATCGGGGAGCTGCTGCGCACCCGCGAGGCGGTGACGGTTGACGAGTTGGTGGCCGAGTGCGGAGCCTCCGGAGCCACCATCCGGCGGGACCTGGAGATCCTTGCGGCCAACGGAGTGCTGAAGAGGGTCCACGGTGGCGCCCGCAGCCTGTTGGCGCGCGGCGATAATCCTGGCTACGGCCAGCGTGAACTTGAAGAGCACGAGTCCAAACTACGGATCGCAGCAATTGTTGACGGCCTCCTCCGGGACCGTGAGCACGTGTGGCTGGACAGCGGATCCACGGCCACGGAAATCGCGCGCAGGCTGTCCAACCGCGACCTCACCGTCATGCCCATGTCCCTTCACAGCGTGGACGCGCTGGCCGGGGGACGCGCCGAACTCATTTTGCCCGGCGGCCGTCTTATCCCGGGCGAACAATCATTCCGTGGACCCATGGCCGAATCCAACATCCGTTCGTTGCGCTTCGACACCGCGATCGTCACCCCTTGCGCCTTCAACCTCAAAGACGGGCTCCTGGCGCACGACCTCGACGATGCCGCCGTGAAGCGCTCCGGACTTGAGTCGGCCGCCCGGGTGATAGCCGCCGGCTCCGGAAGTAAATGGAATGCCAGCGCGGTGGCGTTGGTTGCCGCCATGGAGGCTGTGGACGTGATCGTGACAGACCTCAAACTCTCCCCAGAAGACCTTGCCCGGCTCGACAAACTCTCCGTGGAAGTTGTGATTGCATGACCACCAGCACCCGAACCTTACCGAACGTGAACGCCGCGGCAATCGCCACATTCCTGGTCTTTGGCATGAACGGCCTGGTCTTCGCCAGCTGGGCGGCCCGTATTCCCGCCGTGACCGAGGCGCTCAGCCTCACCTCGGGACAGATGGGCACCCTGCTGTTGTGCACCGCCGTAGGTTCCCTCGTTGCGCTGCCTTCGGCCGGGTGGGTGGTAGGCCGCATCGGAACCGCCAACACGGTGAGGCTTGCGGGCATCGTGGCCGGCGGTGCGGGAACGGCGATCGCCCTCTCGCTCATGGCGGCTTCGGTTCCGGCGACCGCCATTGCGCTGTTTTTCTTCGGTATTGGCATCGGCTTGTGGGACGTGGCGCAGAACATTGAGGGCGCCGAAGTCGAGCACCGGCTTAAGCGCACCATCATGCCGCAATTCCACGCGGCCTTCAGCGGCGGCGCGTTCGTTGGCGCCCTGATCGGCGCCGGGCTCTCCCAAATCGGTGTGGGCCTGCCCGTGCACCTGCTGGTGATCGCGGCCATCGCCGTGACCCTCTCGCTCACCGCCCCGCGCTTCTTTCTTCCGCACCACGCTGCGGTGGCTGAAACGCACGACGACGGTCCGGCGGCTTCCAAGGGCACGTCGGCTTGGCGGGATGGCAGGACGCTGCTCATCGGCGTGGTTGTCCTGGGTGCCACGCTGACCGAAGGTGCGGGCAACGACTGGATAGCCAAGGCCGCTGTGGACGGACTTGGCTCCTCCGAGGCAACGGGTGCGCTGCTCTTCGCGCTCTTCGTGGCAGCAATGACGGCCATGCGGTTCGTGGGCGGGAAGGCGATCGACAAGTTCGGCCGGGTAACTGTGCTCCGTGCCAGCATGGCCGCCGCGGCGGTTGGCCTGGCGCTGTTTGTCTTCGCGGACAACGTGGTCCTGGCGGCTGTTGGCGCTGCCCTGTGGGGCATTGGCGCAGCCTTGGCATTCCCTATGGGTATGTCCGCTGCGGCGGACGATCCGCGGCACGCCGCAGCGCGCGTCTCGGTGGTCTCCACCATTGGCTACGTCGCATTCCTGGCCGGGCCCCCGCTGCTGGGCTACCTGGGTGACCACACGGGCATCCACAACGCCCTGCTGGCTATTGGCGCGCCTATTCTTGTGGCCCTGCTGCTTGCCGGTGTTGCGAAGCCTTTGCCCGCCAAATAGGGCCGGTGCTTTCATTCTCGGCAATGCATATGCGGCGAAATGGCACCCACAGCAGCAGGACAAGGCCCGTCCCCAGGCAAGCGGCGCCGAGGACATCGCTGAGCCAGTGCGCTGACAGATAGGTCCGGCTGATCATCATGGCCAGAATCCCGAGTGCGGCCAACGCTTTGATCCAGAGCCGGTCGATAAGCACCACCGTGACTACCAGGAAGGTGGTTGTGGCCGACACATGCCCTGAAGGGTATGAGCCCGTGTCAGTCAGGACTTTGGCTCCCTCGGGACGTTGGCGGCCCACCACTACCTTGGCCAGCTGGGTGAGGGCAAGCGCAGTCACCCCCGCGACCATCACGAAGAGGGCCGTCCTGGGCCGTTGCCACAGCAAGAGAATCACGCCGAGAAGAAGCTGCAGGACGACCATCCCCACGTAGCCCACGCTGTTCAGCACCACATTCACTTGGTCCCAGAGGGGCGTGTGCAGGGTGAAGACGTAAGCCTGCCACAGCGTGTCCACGCCGTTGAACGCCGGCTCGCCGTTTCCCGCGAGGATGAGCAGGCCCGGAACAACAAAAGCGGTGAGCAACAGCACGGCCGGTGTTGCGATCTGCCATGTGGGCCGTTGACGCGGTTGCAGGAGGCGGGCCATCCACTCATGGTAGCCACCGGGGCTGGAACCGCCGGGGAGGCGCCGGGCAACCGTCGGCATCGGCGTTACGCTGGTCAGATGCAAGGCTTCCTGCGTAAAGGTCCAAAGCACGTCGCCAGGTTTGATCACTTCCTGGTGAGGGCTGTCTCACGCCAGCCCCAGGGTGAGCACGACGACTTCTTCCGGCGGCTCTCAGCAGCGGCCACCAAGGGCAAACTGTGGTTCGGCATCGCGGGCCTCATGGCCACGGTTCCGGGAAAGCCCCGCCGCGCTGCCTTGCACGGCCTGCTTGCCCTTGGCGTGGCCTCGGCGGTGACCAACCTGGTTTTCAAGACGGCACTCCCCCGCAGGCGGCCATTGCCCGAACATCTGCCTGTTTTCCGTTTCGTGAATCCGCAGCCCGTCAGTTCGTCCATGCCGTCGGGCCATTCCGCTTCTGCCGTTGCGTTTGCTGTTGGAGCCGGGCTGGTTTCACCGGCCATCGGCCTTGCCCTGGCTCCCGTTGCTGCCGGCGTTGCCTACTCGAGGGTCCATACGGGTGCGCATTGGCCGTCTGATGTGGTGCTGGGTTCGGCCTTGGGAGTGGGTTCGGCCATCGTGACGCGGAAATGGTGGCCGGCCAAGCCCCCGGAGCCCACTCCGCGGCGGACGCCCGTGGAACTCCCGAAGATATCCGACGGCGATGGGTTGAGTATTGCGGTCAATGCCATGGGCGGCTCCTACTCGCCGGAGACTGGCGATCTTCTCCGAAAGATATTTCCCAAAGCGCATATTCATGAGATTGCCGAAGGCGAAGACATCGGGCACGAAATTGAGGCAGCGGCCACCCGGGCCGGCATTATTGCCCTGGGCGTGTGGGGCGGTGACGGGACCGTTGGCACGGCGGCAGCTGCCGCCGTCGTACATTCCCTGCCACTCCTGGTGCTGCCGGGCGGAACACTGAACCACTTTGCCCGCGACCTCGGCGTCGGATCCATGGACGACGTCTTGAAAGCGGCTGCCGATGGGTCTGGCGCGTTGGTGGATCTTGGCAACGTCGTTATGCAGAGGGGCCTGCCGGAGCTGCCGGAAACCAGCGAATTGACGATGCTCAACACGGCCAGCGTAGGGGTTTACCCCAACCTTGTCCGGCGCCGTGAACGGTTGCAGCCGGCATTGGGCAAGCCCCTCGCCGGCCTGGTGGCATCGCTGCGGACGTTCGCGGTCAATTCCCCCACCACCCTGTTGGTGAATGGCGTCAGGCACAAGCTGTGGATCCTGTACATGGGCCGGGGCAGGTATTACCCCAGGGACCACGCGCCGCTTCGACGTCCGGTGCTGGACGACGGATTGTTCGATCTGCGCATGATCACTGCGGATGAGCCGTTCGCGCGGGCCCGACTGCTGTGGGCCACCGTGACGGGAACTGTGGCCGCATCCAGGGTGACCCACCTGACCGAGGGGACCAAGGTGCACATCGAGTCGATCGGGGAGCCGTTGGTGCTGGCTGTCGATGGGGAGCCGAAAGCCGGTGTCCGCAGCGCCGAATTCGTGGTCAAGCCGCGGAACCTGCGGGTCTATTCACCCCTCGACCCGGCGGTCTGAGCTGTTTCGGTCATCCGCGAGGATTACCCTGACTGAACCCTGAATCATCCCTGAGACAGGCGACTTCCTTCCTTCGTGTGACTAGCGTTTTAAGTACATTCACTACTCATCCGCATTCACTACTCATCCGCACGGACACGTGCCCAGGGAGGGGAACGCTTCCATGATCGAAGCAAAAGGCCTGACGAAGGTCTACGGCGAAAAGACCGCCGTTGGCGGTGTCAGTTTCACGGTCCAGGCTGGCCGGGTGACGGGCTTCCTTGGCCCGAACGGCGCCGGCAAGTCCACAACGATGCGCATGATCATGGGGCTGGACAGGCCAACATCAGGTGATGTCACGGTCAACGGCCTCCACTACGCCCAGCACAAGGCTCCGCTGCACCAAGTGGGCGCCTTGCTGGACGCCAAGGCCGTGCACACCAGCCGCAGTGCCTACAACCACTTGCTGGCAATGGCTGCCACCCACCACATCCCCACGTCGCGGGTCCACGAAGTCATCGAAATGACCGGCCTGGGCGCGGTGGCCAAGAAGAAGGCCGGTGGGTTCTCCTTGGGCATGGGCCAGCGGCTTGGAATCGCGGCTGCGTTGCTCGGTGACCCGCAAACGCTGATCCTCGACGAACCGGTAAACGGTTTGGATCCCGAAGGCGTTCTGTGGGTTCGCAATTTGGTGCGTTACCTCGCCAGCCAAGGCAAGACCGTCTTCCTGTCGAGCCACCTCATGAGTGAGATGTCCCAGACCGCGGACCACCTGATCGTGATTGGCCGGGGCAGGATCATTGCCGATGCGCCCATGCAGGACATCATTGCCGGCGCCCAGCAGGCCAAGACCCTGGTGCGTACTTCGGCGGCAAGCCGACTGTCCACGTTGTTGGTGGGTGACGGCGTCCGTGTGGACCAGAACGAGACCGAAACCCTGGAAGTTGTTGGTCTGCAGCCTCGTGAGATCGCCCAGGTGGCGCTGGACAACCAGGTTCTGATCTACGAACTGACTCCGCAGGTTTCCTCCCTGGAAGAGGCCTATTTCAACCTCACCAAGGACGAGGTTGAATATCACTCCCATCTCACTGGCGAGCCCATCGCCGCCGCAGCGGAAGGAAAGTAAGGACGATGAGCACCATGACTGAAAGCCGAACGAACGCACCTGCCCATGTATCTGCGGCCGGGCGGGGTGTGACCTTTGCCGGTGTTGTGAAGTCCGAATGGATCAAGCTCCGGTCCCTCACGTCGACGGTGATCCTGCTGGCCCTGACACTCATTGCCACCGTGGGTGTCGGTGCGCTGGCCGTCCTCATCCGGTTCACGTTTATCGACCAGATGATCAAGGAAGCGAAGAACGCCGGCCAGCCGGTGACTGCCGAGATGATCACGCAGCAGTTCCCGGCGGGCTCCGGGTTCGACCTCTACAACCTGCCGAACGCCGGAATCCAAATCGGCACCCTGGTCCTCGGTGCACTGGCCGTGCTCTTCATCTCCTCGGAGTACGCCACGGGGATGATCCGGTCCACCATGAACGCTGTTCCGAAGCGCATTCCGGCTTTTGCGGCCAAGGCTTTGCTCCTGGTTGTCATTTCCTACGTGATCACCACCATCGCCGCAGTCCTCACCTTCCTGATCGCCATGCCGGTGTTCCAGGGCCTCGACATCAAGCTCGACTGGTCCACCGACGGCGTCATGTACAGCATCTTCACCGGTGGCCTCTACGTTGCAGGCGTGGCCCTCATTGGTCTCTCACTGGGTACGCTGCTCCGCAACTCCGCAGGCGGCGTTACCGTGCTGGTCGCCCTCTTCTTTGTCCTTTCCATTGCTTCCGGGTTCCTGAGCCTTGTTCCCGGCGACTTCTGGAAGTACGTCCCCCAGTACATCCCCAGCGAGGCAGGCGGTCGCTTCCTGGCGATCGGGCACACGGACGGCGTACTGGATCCGTGGCAGGGCGGGCTGGTTTTCCTCGGCTACATCCTGCTCTTCCTCATCCCCGCCGTGTTCGCCATCAAGAAGCGGGACGTCTAGGCGGTCTAGGCTCGATCCATGACTGAAGCTCCACAGGCGAGGGACGCGTTGGCCACAGCGGCCGACGCGTCCTTCGCCGAAATCGCCCAACGGCGGCGCGGCCGTGTCCGGCGGTACTTCTACGAGCGTCCGCGGGCCATGGACGCCGTGGTGGTCCTTTGCTACGTGATCCTTGCCCTGCCCACCATCATTGCGTCCGGCAGCGAGGGCAAGTGGCTGGCGATGTCGCTGTTGCTGCTGATTGCGACTGTCCTGGCTTTCAGGCGACGCTATCCGCTCCAGGTGGTTACCGCCGTCGTGCTTTTCGAAGTGGCGGCCACCATCCTCAACCCGTGGGGCTCTAACGTTTCTGCTGGTTTGTGGTTCGCCCTCTATGCGGTGGCGACCGCGAAGAAGCGGCCTCTCGCGCTGCTGGTTTTCGTGGCGGCGAGCCTGCCGTTGAGCCTCCTGTACCTGTTCATGTGGACCAGTCCCACCAATCTGGACACGCTTCAGGACGTGCCGGAGAATTTCCATCTCATCAACAACATCGCCACGGCCGTCACCATCATGTTGTCCAACCTCCTGGCTACTGGAATCGGTATTTCGGTGCGGCAGCGGCGTGAACACGAGGCGGAAATTGCTGCGTGGGTGGCGCGGACAACGCAGCTGGGCAAGGTCACGGAGCGCAACAGGATTGCCCGCGAGATGCACGATGTTGTGGCGCATTCGCTGACGGTGATGATCAGCCTTTCCGATGGGGCTGCTGTGGTGGTCAAGAAGGATCCGGAACGCGCAGGCGACGTGCTGAACGAGCTGTCCAGGACCGGCAGGGCCGCCCTGGCCGACATGCGGCGTGTCTTGGGCGTTCTCCGTGACGATTCCGGGCGGCCCGCACCTTTGGCACCCTTGGAGTCGGGCCATAACCTGGGGAAACTCTTGGACGGGTTCCGCACCGCCGGCCTGCCCCTGCACTACGCCCATACGGGCCCGGCGCTGCCCGCCGACCCCGCGTTCGAATTGACGGTGTACAGGATCGTCCAGGAATCGCTGACCAACGTCCTTCGCTACGGCCGGTCGCTGAGCCGGGTGGACGTGCAGATAACCCGCGACGGCGATTTGGTCACCATTGACGTGCTCGACGACGGCCGTGGAACCCGGGAGGGTGGCGGGGACCTGGCGAGCAGCATCGGATCAGGCCAAGGCATCGCAGGGATGAGTGAGCGTGCGGGAATTTATGCTGGAATCGTGACTGCCGGTCCTGGAAAACGCGGCGGCTGGGCAGTACACGCCCAGCTGCGCTGGAACGGCGATAAGGGGGAAGAATGACTGGGGACAGCATGATCAAGGTCCTGTTGGTGGACGATCAGCCACTGCTTCGGATGGGGTTCCGACTCATCCTGGAGGGTGAGGACGATTTCACCGTGGTGGGCGAAGCTTCGGATGGGGCGGAGGCCGTGCGGTTGGTCGCGGAGCTGCACCCTGACGTGGTGCTCATGGATGTCCGCATGCCCGCCATGGACGGTATTGAGGCCACCAGGCGGATTTCGGACGCAGGCTCGGATTCCCGGGTGATCATCCTGACCACCTTCGACCTCGACGAGTACGCGTTCTCGGGTTTGCAGGCCGGCGCCTCGGCGTTCCTGCTCAAGGATGTGGCGCCCGCCGAATTGGTGCATGCAGTGCGCCTGGTAGCCAGCGGGGATGCTGTTGTGGCGCCGCGGGTCACGCAACGGCTGCTCGAAACTTATGTCCGTGGCGGGCATGCGCCGGGACTGGCTCCAGCCCCGCACCGGGATCCGCTCCTGGACGAGCTCACGCCGCGTGAAACCGAAATCCTCACCACCATCGCCGAGGGCCTGTCCAACGCCGAGATTGCGCACAAGTTCTTCCTGTCCGAGGCCACGGTGAAGACCCACGTCCGGCGGATCCTCAGCAAGCTCCAGCTGCGGGACCGCGTGCAAGTGGTGGTTTACGCCTATGAGACGGGCCTGGTGGTCCCGAGCAACCCGGATTACTGACCCACAGCCCCGGCACAGCTTCACCATGTACAAGCCATAGGCTGCCCGCGTTTGATGGAGGCATGACTTCACTCCAGCGCCTCACGCAAGCTTCCCCGGAGGAAGACCAGCCGCATCCCAACCACGATCGCGGACTTGAATTCGACCTGTCAACGATCCTGAATCGCAGACGGACGCTGGGTGTCCTCTTCGGTGCGGGAACGGCAGCAGCCTTGGCAGCCTGTACGCCGGGTACGGGAGGCAGCAGCGCCACGCCGTCGTCCTCTGCCAGTGCGGCGGCGACTGCGACATCGGCTGAAACCGCGACCGCCTCGCCTTCCGCAACGAGCACGGTAACCAGGGCCTTCGCAGAATGTGGCGTGGAGATTCCCCAGGAGACGGTGGGTCCGTACCCGGGCGATGGCTCCAACGGTCCCAATGTGCTGGAGGCCTCGGGAGTGGTGCGCAAGGACATCACGTCCAGCTTCGGCACCTCCACCACCAAGGCCGAGGGGGTACCGCTGACGGTAACCCTGACCCTCCTGGACAACGCGAACGGCTGCTCCCCGTTGGCCGGCGCGGCTGTGTACGCCTGGCACTGCGACCGGAACGGGAAGTACTCCCTCTACGACAGTGGCCTGGAAAACGAGAACTACCTCCGCGGAGTGCAGGAGACCGACGCCAACGGGCAGCTTACGTTCATCACCATCTATCCAGGGGCCTACAACGGCCGGTGGCCACATATTCACTTTGAAGTATTTGAGTCGCTGACCAACACCAGCTCCGCGGGCCAAGTCCTGGCCGTGTCCCAGATCGCCCTGACGGAGGCGGCCTGCAATGAGGTCTATGCGTCGAGCGGATACGAGAGCAGCGCCAAGAACTTCCCCAACACGACGCTGACTTCGGACAATGTCTTTGGTGACGACGGCGGCATATACCAACTCGCGACTATGTCCGGCTCAGTGGCCGGTGGCTACACGGCTGCACTGAACGTCACGGTGTAGCCCGGCGCGTCGGCGCAGCGGGACTAGACTCGGGGTCATGCCTTCGAACGCCTCCGCAGCAGACCACATCCAGGACCTCGGCTCTTTTGTTTCGGCGTCGCCGTCGAGTTTCCACGCAGTGCACGAGGCGGCCCGACGCTTGGATGCTGCGGGTTTCACCGGGCTTGATGAGCTTCAACCGTGGGAGGGCGGCCCGGGCAACTACTACGTGATCCGTGACGGTGCCCTGGTTGCCTGGGTCACGCCGGCCAACGCCGGTGCAACCAGCGGCTTCAACATCCTCGGGGCGCACACTGATTCGCCGTCGTTCAAGCTCAAGCCCAAACCCACCACCGGGAAGTTCGGGTGGCTGCAGGCGGGTGTTGAGGTCTATGGCGGCCCGCTGCTCAACTCGTGGCTGGACCGGGAACTGCAGCTTGCAGGCCGTTTGGTGATGCGTGACGGCACCCAGCACCTCACTGCCACCGGTCCGCTCCTGCGTTTCCCGCAACTGGCCATCCACTTGGACAGGGCCGTGAACGAAGGCCTGACGCTGTCCAAGCAGCAGCACATGAACCCCATTTTCGGTCTCGGCGATCCCGCCGGGGAGGACTTGTTGGGCCTGCTCGCCTCGCGCGTCGAGGGGGCAGCTGTGGATGCTGCGGAAATCGGCGGTTACGACGTCGTGGTGGCAGACACGCAGGCGCCGGCAGTTTTCGGGGCCAACGGTGAGTTCTTCGCGTCGGGCCGATTGGATAACCTTTCCTCAACCCACGCCGGGTTGGTGGCGCTGCTCGCCCACTCCGCCGCCGCGCCAGCCAATGGACCGATCGCCGTCCTGGCTGCCTTTGACCATGAGGAGATCGGCTCCAACTCCCGGTCCGGCGCGTGTGGCCCGTTCCTGGAGGACATCCTGACCCGGATTTCCGATGGTTTCGGCGCTTCGGTGAGCCAGCGGCGGCAGGCCCTCTCGGCGTCGTTCTGTGTTTCTGCGGATGCGGGCCACGCCGTCCACCCGAACTACGCGGAGCGCCATGATCCCACCAACCGGCCACTGCTGAACGGTGGCCCGCTGCTGAAGATCAACGCCAACCAGCGCTATGCCACGGATGCCACGGGCGCCGCCTTCTGGGCACGCCTCTGCGAGGAGTCGGGCGTGCGCTACCAGGAGTTCGTTTCCAACAACGACATTCCGTGCGGCTCAACCATCGGTCCGCTCACTGCGACGCGGCTGGGCATCCGGACCGTTGATGTGGGCGTTCCGCTGCTGTCCATGCACTCCGCCAGGGAGTTGTGTGGCGTGGAGGACCCGCACTTGCTGGCGACGGTTGTTGAGAGGTTCTTCGCAAGCGCGGTGTGACCGGACCCACAGGCTAAAGCGTCAAGGAGTCGTTTCAGGCTCGTTTCGATAGTGCTTGCAGCGAAACAAATGATGCCTCAAGCTATACATTTTGTGCATCCTCCTGTTTCGCTCAACATCAAAATGTACGTTCGCACAGCTTAGGCCGGAACCTCGCTGGCTAGTGTGGAAAGCCAAGTGGCCCAGTGCACATCAGTCGAGGGCCTTTCCCAGAACACTAAGGACGGCGCTCATCCATGCACGCTGACCAACAACTTTCCAAGTCACTGAAGCCCCGCCACCTGTCCATGATCGCCATTGCCGGCGTCATCGGTGCAGGTCTCTTTGTGGGCTCCGGAGCGGCGATCCAGCAGGCAGGTCCGGGTATCCTCGTGGCGTATCTGGCCGCGGGCCTTGTGGTCATTCTCGTGATGCGCATGCTCGGCGAAATGGCTGCCGCCAATCCCGAGACCGGCTCCTTCTCCACCTATGCGGACAAGGCCCTGGGCCGCTGGGCCGGCTTCAGCATCGGCTGGCTGTATGCCTGGTTCTGGATCATCGTCCTCGGCATCGAGGCGACCGCCGGTGCGGCCATCATGCATCGCTGGGTTCCAGGTGTCGACCAGTGGGTTTGGGCCCTTGTCCTGATGGTCCTGCTGACGTTGACCAACCTCGGTTCGGTGAAGTCTTACGGTGAGTTCGAATTCTGGTTCGCTTCCATCAAGGTGGCAGCAATCGTGATCTTCCTCCTCGCCGGCATCGCCGCGATCCTCGGCCTGTTCCCGGGTGTTTCCGCCCCGGGCGTGGCGAACCTGCTGGACCAGGGCGGCTTCATGCCGAACGGTCCCGGCGCCGTGCTGGCCGGAATCCTGGTGGTGGTTTTCTCCTTCTTCGGCGCCGAAATCGCGACCATTGCTGCCGGCGAATCAGCCAATCCAGTGGACGCGGTGAAGAAAGCCGTGAAGTCCACGGTATGGCGGATCCTCATCTTCTACATCGGTTCCATTGCGATCGTGGTTACCCTCCTGCCCTGGAACAGTGCCTCCGTGGCCAAGAGCCCGTATGTCGCAGTCATTGAGCTGTACGGCATCCCCGGCGCGGGTACCATCATGGACATCGTGGTCCTGACCTCGGTGTTGTCCTGCCTGAACTCGGGCCTCTACACGGCGAGCCGCATGCTGTTCTCCCTTTCGCAGCGTGGAGATGCGCCCAAGTCCTGGACCAAGATCTACAAGCGCGGTGTCCCGGCAGCCGCCGTCCTCGCTTCCACCGTGGTGGGTTTCATTACCGTTGGCCTGAACTACCTGGCTCCGGACACCGTGTTCCTGTTCCTGGTGAACACCTCCGGCGCGATCGCCCTGTTCGTCTGGCTGGTCATCGCCACATCCCAGCTCATCCTTCGCCGGCGTATGGGTGACGCCGCAAAGAGCCTCGAACTCAAGATGTGGTTCTTCCCGTACCTTACGTGGATTGCGATCGCCAGCATCGTGGCGCTCATTGTGGGCATGGTGATCCTCGAATCTACCCGCCAGTCGCTGTTCCTCTCGCTTGCCCTGGCCGTCGTGGTGGTCGGCATCGGCGTGTTGCGTTACCGGAAGGCCGGCCCCCCGGCCCACCCGGCCGCAGCGGAAGCCAAGCCCGCGGAAGTAAGTTCCGGACCGGCGTCGTAAGCTTCTGTTCGCTGCGGGGCAGCTGCCGTCAACGTACGACGGCGGCTGCCCCGTTTGCGTTTAAGCCGCTGACGGAAGGGGCTCACCTTAGGGGGGTATCGGGCGTAGTACGAGTCGGGCCGCAGAGTTCTATCGTGACGTTGGCCCATCGGGCAGTGTCAACCGGCCGTTCATGCGCCGCGGAATCGTGTTGGGCCCGTCCTGGAGTTCAGCGGGAAGCAGTGAGGCGGGTGCGTCTTGAAACGTTACTGGCCGAAGGAATCGACGGACTGCAGTCGACCCCACCGAAGTGTGGAGTGTGTTTGTAGACGGCCACGGGCCGCCGTGAGTCTGTGCCCAGCTGACGTTCACGCCGGTGGGGTAGTCGTTGTAGAGAATGCGACCTGCAAACGGCACGGAAAGCTCGGTCAATCGTGCCGTTAGGTTCTCGTCCCCCGTGCCGAAATGGATCGTTACGGTTAGCGAGCCGAGCATGGTGGTGAGCGCGCTCTCCAGTTCAGGGAGGGTGCTGTACCGGACAATGAGTGCTGAGGGGCCGAAGCATTCGCGAACTACTTCCGGTCCCAGTTTCGACGCCTTGATGCTGAACACAGCGGGACTGACGTGGAAGCCCTTCTCGGCCTGAGCGACCCTGGGAGTGATCCGTTGGACACCGTCGAGGTCATCCAAGGCGCTGGTGATGGAGCCGTACTCTTCGAAGATGCGCTGATTCAGTAGTGGGGCAACGGTAATAGCCGAGAGTTCCTCCGCCAGGGCTCTCACCAAGGCGTCTCCATCCGGTCCTTCCGAAACAAAGGCTACTCCGGGCTTGGTGCAAAGCTGACCGGCCGATGTTGTGATGGAGGCCGCGAGCCGGGCGCCAATTTCTGCCCCTCGCTCCATTGCCGCGTTTGGCGTAACAATCAATGGGTTCAGACTGCTGAGCTCGCCGTAGAAAGGTATCGGCTGGGGTCGGCTGTTGATGACGTTCAGGAGAGCAGTGCCGCCGCTCAGAGAGCCGGTAAAACCCACCGCTTGAATCAGTGGGTGTCTGACAAGGGCGCTGCCGGCATCTTGACCAAAGACGATCCCGATGGTTCCGTCTGGTGCCCCGAAGTTCCTCGCCGCAGCCACCATGACATCGTGTGAGAGTTCGGAAGTCTTTGGATGTGAGCTGTGGGCTTTGAGGACAACTGGACAGCCAGCGGCGAGGGCTGATGCTGTGTCACCGCCCAAAATGGAAAAGGCGAAGGGGAAATTGCTGGAGCCGAACACGGCTACAGGTCCGATGGGCTGCAGAAT
Organism: Paenarthrobacter sp. NPDC090520; assembly: GCF_044769205.1. Taxonomy (NCBI): domain Bacteria; kingdom Bacillati; phylum Actinomycetota; class Actinomycetes; order Micrococcales; family Micrococcaceae; genus Paenarthrobacter; species Paenarthrobacter sp. NPDC090520. Next base: position 189,059 of record NZ_JBIVXM010000007.1, read on the forward strand.
CCTTCGGAGGTCCGGTCTAGGCCCCATGGGACTCTGCCCGGCTGTGTCGATGGTCGCCTCCAGGTAGCTGCCCTCACGCAGGACCTCTGCAAAGAACCGCATCTGGTAGGTGGAGCGGTTGAGTTCAGCTGCAAGACGTGTTGTCCCTATGCCGGTTTCTTCATCGGCAGCTTTGATGAGTCCCTCAGCCCCAATGTCTACAGCGTCCGCGATTGACTCCAGCAACCTCGCACGTCCTTCCCGGCCGAGTTTCCGTAAGTAACCGAATGTTGAACGCGAACCACGCGCGATGCGATCGACATCGACGTCGCTGCTCTCTGTCGCTATCGGCTCCAGTCGTATACCTGTGTACGGGTTGGTACCTGCGATGGTGGGCATTTTCGAATCCTTTCGGGTAGCTCATTGGTGGAGAGTTTGGGGGTCCTCGAGGGGTGGATCCCGAATGGATCCCGGGTGCGATCCGGGTGTTGCGACTCTCCAGGCCCGGGACGACTGTGCTAGCTGCACTCTTTGTCCTATTGACACTGCACTCCCACTTAACATACTTTCATGTTTGTAAAATTTCAAAATTTTGGCATTACGAAACTGGGGATTTCACTATGCACCGGACAATCAAGGACGAACAAAGCAGTTCAAGTTCTGCACCGCTGGCGGCCAAGCTTGGGGACATAGCAGCTGGGCGGGGCGTGCGGTCTTTCCACGCGCTGCCGCTTCTGGGCGCGGCGCGGGACATGCCTGCTGTGGCCAGGCGGGGCTTTGAAGAACTCTTTGGGGGTGCGCTTCCGACCGCCGATCTAAGCTTCTCCGGGAGGGCGCTGGATTCATTCTTTGCGCCGGACGGACCGCTCGCTGCGGCACAAGCAGCGGCTGCGTCTGCGTTTGGAGTCGAAGAGGTCTTCTTTGGTACGTGCGGGACCACGGTCTCCAACCGCGCCGCACTTATGGCACTTGTTCGTGCTGGGGGAAGGGTGCTCATTGACGGCGCGTGTCACCAGTCAGTGATGTTTACGGCGACGGCGGCGCGGCTGCCGATGACGACCGTTCCGCCACTCGATGTGAGGGGCAGTGCCCTCACTGACGTCGACAGTATGGCGGGTAGGCTCTCTGCTGCTGCACACTCGGGTGACCCTTATGTGGTGGCTGTAATAACGGCCACCTCCTATGACGGCTACATCTTGGATATGCGGGAAGTGCTTCCCCGACTCATAGAGGCGTCGCCCTCCACGGCCCTGCTCATCGACTCCGCGTGGGGAGCGGTCCATTCGTTCTCGGGACGGCTTCGCCCATACACAGCCATGAGCGCTGTGGGCGAGCTTCGGTCTGCAGATGTCAGCCTGCCGCCCATCGTCGTGACGGCATCCGCGCACAAATCGATGTGTGCCATGAGGCAGGGCTCATTCATCCTGTTGGCGAGTGGTGGCGAGGCCACGCGTGAGGCCCTCCAAGCCGCCATCTTCAGCACGCACACAACATCGCCGTCTTGGACTATTCTCGGGTCCCTCGACTTGGCACGCCACCACGCGCAAGTTTTCGGGGACGAGTTGATCGAGCAAGCTATTGGTCTGCGCCTTGAAGTCTCTCAGCGGCTGGCTGCCAATCCTCTGACAGCCCCCTTGGTTGCCGACCGTGCTCCATTTGAAGGCATTGATGGTGTGGTCCAGGATCCAATGAAGCTGACGATAGACCCGCGGACAATCGGCGGCGGTGTCGAAGCGGGGAGTCGGCTCTATGGCGATTACGGCATCTATGTTTCGCGTTGTAGCCCGGCAGGACTCCAGTTCAACTTTCACATCGGCGTCAGCGCACAGGACGCTGATGACCTGGTTCACGCTCTGCATGGTTTGGCCTGGCGAGCGGCCTCGTCCACACCTGCCGGTCCGTCCCTTGGCCTCGGATCAACTGTGGACCGATACGTCGTCCCTTATCCGCCCGGCATTCCTATTGCAGTCCCGGGTGACACGTGGTGTGAGCGCAAACAGCAAGCTGTCCTGCGAGAAGAAGCCAGCGGCGCACGGGTTTTCCACATCGTCCAACCCGCCTGAATCGAGGTAGTAGCCGTGATAAACGTCGACATTATTCGCCGCCGGGCATCAGCCAGCCCCCATGACGTGGCTATTCGACATCGGGGCAACGAACTGGCCTGGGCTGAGTATCTGCATCATGTCCATAGAGTTCTGGGGTGGCTCGACGCCAATCTCCCCAAGGACAGCGACGTCGTTGCCATCGAAGCAGAGGCGACACCCGAAGTGTTCATCCTCGCCAGCGCGCTGACGACGCTTGGTACGCCGTGGGTAGCCTTGGACCCCTCCAAACCTGACACCGTCCGCGCTCATCAGCGCGAAGCCCTTAACCCTGCCATTGTCGCGACAGCATCAGCAGAGGGCGCTCTCCTTCTCTCGTCCGATGGATGCCAGCGCGACGCTGTGGCTTTGGCTAGCATCCGACAACAAGGAACGATCGCTTTCCGTAGCCGGCCATTCCGCGCCTTGGGTTTCACATCTGGAACGACGGGCATGCCCAAGACGGTGATTCGGACGTCACCAAGCGAAGCGCGCCGAAGTCAGATGCTCATCCGCCGATACGGTTTTAGTCCGGCAGACGTTTTCCTGCTTGGTCTTCCACTCGCCCATGCGTCGGGGCACGGTTGGACCCGCACCCTCATGACGGCGGGAGCCTCGGTTGTTATTGGAGACACCGATCCCATTTCGTTGGCCGATAGCCTCAAGGGCAGCTCCATCACGGCAACACTGCTGGTTCCACCTGTTCTGGAAGAGGTCGTTGCTGAACTGCAGAGAGTGGATCACAGCGGGCAGTTTAGAACCAACCTGCGCTTCCTTCTCACGGGTGGCAGACACCTCTCGGCCACACTGCTCGGGAGGGTTCATCAGACGCTGGGGCCTGTTCTGCATTCCTACTACGGAACCACAGAAACCGGCTTGAATACCCTTGCGGATCCAATGGATCTCCTTGCGAATCCCCGTACATCCGGGCGCCCGGTCGACGGCACCACCATTGTCATTACGGACGGCCATGGTCGTCCACAGCCTGTCGGGACTGCGGGCCGCGTGGCTGTCCACAGCTACATGAACGCCAGTGACTACGGAACAGGGCCTATTCCGACCATTGACTTAGGAGGGCAGGAATTCATCCTGACCTCCGACGTTGGCCGAATCAATCCCAATGGATCATTGGAGCTGCTCGGACGTGCAGGCCTGGAAATCGATGCCGCAGCGTGCGGCGATCTCATCGGGCTTGAGGACGATCTGCGGCTCCTGCCGGGGGTCACTGCGGCGGCGGTCCAGGTTTCAGCATCCTGCTACGTCCTAAACATCGTTCTGGCTAGTGATTCAGGAGTCAGCGCCGACCCAGTGCTGCTGCAGTACATGGCATTGCAGTGCGCCCGGCTACGCGGGGTCGTTATGCCGGTCAAGACCGACGTCGTAGAACGCCTCCGATTCAATTCGACTGGGAAGTTCGACTCCACTCGGACATTGGCCCACAACTCGCTCTCCAGCATCACCGCCTAGCGCTACAGCCCTGAAAGAAAGGCTTTCCCGAATGCACTCATCCACCGCCACCCGCGGCCTGGTCCTCTGCCTGGTCCCTCCTTTGATTTGGGGAGGCATGTTCCCTATCGCCAACGACCTCGCCCCGACGGTTAACGCATTCCACATGACTTTGATCCGGTATGTCACCGCTGCTGCTCTACTCGCAGTGATGCTCTGGCGGGCCGAAGGTCTTCGGGCACTGAGTTTCGATGGGCGGGTGGGCAGGCTGTTCGTATTGGGAACTGCCGGATTCGCCGGATTTGGCCTGCTCGCGTTTACGGCCCTCCGATATACCAGCGCGCCAAACGTCAGCCTCATCATGGCCATGATGCCCGCTATCGGGGCAGTCGTCGGGGCGATCGCCACCAGGAAGCTGCCTGCCGGATACACGGTTGCGTCCATTTTGGTGGCCTTCGCCGGGGTCTCTTTGGTCATAAGCGATGGCGACTACGGTCGTCTCTTCACGGGCCAGTTGGGCCTTGGTGAATTGCTTGCCTTACTCGGAGCGATCTGTTGGGTCACGTACACCCGGGGCGCTGCTGGCTTCCCGGGGTGGTCCGCCCTGCGATACACCACCCTTACGACTGTGATGGGCTGTGTCAGCATCTTCGCAGCGGTCCTTATCGCTACGGGAGTAGGTTACGTTGCTCAACCTGAACTGGAGGCCGTGCTGGGAGGTTGGTTGCATCTGGCCTACCTCATCATCTTCGCTGCCGTTGTAGCGGTCTTGTCATGGAACAAGGGCATTGGTCTCCTGGGTCCGTTGAACGGCACCCTGTTTATGAACCTCGTCCCGGTGGTTACCTTCGCAATAGCCATGATCCGCGGATATCAGCCGAGCGTGACTGCCCTACTTGGTGCCGGCCTCGTCATCGCCGCGCTGCTGGTCAACAACCTATTTTCCAGGCGATCTGGAGACGCGGTTCGAGGGCTCAAACTGTCAGTCACGCGCCCGGGTAGCGGACGATCTGAAAGGTAACCGCACCCAATACGTGGCATGCTAGAATCAATCTTCCATAATTATGAAAATAGCGGTATAAAAGCCCTTCATGGAAGAGTGAATCATGGCCCCCCAGCTCCATCACCCGGACCTGAGCGGTATTAGCGTCGTCAGCATGCTTCGCGCGGTAGCGGATCCAGTCAGGCTTCGCGTGATTGAGCTCCTCAAGGATGGTCCTGAGCGGACATGCTCCTGGTTGGCTGAGGAGGTTGATATCCCGCTTCCGACGATGAGCCACCACCTAAAGACTCTGCGGGAGGCCGGTGTCACCTCATCCCGCAAAGAAGGAACCACGCGGTGGACCGGTCTGCGGAGCGAGGAGCTTGAAGAGCAATTTCCGGGTTTCGTGAACCAGCTCGGGCAACTTGCACGTGTAGAGCACATGCGGCACGCGCAACGTCAAGCACGATAGGCCCGACGAATAAATACCAAATCGCCGGACGCTTTCCGAAGTAGGTTCCCGACCGGCGTCGTAAGCGCCTGTTCGCTGCGGGGCAGCTGCCGTCAACGTACGACGGCGGCTGTCCCGTTCGCGTTTAAGCCGCCTTCGGAGCGGCTACCGGAAGGTACGCGACCGGTCTGGAGCCGTCGGATGCCGCGGAGGCCTAGGCCGCTGTCACCGCTACTGGGCCAGACCGATCACCAGATTGATGGTCACGGCCAGGACGACGGTTCCGAACAGGTAGGAAAGCAGGCTGTGCTTCAACGCCTCGGCCCGGATCCTGTGGTTTTCAAGATTGGTGTCCGAAACCTGGTAGGTCATGCCCAGGCTCGTGGCCAGGTAAGCGAAATCGGTGTACTGGGGCGGCCGATCCTGGTTGAAACTGATGCCCCCAACGGCACCACCGGCCTCTGCCCCGGGGCTGTAATACAGCTCGGCGTAGCGAAGCGTGAAGAGCGTCTGAACCAGCATCCAGGAAAGCGCCACGCAGACCATCGCCAGCGCGGCGGAATTCAGCCTGGCGGCGGTATCGTCCGCGTGTGAATTGACGATGACAGCCGCAACGGCGGCGAGGCTCCCCAGGTTGGCGATGAGAATCAGCAGGTCCGTGACGCCGCGGGAAGGGTCTTCGGATGTCGCGTGCCGTTGGGTCCCCTCCGGGTCCAGGCGCGCAATCACCAGCCACACCCAGGCCACGTAGATGAACGCAGCCACAGCCCAGGCCACGGCAGGAGCGTCCACCCAGTTGCCGGTGGAACCCGTGACAGCCGTGGCGATTGCGCCGGCAATGACCATCACCACAAAGCGCAGCCGGCTGCGCCTGACCCTCGGGGCGTTCATGCGGTCCACCCTAGCGCTGGCTGCCCTGGTGATCCCTGGCGGCCCGCCGCTCGTCGGCTTGGAGAATGCCATCCCTGACGCCGGAGCGGACCACGAAATACAAGAGGTAGAGGAAGATCGCGCCGAACACGGCAGTGAGGGCAAGCGAGGTCAGTGCATCCATGGACCCACCTTAGCCGTCGGTTTCCTCGTCAGAATCCACAGAATGGCCAAGTTCGTGTTAGTGTCTTTGACGCTGTTACGGAGAAAAAGGAAACCGGCTCTCCGAATCACCCTGCGCGGGTGGCGGAATGGCAGACGCGCTAGCTTGAGGTGCTAGTCCTCGAAAGGGGGTGGGGGTTCAAGTCCCCCTCCGCGCACACAGGAAACCCCTGGAAGGTCGATGATCTTCCAGGGGTTTTTTCGTCTGGTTGCGCGGGTTCACCCGCCGGTGCGCGGGACGAACATGATGACCCCGACGCCGACAATGCAGATAGCGGCGCCAATGACGTCCCAGCGATCCGGCCTGAAGCCGTCCATGAGCATCCCCCACGCCAGTGAGCCGGCAATGAAGACTCCCCCGTAGGCGGCGAGCACCCGCCCGAAGTGCGCATCGGGTTGGAACGCTGCGAAGAATCCGTAGATGCCCAGCGCCACGACGCCGAGTCCAGCCCACCACCACGCCCTGCCCTCCCGGACGGCCTGCCAGATCAGCCAGGCGCCTCCAATCTCGGCGACTGCCGCGAGGATGAAGAGAATCGTCGACTTGAGGATGGTCATGGTCCAAGTATTCGCTGCAGCTGGACGTTATCCACATACGAGCGATGGCTGGTTTCGGTGCGGTATTCGGCCGAATAGCTTTGAGTGCAGGAGATGCACTAAGATATTGAAGTCTGTGCTGCGCCCTCCTTCCGAAACTTCGGCGGGGGAGCGATGCACAGCATCGCAAATGAACCTCCTGTTACGGAAATACCGTAACCGCTTAGCCCAAAGGAGGTGGGTTCACATATGCGTCCTTACGAATTGATGGTAATCATCGACCCCGAGGTCGAAGAGCGTACCGTAGAGCCGTCGCTTCAGAAGTTCCTGAACGTCATCACTACCGATGGTGGAACCATCGAAAAGGTTGACATCTGGGGCCGTCGCCGTCTGGCATACGACATCAAGAAGAAGTCCGAAGGTATCTACGCCGTGGTGAACTTCACCGCTGAGCCGGCTACCGCCAAGGAACTTGACCGCCAGCTGTCTCTCAACGAGACGATCATGCGTACCAAGATCATCCGCCCCGAAGACCAGAAGGTTGCTGCTGAGTAATCAGCCCCTTCAAATCTTTACCCCGCAGGAACGAACAAGGAGGCAGTAGATGGCAGGCGAAACCACTATTACGGTCATCGGTAATCTCACCAATGACCCCGAGCTGCGGTTCACCCCGTCTGGCTCAGCAGTAGCGAACTTCACCATCGCTTCTACTCCCCGGACCTTCGATCGCCAGTCCAATGAGTGGAAGGACGGGGAAACCCTGTTCCTCCGCGCATCGGTGTGGCGCGAAGCTGCCGAAAACGTGGCCGAATCCCTCACAAAGGGTACTCGGGTCATTGTTTCCGGCCGCTTGAAGAGCCGTTCCTACGAAACCAAGGAAGGCGAGAAGCGCACCGTCATTGAGCTCGAAGTCGATGAAATCGGCCCGAGCCTGCGTTACGCAAACGCCAAAGTCAACCGCACCCAGCGCTCCGGCGGCGGGTTTGGTGCCGGCAACGGCAACCAGCAGGGTGGCTTCGGCGGCGGCAACGCCGGTGGCTTTGGAGGCGGTGCTCCTGGTGGAAACCAGGGCGGCAACTCCGGTGGAAACTGGGGCAACAACCAGCCCGCACAGCAGGACGACCCTTGGGCAACGCCCGGTGTCAGCAACGCTGGCGGCTGGGGCAATGGCCCGGATTCCGAACCTCCCTTCTAAACACAAAAACACCACCATCCCGTGGATCAACATCCACGGGCTCCATAGAAAAGGAGCTCCACGATGGCTAAGGCTGAACTCCGTAAGCCCAAACCAAAGTCCAACCCCTTGAAGGCCGCTGACATCACTGTCATCGACTACAAGGACGTAGCATTGCTGCGCAAGTTCATCTCCGACCGCGGCAAGATCCGCGCTCGTCGCGTCACTGGCGTTACCGTTCAGGAACAGCGCAAGATCGCCCAGGCAATCAAGAACGCCCGCGAAGTTGCTCTGCTGCCTTACTCCGGCGCTGGCCGCGGCTAAGGGAAGGGATTAACTAACATGGCAAAGCTCATTCTGACCCACGAAGTAACCGGTCTCGGTGCTGCTGGCGACGTTGTCGAGGTCAAGAACGGTTACGCACGTAACTACCTCCTGCCCCGCGGCTTCGCTCTGACCTGGACCCGCGGTGGCGAGAAGCAGGTTGAGTCCATCAAGGCTGCACGTGCTGCCCGCGCCCACGCTTCGGTTGAAGCCGCACAGGCACAGGCCCAGGCTCTGTCCTCCAAGAAGGTCAAGCTCGAGGTGAAGGCCGGCGAGTCCGGTCGTCTCTTCGGCACGGTCAAGCCTGCTGATGTCGCTGCTGCTGTTGAGGCCGCTGGCCTCGGCGCCATCGACAAGCGCAACGTTGAACTGCCGAACCACATCAAGTCCGTGGGTTCGTACCAGGCCAACGTCCGCCTGCACGAGGATGTTTCTGCTGTCATCGACCTCGAGGTCGTTGCAAGCAAGTAGTCTTTGACTGCATCTGAAGGACCCCCGTTACCGGATTTCCGGTGGCGGGGGTTTTCATTTCCCCAGGAGCAACGCGGAGTCACTTAGGGCCCATGTTCGGCGACTAAAGGGCTGTAACTGACCCCGCGTTGCCTTATGCAGGGTTGTGGATCTCCGACATGGTGTGGTGGTAGCCGCTGCGGATCAACTCGGCCAGCACAGCGCGGTCCACATCGTCCAACTTGTTGATGTACAGGCAGGCCGTGCTGGTCTTGTGCTTGCCCAGCTCAGGCAGCAGCCGATCGGCGTCGGGACCTTCCGTGAGCCCGTAGAACACCAGGTTGGACTTACGGGGCGAGAAGGCGACAGCGGGGGAGTCGCCTTCCCTGCCTGTGGCGTACTTGTAGTGGTAGCTGCCGAAACCAACAATCGTGGGGCCGTACATGTACGCCTCTTCGCCGGTGATTTCACCCATCAGGTCCATCAACTCCAGCCCATCCGCACGACGGGTGGGGTGCTCCACGGCTGCAAGGAAATCTTCCACCGGCACATCCGTTGGCTGGGTCTTGTTTTCTGCCATGTGCGTAGTCTCCCAGACGACGGAAAGCCATGCCAGAACCCAGTGATAGCCTGCACCGGTGACCAATGAATCCTTGCGAGTCCGCCCGTTCCACCAAGTGGACGTCTTCTCCGACCGGCCCTATTTTGGCAACCCGCTCGCCGTCGTGGTTGATGCCGAGGGGCTCAGCACCGAAACCATGCAGCATTATGCGAACTGGACCAATCTGTCCGAGACGACGTTCCTGCTGCCGCCTACGGATCCGCGTGCCGATTACCGTGTCCGCATCTTCACGGCCAGCGAGGAGTTCCCGTTTGCCGGGCATCCGACGTTGGGTTCGGCACATACGTGGCTGCAGGCCGGGGGAGTGCCCAAGTCCCAGGGCGTAGTGGTTCAGGAATGTGGGGCGGGCCTGGTCCAAGTGAAGCACGACGGCGGACGGCTGGCTTTCGCGGCGCCGCCGCTGACGCGCTTCGGTCCCGTCGAGCCGGAAATCCGTGGGCAGTTGGCGGCGGCGCTCCAGGTGCCCGACGAGGCTATCCTGGATGCATCGTGGCTGGTCAATGGACCGGAATGGATCGGCGTGCTCCTCGATTCGGCGGAGCAGGTGCTTGCCCTCGAACCGGACGTTGCGGCCATGGGTGACCTGAAGGTGGGTGTGATTGGTCCGCACGCGGAAGGTTCGTCAACGGATTTTGAGGTCCGCACGTTCGTTCCTGGTGACGCCATGGTGGAAGATCCAGTGACCGGCAGCTTCAACGCCGGAGCGGCACAGTGGCTCATCGGCTCTGGCCGCGCGCCACAGGAGTACGTTGCCGCGCAGGGAACGGTCCTGGGCCGGGCAGGGCGCATCCACGTGAAAGCCCAGGACGGTGAGATCTGGGTGGGCGGGGCGTCGGTCACGTGCATCGAGGGAACAGTGCTGTTGTAGGGCGCGCCAGTAGGCCGTTGGCATTTCGGCGCGTGCCCTGGCTTCACCGTGGTCCGCCGCCGTGAAACACTCATGGAACTGGACTAAATGGTGAGGGCAGGTAATCCCTTCATCGCCCACTCCACGCCATGTGATTGACGCGCAGCACTGACGGATTGATCCCCGTTGCATGCACATAGAGGAGAACTATGGATTCCGCACGGACCTTTGAATCGATCGTCATCATTTTCAACCCGAACAGCACGGGAAACGCCCCGGATCTGGCGGAGGAACTGCAGGGAAAGCTCAAGGAACGGCTCCCGTATGAGGCGAACATCGTTCTTCGCCCTACCGAGCGTGCCGGCCACGCGGTGGAACTCGCCCGCGAGGCGGCAGCCGGCGGAGGGGACGTCCTGGTGGTGTCCGTTAGCGGCGATGGTGGCTACAACGAGGTAGTCAACGGGGTGATGCAGGCAGAGAATCCCAAGGCAGTGTGCGCCGTCATGGCTGCGGGCAACGCGAACGACCATCGCCGCACCGTCGGGACCAAGCCGTTGGATGAAGCCATCGCCGAGGGCCACGTGAAGAACATTGATCTGCTGCGGATTCATACCGGAGAGGGCGGGCCGGCCGAATTCGCGCACTCGTACATCGGATTCGGCCTCACGCCCGTGGTGGCCACGGAGTTGGAAAAGGGCAGCAAGGGGGCTCTCACCGAGATGCTGTCCGTGGTCAAGACCTTCTCCGAGTTCGAACCCTTCGAGATGCGGCTGCCCGATGGAAAGCAGCACAAAGTGGACAGCCTGGTTTTCGCCAACATTCCCGAAATGGCCAAGTATGCCACTTTGAGCGAGGCAGAGGCCGTTCCCGCCGACGGCAAGTTCGAGGTGGTTCTTTTCCCGCATATGCCTAAGTGGCGAGTGGTCCTGAATGCTTTGCGCGCCACGACGCAGGGGCTGGGCGACCAGCCGAGCGTCAGCAGCTACGAATTCACCACCCTCAAACCGCTGCCGTTCCAGATGGATGGCGAGGTCAAGCACGTCGAAGCTGGAGCCACTATCACGGTGGAGAGCGCCCACGAAGCCTTGCCCACCATCGCTTGAGCTCAGCCGGTGCCGCAGGCTGTGCTCACGAAGTCATAGATCCGTCCCCGAAGCTCCGTTGAGGCCGCCACCTTCAGCAGGCCCTTCCTGTCCCCAACGGTTACCCTCAGGGGCAACAGGGTCCCCACCTTGTCCTCGGCGACCGCGTGCGGATCACATCGCGCAGGCCTGATCCGCAACGGCACCACCTCCGGCTCGGTGTTGGCAGTGACTGTGACACTGCGGGGCCAAGGATCGCCCGGCACTTCGGCCAGCAGCGTGGTCCCGTCGATCGATTCGATGGTGAGGCCTGGTGCCGTCCCGCCGGACGTGCCCACCGGGGTGATGACAAGGCGTACGACGGCGGTAGCCCCGTCCGGGGCCACCTCCAGGCCGGGGTCCAAGACGATGGTTGCTGTCGCGGCCGCCTCCGCTGACAGGCAGAGTTCGTCGGAGTTCCGCGGGAGGACGTTGAAAGGGTCACTCGCGTCCGTGCTGGTCGTCTTTGGTTCACGCGCCGGGTCCGTGTAGTGGATGGTGGCCGTGATGGGTGCGTCGGATGCACTCAAGCAGGATGCTGCCGGAAGGGTGGCGGGGAGGCTCTTGGGTTGCTTCGGTGGCAAGTCCAAGGCGCCGCCTTCCGGACGCCAGGTGATGTCGCCCCGGAACAGGTTCGAACGCAGCACAGCGTCACTGACAGTGAGGTTAGCTTCCGTGTTGTTGGTGAGTTGGATGAGGATGGCTTGCTTGCCGTACTGGTCCCGCGACTGATTGACCTCCACGGAGATGGGCGTTTCCCCGTGCGAGCCGGCGGGAGAAGGGGCGGGTGCCTGGCCGGCAGATTCACAGGCCGGCAGGAAGCAGACGGCCGCCAGTGCAACCACGTACCGCCATGATCGGCTCACCATTCCAAAAGTCTAGGACCGCGCGAACGCCTGGAACATTCCCCGTTGTCCACCCATCCCGTAGAGTCACGCCTACGCACAACGAATCACGGATGAAGGGCGAACCCATGTCGTTCCAGGCTTATCTTGATGCGATCGAGGACAAGACCGGCCTCACGCCGCGCCAACTGGTGGAGATTGCGGAAGGCAAAGGATTCAACGACCCCGCGGTCAAGGCCGGAACCATTCTTGAGTGGCTGAAGGCGGACTACGACCTTGGGCGGGGCCACGGCATGGCCCTGGTCCATGTCATCAAGAAGGGCCCGCAGATCGACAGCAAACACGTGGGGACCGACGGTGTGCACCGCGACGAGTCGGACACGCTGTGGTTGGATGGCAAAGCCAGTAAACCTGCGGCTCCATAGTGGATCAGTGGCCGCGTTGCCCGCCGTCCCGGCTCCCACAGCGCGACGTTCGACGGCGGTGAGGGGGACCCTGCTCGTGGCGTCACTGTCGCCGCCTGCCAAAGGAACCGTGGACATTTCCTTCGCTAAAACACGGTTCAGTCCTAGCATTATCCGCAGGTGCACAGACGGGGGAGTGTGTAAATGGGGCCTTTGGAGTCCGCTCAGACTGATACGGGCGTGGTTAGGCGCACAGGTTCGCGTGAGGTAGAGCGCTCGGGCAGGCGGAAGCGACCGTGGCGGCTGAGGAAGCTGGATCTCGCCATCGTTGTGGTGCTCATTGTGCTGCTTGCCCTCTCAGCTACTCCGTGGCCGTCGGCGATGGTGATTCGCAGTGTTTTTGAACGCGGCGCCAAGGACACCGTTGATGAAATGCTGCCCTACGTTCCGGATACGCCGCTGCAGACAAACCCGGGGGTGGAATACAAGCCCGGACTCTCGTTCGACACCTTCAGCCCCCAGGGCACTACCGAAGCGCTCCCTGCCATCGTGTGGATTCACGGTGGCGCCTGGATTTCCGGTGCTCAGTCCAACGTGGAGCCGTACCTCCGGATCCTTGCTGCTGAGGGCTACACCACCATCGGCGTGGGCTACACGATCGCACCCGAGGCGACGTACCCCACGGCTGTCCGGGAGCTCAACGATGCCTTGGCCTATATCAAGGCCCACGCCGCCGAGCTGAGGGTGGATCCAGGCAGGATCGTCCTCGCGGGTGACTCCGCGGGGGCGCAACTCGCCAGCCAGATGGCCACGTTGACGGTGAATCCGGCCTACGCGAACCTCCTGGGGATCGAGCCGGCGCTGCGCAAAGAAGATCTTGCCGCCACTATCCTGCATTGCGGGGTCTATGACCTGCGCGCCATGGCTGATCTGAATGGCTTGGTCGCCTGGGGGTTCAAGACCTCCCTGTGGGCCTACACGGGCACTAAGGACTGGTCCTCCACCTATGCCGGCGGAACCATGTCCACCCTTGAGTTCGTCACCTCTGACTTGCCGCCTACGTTCATCAGCGGAGGCAACGGGGATGGCCTGACGTGGCTGCAATCCGTTCCCTACAGCAACCGCCTGAAGGCCGCCGGCGTTCCGGTGACTGAACTCTTCTGGCCTGCGGACCATCAACCAGCGCTGCCGCACGAGTACCAGTTCCACTTGAATTTCGTTGAGGCACGTGACGCCAAGCAGCGAACGCTCGATTTCCTGTCCACTCACGTATCGCGGAACTGACCACTGCGGTAAAAAGTATCTCCATGATGGAACTATTATTGGACCATGCCTGTCACTAAAGCGTCGACCAGCCGTGCTCCGCTGCTCGTATGGATCTCCATTGTTTGCGCCTCGGCGCTGATCGTGGTTCCGGCCGCCATGCTGCTCGGCAACCCGGTCGTCCTGCGCGGCCACCCGGCGCTTCCGGTGCTGTTACTGGTTGCCGCCGCTGGAGGCCTCCTGTGGGGGTTCCTGCTGTGGCGGGGTCGGGGGTCGCGGCCCAAGCGCTCCATGCTGCGGTCCATTGGCGCATGGGTGGGCCGATTGCTTGCGTTGTCAGCCGTGGCGGCTCTCGCTTGGCTGAACCCGTTCGCGCACCAACCTGCTGGTCCCCAGCCTGCACGGAACGTTGCGATCGTGGAGTCTCCAACGGACATTGCCATGGCTCCAGTGAACTCCACTCCCAGCAAAGGCCTGGTCTTCTACCCTGGAGCCCGCGTCGAAGCGAAGGCGTACGAAGATGTCCTTGGGCCCGTAGCCAACGCGGGTTATCTGGTGGTCATCCTGAAGGAACCCCTTGGGCTCAGCCTCCTCGACGGCAGCCAGGCACGAGCAGCCATGTCTGCCCACCCCGAAGTTCACTCGTGGGCTGTGGGTGGCCATTCCCTGGGCGGGGTGAGCGCAAGTTCCTTCGCCTTGGACAACCCCGATGTGAAAGGACTTGTCCTTTTCGCCTCCTATCCGCTGGACTCGTTGCGGGACCGGGCGGGTTTGTCGGTCTTGTCGGTCTCCGGGACCGCGGACGGCCTGAGCACTCCGGCCAAGATTGACCTTTCCCGTGAACTGCTTCCGCTCGACACCACCTTCGTCACTGTCCAGGGAGGCAATCATGCCTACTTCGGCAGCTACGGTGCCCAGCCGGGCGATGGGGAGGCTTCCATCGATCGAACGGCCGCCCAGGAGCAGATTTCGACAGCGACCGTCACCTCCATGGGTCAACTCGCCGGAGGCTAGGCGCCGGGAATACATTCACTCACCGCCCTGTTCAGATATTTAGATGCATATGCATGTATGATGGGGATAGATCGAGCAACAGGAGAATGCCATGGAAACCCGCCGCATCACCGTCCTTTCCGCCGGGCTCGGCGTGCCGTCGTCGAGCCGCCTCCTGGCCGACCAGCTGGCCGCCTCAGCCGAGCGGCAGTTGCGGTCGGCTGGCTATGAGGTGAGGATCGACGTCGTCGAACTGCGCGACCTCGCGGTGGACATCGCCAACAACTTCGTCACCGGCTATGCCGCGCCGCGGCTTGCCGAGGTGATTGCCGGCGTCGAGAACTCAGACGGCATCATCGCCGTCAGCCCGGTCTTCAGTGCCTCGTACAGCGGTCTGTTCAAGTCGTTCATTGACGTCCTGGACCCCAAATCTTTGGACGGCAAGGCTGTGCTGCTGGGTGCCACCGGTGGTACCGACCGTCACCAGATGGTCCTGGACCATGCCATGCGCCCGCTCTTCAGTTACCTGCGCACCAGGATGACTGCCACCGGCGTCTTCGCCGGACCCCAGGACTGGGGAACGGACGACGGCGGTTCGCCCCTTTCGGTGCGGGTGGACAGGGCCGCCGGTGAGCTCGTGCAACTGCTGAGCGGCCCCCAGCCGGGGCATAAGTCACCGGTTCTGGAGTCGTTGCCGTTCGAGCAGTTGCTCGCGGGCATTTCGGCGGGTCACTAGGGCGAACCATTTGGGCTCCCGGGTCGTTGAGGCAGACATGAAGTGTCCTGTTGATTTTGTTGACCTGGTGATGAGCGAACGCAGCGGCGTGGAGATCGACTACTGCCCCACCTGCCGTGGAGTGTGGCTGGATCGCGGCGAATTGGACAAGATCATTGATCGTGTCAACGGTGAAACCGGAGCGCTGCCGCCACGGTCGGCTGCAGCGCCAGCGCAACCTCCCATCGCGCCCCCTCCCATCTACAACCCCTTTGAGTCACGGCCCCGGTATGACGATCGGGAACGCCGTGACTACGACAGGCGCGATGACGACCGGCGATATGGATCCAACCGCGACCAGTACGGGAGGAAGCGCAAGAAAAAGGAAGGGTTCCTGGGAGATCTCTTCGACTTCTAATCGTCCAGGAGTTCAATGAACTCCCGGGCCTGCTTGATGGTGATGTCCGAGTGGCGGGTGAGCGCCAACGCTGCGCCTTCCACATCGCCGCTCTTGGCCAGTGTGCGGATGCGTCCGTAGATTTCGTCGTTGAGCATGTTGCTGCTGACCTCGCGGGTCACATCGCCTTTGCTGACGATTGCGCGGTACCTGTAGGGAAAGCGTTCGGGTTCATCGTCGTCGTCCGCCAGCAGGTCCCTTGCGGGTGCCTCCGGACGGAACGGCTGGGGGTGCGCGGCCAGGGCGCCCACGGCGTCCCGCGATGCCCGGAGGCCTTCGCCCGTGGCCTGCAGGTAAAGCTTGATGGCGGCCATACCCTGGCCTTGCGCGATCAGTGAGTACAGGCGGCGGTGCTGCTCTTCATTCAGCTTTGCTGCCGACTCCCTCGCAAGCTGTACCGGATCCTTGGGTGCCTTGGCGGCAGTCGTGTTGGCCTTGTTCTCGGCAGAACGCTTGGTGAAAGAGCGAATCAGGAGCAGTACGCCCACGATGACCAGGATGAGGATCACGAGGGGGATAAGGAGCGAATCCATGGCGTTTTGTCAGAGCCGATCTACGTAGTTCTTGGCGGTCATGAGGTCTGAGTGGGTCGCTTGTCGCAGCACCTTGATGGCTTGGATCTTTTGCCCGCTGCGGACCAGGTTTTGGATTTCAAAGGCCAACTGCGGGTTCAGCTGGCCGTTGGGAAGGACAGCAGCCTGGCTGCGGTTGGCGGGGCTGCCCGCTCCGTGCTGGGTGGTCTGTGCCCGGTTCTGGCTCGGTTTTGTGGAGGCTTCGATCCGCGCCCGCGACGCTAGTGCCGCCTGGACTTGGGACGCCTGGTGCGCGGCCGAGCGGGCCGCCAGCTCGCATTGGTACCGCTCGGCGTCGGAGATGCCTGTCTCGCGGGGTCTGAGGGCTGCCGAGACGGCCCAGAGGAGACCGACCAGGACTACCAAAGGAAGGGCTGTCAGCAGCAGGTCGCCAAGGTTATTCCCCATTCCTAGAGCTTATGCCAGATCGCTGGTTATCCACAGCACATTCCGCACCTGGCATAGGCTTCCGAGAGGAAAGTGTCAAATTGGGGTGGGGCATGTAAGGCGCATCACATTTGAGGTATGTTTTTCGACGTATTGCACCCTGTGGGGGCGGGCTAGGGCTGTGCGGCTGTGGATGGTTATCCACTAAAAGTTTCTTTCTTCCACAGCTTGTGATGAATGTTTTCGCAGGTCAGCAGCCACTTACCGCAAAAAGAATTTCTCTATCCACAGGGTAACGCACAGACTGTGCACAACGTGCGGGGCTTATTCCACAGGTTATCCACAACCATGCTGGATAACCGGCTTTGTCCTCACGCAGAGCACCGCTAACGTGGCTGGGGTACCTCTTTCAGGATGGAATCGGTCCTCCCGGCAGCCCCCAGGCAGCGGCGCGCAAAACCGCTTGGGGATGCTTCTGTGGATAAGTTGTGGAAATAGCTGTGGGCCAAAAATGTCGGCCCCTGCCGATACAACTGGAGCACTCGGCTGGTCCGCAAGGCTCGGGCAAAACCATCCCAGGTCCACTTGCGCTTTACGCACCACTGAGGGACCCACATCTCTACAGCGGTACACATATGGAGGACGGCTTTGTCAGTAACGCATTTGGACTCAATCGAGGGCTCCCGCTCTTCCGAAGCGAGCCGCAAACCTCCCCAGGACATCGCTGCCGAGCAGTCTGTTCTTGGCGGCATGATGCTGTCCAAGGATGCGATCGCCGATGTGGTGGAAATCGTTCGTGGGCACGACTTCTACCGTCCTGCACATGAGACCATCTATGAGTCGATCATCGACCTTTACGGCCGCGGCGAGCCTGCCGACGCCGTCACTGTCTCGGATGAGTTGACCAAGCGTGGTGAAATCAACCGGATCGGTGGTCCCGCCTACCTGCACGAGCTCATCCAGACAGTCCCCACCGCCGCCAACGCCGGGTACTACGCCGAAATCGTGGCGGAGCGCGCGGTGCTGCGCCGCTTGGTCAACGCCGGCACCAAGATCGTGCAGATGGGCTACGGCCAGGACGGCGAGGTTGAGGACCTGGTCAACCAGGCCCAGGCCGAGGTCTACGCCGTTGCCGAAAAGCGTACGGCTGAAGACTACGTGGCTTTGAAGGACGTTTTGGAGTCCACGGTGGACGAGATCGAGGCGTCCGGGCACCGCGGCGAAGGCATGGTGGGCGTCCCCACTGGTTTCTACGAGCTCGACGAGCTCACCCACGGCCTCCACCCCGGCCAGATGATCGTTATCGCGGCACGTCCGGCCGTTGGTAAGTCCACTTTTGCTTTGGACTTCGCCCGCTCCGCCGCAATCAAAAACAACATGGCCACCGTCATGTTCTCCTTGGAAATGGGCCGGAACGAGATCGCCATGCGTCTCCTGTCTGCCGAAGCCACCATCAGCCTCCAGGATCTGCGCAAGGGAACCATCAAGGACGAGCAGTGGTCCAAGATCGCCACCACCATGGGCCGGATGAACGACGCCCCGTTGTTCATTGACGACAGCCCCAACATGTCCCTCATGGAGATCCGCGCCAAGTGCCGGCGGCTCAAGCAGCAGCACGACCTGAAGCTGGTTGTCCTCGACTACCTGCAGCTCATGAGCTCGGGCAAGAAAGTGGAGTCCCGCCAGCAGGAAGTCTCGGAGTTCTCCCGTGCGCTCAAGCTGCTTGCCAAGGAACTCCAGGTGCCCGTCATTGCGCTGTCGCAGCTGAACCGTGGTTCCGAGCAACGCCAGGACAAGCGGCCCATGGTGTCCGACCTCCGTGAATCCGGCTCGATCGAGCAGGACGCGGACATGGTCATCCTGCTGCACCGCGAGGACGTCTATGACAAGGAATCCCCGCGTGCTGGTGAAGCGGACATCCTGATCGCCAAGCACCGTAACGGTCCCACCAAGGACATCGTGGTGGCCTTCCAGGGCCACTACTCACGCTTCGCCAACATGGCCGGCGATTCGGGCGGTGGAGGCGGGTTCTAAGGGGCGGAGAGCCGCACAGATGGCAACGGCCCGAAATACCGTCCCCGCCCAGAGGGGCGCCCATGTCTTCGTCGACGAATCCAAATCGAAGGCGTATTACGTTGCTGCGACCGTGGTTGCCCCGGCAGACCTTGGGTCGGCGCGACGCGCGATTAGCGCCTTGCGGCGCCCCGGCCAGCGTCGTGTTCATTTCAAGAGCGAAAGCGATGCGTCACGGAATGCGTTCCTGAGCGGCGTGCCGATGCCGGCCTGTCAACGTACCTGTACGTTGCTCGAGGTGTGCCGGATAAATTGGCCCGGCCGCAGTGCTTGGGTCATCAGGAAGTCGGCCCCTTTGGTACAGCGCGTTGTCGACTGCACGCCTTAAACAACGCGGGTCCGGCTCGTCATACCATCCGGAAGACTGCCAGACCCACTTCTCAGGGCTAATGCCCGTTGCAAGCTCTATCCTACCCCAGCTGCCTCCGCAGCAGGCAGAACTCGTTCCCCTCGGGGTCCTGCAGCATGTGCCAGTGTTCGTCGCCGGTCTGCCCGACGTCGGCGGGCCGGGCTCCGAGGGCCAGCAAGCGTTCCAGCTCGGCTGCCTGGTCCCGGTCCACAGGGTTGACGTCGATGTGGAGGGGCAGCCTTCCCGTGCGTGGATTAATGCTCGGGCTCAGGATGATGGTGGGCTGCAGCCCTCCGAAGCCCGCCTCCGGTGGGCCGATTTCGATGGCGCCGTCCTCACGGTCGAGTTCGACGTAGCCAAGGACGTCGCTCCAGAACCTGGCAAGGAGTTCCGGATCGTGGCAGTTCAGGACCAGTTCACTGATTCGGCAGGACATGGGAGCCAGTGTAATCAGGCGGACTCCATGTCTGATGAGGTTGTTCCCACATTCTCAGTGAAGCAGCAGGTAAAACACGATTGCGAGCCCGGGAATCAGCGCCTGTCCGATGGCGCTTGTGAGCAAACTCTTCTCCGTGACCCACAGCCAAAAACCAAGGAACACGTGGCTTGCGCAGCAGAACAGGACGATTGACGTTCCACCGGCTGTGCTGCCCGAGTTCACCATCCACAAGCCGACAGCCAAACCGACTCCGAACACGATGTTGTAGGCACCCACGTTCATGGCCCACATCCGAACGGCCCGGACATCCTCCGGTTTGATCAGGAAGATCCGGTGGAAGCGTTGATCGCCGTGAAAGAAGACCTCAAGTACTCCGACGCCAATCAGCGTCAGGGCGGTAACTCCGGCAAGAATCTGACTCACGAGGTTCATGAGCGTCCTCCAGGCCATGTCCGATCCGGCTGTTTCCGTGAAGGATACGCCCGCAGGGAATGGCCCTCAAGAACCCGGGAAAAGAGAAGGCCAGGCCCCACACATCGCGCGGGGCCTGGCCTTCAGAACGGGGAACTAGCAGCCCTCGAAGTCGCTCAGCACTTTCACCTTGGCGGCGGACCCGGACGTGGGGTCGAACGCGTACCCGATCCATTCCTTGGCCAGGCGGCGTGCCAGTTCGACGCCTACAACGCGCTGGCCCATGGTGAGCACCTGGCAGTCGTTGGACAGGATGGAGCGTTCCACGGAGAACGAGTCGTGCGCCGCGGTGGCGCGGATGCCCGGGACCTTATTGGCGGCGATGGCCACGCCGATTCCGGTGCCGCAGAAGAGGATGGCGCGGTCGGCCTTGCCGTCGCGGATCATTTCACCTGCAGCGATGCCCACGTAGGGGTAGGGCTTGGTGAAGTCTTCATCGTCACGGTGGACTCCGATGTCGATCACTTCGGTGATCCGGGAATCGGCCTGGAGGTCCGCGAGGATCCGGTCCTTGTAGTCAACGCCGGCTTCGTCGGCGCCCACGATGATGCGCATGGTCATACTCCTAGTTGATGGCGGCAGTTGCGTGAACTGCGGTGAAGTGGGGTCCGACGGCGGCAAACACCATGGCGAGTGACGTCGCCCCGGGGTCCGGCGTGCCGATGCTCTTCTCGGCGAGGGGACGGGCGCGGCCCTTGAGTGGCCGGAGGTCGGCGGTTGCGGCGGCCGCGTCGGCTGAGACGGCCGCAGCTGTTGCCCAAGCTTCGGAAACAGGTGATCCAGAGGCCACGGCGGACGTCAGGGAGGAAGTGAAGGGCAGCAATGAGTCCACCATGGTCTTGTCCCCGATCTCCGCCTTTCCGAGTCCCGTGATCCGGTCTGCGAAGGTCTGAACCGCTTGGGCGAGGTCGTCCGGCGTCGGGCTTTGCTCATTGCCCAGCCGCTCGCCAAAGGCGCGCAGCCCGGCACCCCAGAGGACACCCGACGTTCCGCCGGCCTTGTCGGCCCACGCGTCGCCGCCGGCGATCAGCACGGAACCAGCACCGGCGCCTGCAGCAAAGGCCGTGGCTGCGGCCTCAAGGGCGGCAGCAGATCCGCGGACCATGCCACGTCCGTGGTCACCGTCGCCCGCGATGGCGTCCATGTCGCCCAGCATCGACTCGGAGTCGCGGAGCAAGCCCGCGGTGGTCTCCAGCGCCGCGAGGCACTGGCCTGCGTAGGCGCGTGATTCCTCTGTGGAGGAGTAGTCGGCTGTGTCCACAGCAGCAGCTTCGTCCACAGCGTCTTCGGCAGCAGTGACGTCAAACCCGACGGAGCCGCGACGGTACGCCGGGGTCAGGGCCGGAGCCGTCCAGTACTCTTCAAGCTCTTCGTCCAGCCAGGTCAGCGTCAGCGAAACCCCGGCCATGTCCAAAGACGTCACCAGTTCGCCAACTTCGGGCATCACCAGCGTGTACCCGGCTTCGCGGAGCAGCGGAGCTACCGTGCGCCACAGGACAAAGAGTTCCTCGTTCTTGGTGGAGCCGAGTCCATTGAGGATCACGGCGACGCGGCCCGGCGCGCCAGCGGGGGCTTCGGCCAGTACGCGGCGCACCAGTTCGTTGCCGAGTTCGACGGCGGTGGGCAGCTCGGTGTCGAACAGTCCCGGTTCGCCGTGGATGCCCAGGCCCAGGCCCATGTGTCCCTCGGGAAGACTGAAGAGCGGCTGGTCAGCACCCGGGAAGGTGCAGCCACTGAAGGCGGTCCCGATGGTGCGGGTGTGATCGTTGGCTTTCCGTCCCAGCCGGACCACTGATTCCAGGTCCTGCCCGGCTTCGGCAGCGGCACCCATGACCTTGAAGACCACGAAGTCACCGGCAATGCCGCGGCGCTTCTCGATCTCGGACAAGGGAGCGCTGGCAATGTCGTCCGTGACCAGCACGTTCTCCGCACGGATTCCCTCGGCATTCAACCTTTCGCTGGCCATGCCGAAGTTCAGGACATCTCCGGCGTAGTTGCCGTAAGTGAAGACGACGCCTGCGCCGGAGTTGGCTGCCTTGGCCACGGAGTACGCCTGCTGGGTAGAGGGGGAGGTGAAGATGTTTCCCACCACGGCACCGTCAGCGAAGCCCGGGCCGATGATTCCGGCGAATGCGGGGTAATGGCCGGAACCGCCGCCGGTGATGACGGCGACCTTCGGCGTGGAGGGCCTGTTGCGGCGGACCGCGCCGCCCTCAACCTGGCGGACAAGGTCCGAGTGGGCGTCGCAGAAACCAGCGAGGGCTTCGTCGGCGAAGTCGGCGGGATCGTTGAAGATTCTGGTCATGGTGGGTCCTGGTTCTGGAGTCCGGGCGAGGGGAGTGCGGACTAGTGGATGTGGCTGCCGCCGTTGATGTCGATGGTGGTGCCGGTGAGGTAAGCGGAGTCCTCGGAGGAGAGGAAGGTGATGACTGCGGCAACTTCTTCGGTGGTGGCGTTGCGGCCCAGCGGGATACCTGCGTTGATGGCGTCTTCCTGCTCCTGGGTGCTGCCGACGCGGATGTTGGTGTCCACGGCGCCGGGGGTGATGGCGTTGACGGTCACGCCGGTTTCGCCGATTTCGCGGGCCAGGGCCTTGGTGAAGCCGAGGATCGCGGCCTTGGCTGCGGAGTAGGGAACCTTGCCGAAGACGCCGCCACCACGCTGGGCGGAAACGGAGGACATGTTGACGATGCGGCCCCAGCCGTTGGCGATCATGTCCGGCAGGAAGGCCTTGGTGACCAGGTACGTGCCGGTGGCGTTGACGTCCATGACCTTGTGCCACAGCTCAAGCGTGGTTTCCAGGAACGGGACGGGGGAGGTGATGCCGGCGATGTTCGCCAGGGCGCCCACAACCGGCAGGTTTCCGGCGGCAACTTCAGCGGCAACGGCGGCCTGTGCCTTGGTGACGGAAGCTTCGTCGGCCACGTTGATCTCGTAGCCGAAGGCGGGGACGTTGAACTCGTTGGCGATCTCGGCGGCAATCTTGGCGGACTTCTCGCCGTCGAGGTCCAGGATGGCGATGCCCCAGCCCTGGGCTGCGTAGCGGCGGGCGGTGGTGAGGCCGATGCCGCGCTCGGAGGTTGCTCCGGTGAGGACGGCGGTGCGCTGGATGGTGGACATGATGCTCCTTGGGTGGTTTGAAGGGGTACTAGATGAGGTCTGAGATGAAGCTGCCGGCCTTGGCGGTGGCGGCCGGGCGCTCGTCGTGCGTGACGTCGCGGGTTTCAAGCTCCAGCGAGAAGTGGCCGGTGTAGCCGGCATCCCGCAGCTTGGAGAGGCCGCCGGCGAAGTCCGCCTGGCCGTTGCCGATGCTGAGGTTGATGTTCCCGGGCCCGGTTTCTGTTGCGGGAACGGCGTCCCGCAGGTGGACGTGCTTGATGCGCCCGCCGAACCGGTCAACGAAGTCAACGGGATCGCCGCCGGAGGCAACGATGTGGCTGAAGTCCATGACGATTCCGACGTCGGAACCGGCCAGGCGGTCTGCGAGCAGCTGCGCACGTTCCGTGTTCCAGCAAAGCCGGAAGTAGTGGAGGGACTCCGTCCACAACTCCACTCCAAATTCCGCAGCCCGTTCGGCCGCATGGATCAACTGCGCAGCGACGGTTTCGATGTCTTCCTCGAGGCTCCTGACGGGCTCGTGGTCGATCGCACCGCAGGGGAGAACCAACGCTTTCGCGCCGGTCTTTGCCGCGAGGCTGAGCAGCATCTCGAGGTGACGTTCGCGCTTTCGCGAGGCGTCGGCGTCGAGCGTTGCGTTCAGGTCCCCGACGTCGCCGTTGACCGAGCGGACGCGCATTCCCGAGTTATTGACGACGGCGGCAACCGCCTCGACAGCCTCGGCGTCCAGGACGTAGGGCACATGGTCGCAGACGCCGGGGAGTGCCCCGAGGTCAATTTCCTCGAAACCCAGGCCGCC
Organism: Paenarthrobacter sp. NPDC090520; assembly: GCF_044769205.1. NCBI lineage: Bacteria > Bacillati > Actinomycetota > Actinomycetes > Micrococcales > Micrococcaceae > Paenarthrobacter > Paenarthrobacter sp. NPDC090520. The sequence continues at coordinate 213,049 of NZ_JBIVXM010000007.1, forward strand.
CATGGTCTCCAAGGCTGTTGCCAAGTCCTGGTGGCGGAAGCTGATCGAAGAACAGCCAAGTCGGTGATGGAACATCGTCGTTGATCCTCAAGTCGTGCGGTCCTCGCCGGAGAGGGCCTGTAGTGATGCAAACCACGTTACAGTCGTTAACTGTCAACAGTCAACCTTTGGAGTTGACTGTTGACAATGCTGGTGGTGTCGGTCACAGTTGACGTATTATGTTGACTGTCGACAGTGAGGTTGCGGAGAAGCGCCCCACTCTTCGAAAGGGAAATAAGCAATGAGCAATGAAGCTCTGACCATGCGTGGTCCGGTTCATGGAACCAAAGAAGCTAAGCGCGTCGCCGTAGGATCCGGCGTTGGCGCAGTCATTGAAACCTACGACTTCATCGGTTTCGGCACCGCTGCCGCACTGTACTTCGGTACGGCGTTCTTCCCGGGCGCCGACCCGGTGACTGGTACGTTGGCCTCGTTCGCGACCCTCGGCGTCGGCTTCGCTGCCCGCCCGCTCGGCGGCATCATCGGCGGCCACCTTGGCGACAAGCTCGGCCGCAAGCCCGTCCTGGTTGCCTCCCTGATCCTCATGGGCCTGGCGACGTTCGCCATCGGCCTGCTTCCCACCTACCAGCAGGTGGGCCTCCTGGCACCGGCACTCCTGGTGATCGTCCGCGTTATCCAGGGCCTGGCCTTCGGTGCGGAGTGGGGTGGCGCGATCCTCATGAGCTACGAACACGCACCGTGGCGCAAGAAGGGGCAATTCACTGGCATTGTGCAGGCCGGCTTCCCCGTGGGACTGCTGCTTGCCAACCTCGTCTTCCTGAGCAGCGTCGGCCTGGGCAGCGAGTGGGCGTGGCGCGTTCCGTTCCTGGCCAGCATTGTCCTGGTGGCCGTTGGCCTGATCATCCGCTCCAAGGTGCCTGAATCCCCGGTGTTCGAGGACGTCAAGACCAAGGGTGACATCGTCAAGTCCCCGATCGTCGAAGTCATCAAGACCGACTGGCGCAACATCGTCCGCGGCATCGGCCTCCGCATCGCCGAAACCGCCGGCTACGCAGTCTCCGTGACGTACATGATTTCCTACCTGCACAGCACCAAGCTCGCTGACAAGACCCAGACCCTGGTTGCCCTCTGCATCGCCGCCGCCATTGGTATCTTCGCCACCTACGCCTGGGGCAAGCTGACGGACAAGGTAGGCCGCCGTCCGGTCTACATCTGGTCCACCGCGTTCGCCGTAGTCTTCGGCATCCCGATGTTCCTCCTGGTCAACACCGGCCTGTTCATCTTCATCATCGCCACCATCGTGATCGCCTACGCTGTCTGCCAGAACTCCCTCGCCGGCGCCCAGGGTGCTTGGTTCCCGGAGCTGTTCCAGGCCAAGACCCGGTCCTCGGGAGCCTCGCTCGCCTACCAGATCTCCGCCATGGTTTCCGGCTTCACGCCGTTCATCACCACCCTGCTGTTCGTCAGCTTCGGATGGGTGGGCCCGGCCGCCCTGTTCAGCATCTACGGTGCGATCGGCCTCTGGGCTGCTGTCGTCACCAAGGAAACCTGGGGCAAGCGCGAGCGTCAGCTCGCCGAAGAAGCTGCCAACAACACGCCCCATTCGGTATCCGCCTAAGCACCCACACGACGTCGGGCGCGCTCTCCCCATCGGACCGCGCCCGTCTCCGGAAGGAAACCAGTGACTCTCACTCCAGTCGAAACGGCCGCCCCCGCTGCGGAACGCGTGGACCGCATCAGCGCCGCCGCCTACCGAATCCGCCACCACGCCTTGAACATGGGCGAGGTGCAGGGCCAGGGATACGTCGGCCAGGCCTTGGGCGCAGCGGACATGCTCGCTTCTGTCTACTCCGACCAACTCAGCTTCCGGGCCGAGGACCCGCATTGGGAAGGCCGGGACCGGTTCCTGCTCTCTACGGGCCACTACGCAATCGGGCACTACGCCGCCTTGGCAGAGGCCGGGATTGTGCCGGTCGCAGAGCTGGAAACCTACGGCTCGGACGACTCCCGTCTTCCGATGTCCGGCATGTCCACCTACACCCCGGGCATGGAGATCTCCGGTGGCTCGCTGGGCCACGGCCTGACTATTGCGGTCGGAATGGCTCTCGGGTTGCGGGCGCAGGGTTCCGCTTCGCGGGTCATCAACTTCCTCTCCGACGGTGAACTCGACGAGGGTTCCACGTGGGAGGCAGCCATGGGCGCGCACCACCACCAACTGGGCAACCTGATCGCCATGGTGGACATCAACGCCCTCCAGGCCGACGGAGCCACGAACACGGTGCTGCGCACCGAACCGGTGACCGAGAAGTGGGAATCCTTCGGTTGGTACACGCAGCGGGTGGACGGGAACGACGTCGGTGCGCTGCTGGCTGCGTTCGACAACATCGCCGGGCGCCGGGCTGCTTCGGGCGCTTCCGGCCAGCCGTCGGTGATCCTGTGCGACACGAAAGTGGGACGCGGCGTACCGCTGCTGGAGACCCGCGAGAAAGCGCACTTCATGCGCATCGAAGAACACGAATGGCAGATCTGCCGTGAGCAGCTGACCGCTGGATACGAAGGGACGGCCACGGCATGAGCTCAGTGACAACAACCACGACGGCGGCAGGCCCGGCCGCGGGCGCTTCGGCTGGGAAGCCAAAGCTGAAGACCTCTGCCATGATCGCCTCATTTGCTGACCCCGGGCAGAAGACCACCTCCGCGCCGTTCGGACACGCCTTGGTGGCCGCGGCCGAAGCCAATCCCAAGATCGTTGGCTTGACCGCGGACCTGGGTAAGTACACGGACATGCATATCTTTGCCAAGGCCTTCCCGGAACGGTTCTTCCAGATGGGCATGGCCGAGCAACTGCTCTTCGGTGCTGCTGCCGGCATGGCCGAGACCGGCTTGGTCCCGTTCGCCTCCACCTACTCCGTGTTCGCCGCTCGACGTGCCTACGACTTCCTGTGCTTGGACATCGCCGAGCCGAACCTCAACGTCAACATTGTGGGCGGCCTTCCCGGTCTCACCACCGGCTACGGTCCCAGCCACCAGGCCACCGAGGACATGGCGATCTTCCGCGGCATGCCCAACCTGACCATCGTGGACCCCTGTGACTCCGTGGACATTGAGCAGGCCGTTCCCCAACTGGCCGCATCCGATGGACCCACGTACCTGCGCTTGCTGCGTGGGAACGTGCCTACGGTGCTGGACGAGTACGATTACACGTTCGAACTCGGCAAAGCCAAAGTCCTGCGCGGCGGCAACGACGTGGTGTTTGTCTCCTCCGGGCTGATGACCATGCGCGCCCTGCAGGCGGCAGACGCCTTGGCCAAGCACAACGTGGACGTGGCCGTGGTGCACACCCCGACCATCAAGCCGTTCGATTCGGCCACGGTACTGGCCGAACTCAACACCGACCGGCTCGCCGTCACCCTGGAGAACCACACAGTAGTTGGCGGTCTGTTCGAAACTGTTGCCTCCGCCGTCGTAAGCGCCGGCCTCGGCAAGCGCGTGGTACCCATCGCGCTCCCGGACCAGTTCCTCGACGCCGGTGCGCTGCCCACACTCCATGAACGTTACGGTCTCTCCGTGGACCGCATCGTCGCCAAGGTCCTGGCAGAACTCGCCTGACCACGAAAGTCACAAGCACGGGGCGCGGAACCGGCGATACTGCCGGTACCGCGCCCCTGCCCGTAGTATCGACAGTTAACACCGGACTGTCGGCTGTTGCCCGAAGATATTGAGGAAAGATCATGGCCCTTGGCGCATCCCTCCTGGGACTGGAGAAGAAGAGCCTTCGCGAGCAGGCACTCATCGCTCTGAGGGGTGCCATTACCAGCGGCGAGCTGGAACCCGGGCGGCATCTTGTGGAGACCGAGCTGTCCGACATGCTCCAGATCAGCCGTGGAACACTTCGCGAAGCCCTCCGCCAGCTTGAACAGGAAGGCCTGGTTTCCGCCGGAGCACGCGGACGCCTTTCCGTCCGCCACTTGGACGTGAAGGAGATCCGGGACATCTTTTCCGTCCGGGGGGTCCTCGAATCGTTGGCCGCCCGCACGCTCAGCGACATGCCTGACAAGGAAGCGGCCCTCAGGGAACTGCGAGAGGCCGTGGAGGCCATGGGCAAGGCGAGTGAATCCTCCCTGGAGGAGCAGATCGAGGCTGACCTTGAATTCCACCGCACGCTGTGCCGCCTCTCCGGCAACGAGACCCTGCTGCACCAGTGGGAGTCTTTGGAAGGCTCCATCCGCATGTCCATCATGTTCGCCGGGGTGGAACGGGCCACGGGGAACATGAGTGTTGGCAGGCACTATGACATCGTTGCGGCGATCGAGACGGGCAACGCTGCGAAGGCACGCGAAACGATCATCTCGCATATGGACGGTGCTGCAGAAAACCTGGTGGGCTAGCCTGGCCGAACTGTTGGCCCACCACTGAGAGAGTGCGCTAACTGCCACTGAGGAGCGTTGAGGCGAAGGCTAGTTTGTCCGGGTGCCAGTTCAACGCCCACCTTCCCCCATCGCCGAAAACCCGTCCTCTGACTCACCTTCACCGGGACCCGACGCAGAGCCGGCCGAGCGTCCCGACGTCGACTTCGTCCACAGAAATCCCATCCTGGCCGGCGCAGTTGCCTGGGAGTGGAAGAGGCGTGCCACCACCGTCACGTTGGGCGGAATCCACACGTCCTGGTCCTCGCTGCTCCTGCAGGATCCCCTCGAAGCCGCCTTGTGGGTGGTCCTGGACGCATACGCGGATGATCTCGTTCCGCTGCCGCTCAAAGTGCGGTCCCTGACTGCTGCCGGACGCCGCTGCGTGGTACTTGGCCAGGTGACCCCCTCCCAGCGGGCAGCGTTGTCCGCTGAAGGAGCCGTCGCCATCCTTGACCCGGACAGTACGGCGGCGGAGATTCCCCGCTTGATTGAAGCCGTGGTCCTTGGATCAACCCGACCCCTGGTTCCCCAGCCAAGCGTCGGCAAGGAACTGACGGACAGGGAAATCCAAGTACTGGAGCTCTATGCCCGCCGACGTGCGCTCACCGCATCGGCCTTGGCCCAAGCCTTGGGTCTCAGGACCACCACGGTGCGCGGACATCTGGCACGTGGACGGAAGAAGCTCACGGACGCCGGTCTGCGTTGCGTCACCAGGGGAGAGCTGGCCAAGGCCCTCCAGGACATTGGCTACAGCATCACGGACAACCAGTGGCACGCCGTTGGACGGTGGTAGCCGGCTGGGGGCGTGGCACCACTGAGGAGGCCGGCAGTAAACACTGAGCCGGGATGCCTTGGCCACGGAGATAACCGGTGCCGGTGCCGGGCAATTGCTTCAAGCCGCGTGCTCACCGCAGGGTGGCGCGGTACCGGCGGCTCACCGCTGCCCGGCTGGTCCGCGGGCCTATCCCCAACTTGCGTCGAACCGATGCGAGGTGGTTCCGCAGGGTGGCATCGGCGATGCCCAGCCGTCTTGCCACCTCCATGCGCGGGAGCTCCTGGGCGTCCAGAAGGTAGGCGTCCGCGGCAATTTCCTCAGCCGCCGTCAAAGCGATGCATTCACGGCCGGAGTCGGGGTCGAACGGCAGGTGCGTGCCGTCGTCGGAAATGCTTTTGACCGCACTGAGCAGCACCTGGAGCGTTGCCGTCTCGGGCACGTAGCCGCGCACGCCCAGATTCATGAGGCCCAAGACGCGTGAACTGTGCAGGACGCCGCCGTAAACGAGCACCCGTTTGCCGGCCTGCACTAAATCGCTGACGCTTCCTTCCAAGTCCGGCATGGCGCCGTCTGCTACCACCACGCTTCCCGGCATCCTGGACTGCAGCGAGACCGTGGCCCAATGCACCAGCGACGTGAACTGACGGTTGTTGCTGATGACCCGAAGGCGCGAGCCCTGGGTGGCCTTGCTCAGTTTCTGGGAACGGAAATTCGCCCAGTGGGATTCAACAGGGTTTGTCATGGCTGTCCTTAACCTTCCAGTACGGCGTTGAGCCGGTTTGTCTCTTGATCCGGGAAACCTCCCACAGCACCCACACGGGACTCCTCCGGCATCCCCTGAACCAGGTCCGCGAGTTGCTTCCGTGTTGTGGAGTCCGTTTTGCGTAAAGCATTGGAGATGTGGCTTTCCACCGTGCGGATGCTGATCCCCAAGTGCTCGGCGATGTCCTGGTTGCTTTGCTGGCCCGCGACCATCGCCACCTCGATCTCCCGCACTGTGAGGGAAGAACCGGGTGCTTCGGAGCTGAAGTCGAAGAGGGTACCGGTTGGCCGGAACCGGGCGCTGAAATCCTTGGCGGCCCGGGCGAGCTCGCGTGCCATATCCGGTTCTCCGCTCAGCTGCCACCGTTGACCGGCCCCGCGCAGAAGCATGCAGATGTGGTACATGTCTGCATCCGGTACGTAGGTGTCCAGCACGTGCCGGAGCCGCGCCACGTCGCCATCAATGGCAGCATCTGCGGCGCCAAGGAGTTGGTCATGGACGGCCAGTCCCCGTTCTCGCAGGATGCCCTTGAGCAGGTCCCGGACCCGGGGGCCGGGCAGCAGCCCCAAGGCGAAAATGCCGGTGTGCACGGCTTCGAAGACGAACCCGCGGGCCAAGGCCTTCGACACGACACGACTGGCCAGCTGGTCGAAGGACTTCGCGCTGACGGGACGGCTGGCGGCCAGGTCCAGCACGCCCGTACCCACTCCGGGGAGGGGGCCGACGTCGGGGGCTTTTGCCGGGGTGCCCTCGGTGCCGCCGCCATCCCCAGCGCGTAAGGAGGACAAACGCAACATGGCGCCGTGCAAGGAATTCAGGAGGGGGCTGGGTGTGCCGAAGGAAAAGGACCGCCCCATCAGATACTCGGCTTCGTCGAACAAGCCGTGGTTCTGCAGGGACAGGGCAGCGAGGTAGCTCTGGCTCACCAGGGTGAATTGGTCGATCTCCTGCATCGCCTTCTGTCGCGAGGCAAGCGCCAGGATCAGGGACTCCTCGACACGTCCGCTCGCGAACAGGGCCAACCCGCGGATGAAGGTTTCGAAGCGTTGGAGTTCGTCCGGCATGTCGCCCGCAGCGATGCTGGTCAGGGCTGCCCCAGGTTTGAGGCTGTACAGCTCCAGGATTCCTTTGATGATGGCAAAGGCGCCCCCTGGCAGTCCTGGTTCCGGATCGGGGATGGTCACCTTGCCGTCTGCGGCGCACGATGCCTCAAGGAAGCTGATGAATGCTTCGGCTTCCGGGCGCAGGCGGGGCTCCCTGGACGCCGTGGTGCGGAGAAGTGCTACGCCTCCTTTGAGGTCGCCCCTAGCGGTATACATCCACCAGGCCTGGGTCATGGTGAAGAAAAACAGCTCCCCCGCCGTGCCGGACTCCATGTCGGTCCGGCTGAAGACTTCCTGGACCCGTTCGGGATCCACCGGCGCTCCCCAGTAGCAGGCCAGAAGCGGCACCGCGTTGGCCAGGTTCCGTTGGTGCTCCCATGCCGAGAAGTGGTCTCTCTCCATGGCCTCGGAGCGCTGCTGGAAATAGCGGTTCGTGGCCGCATGGTTACCGTCCATTTCCGCGCGGATGGCGGCCACTGCGGCGGGCAGGCGGTTAGTGGGTGCCTCGGCAAGGGCGTGGCTGCCAACTCTTCCCGTCAGGGTGCTTTGAAGAACCCTCCTGGACCCAACGGCGCGTGCTGCGAGGTAGTCGTCCAGCAGGGGCGGGAAGACTGTGGCCACAGGAGTGCCGTCCGGGCCGCTGACCACCGAAATCAGTCCGCCAACCTCCAGATCGTCCAAGGCATCTTCGCCTACCGTTGCTACGAGTTGGCTGACGGGTGTGGGTCCGAGCAACGACATCTTGTGGAGTGCGCGGAGCTGGTGGGTCCGCAGGCCCTGAAGCAGGGCTTCGAGCGCGCCGTACAGGTGTTCATTCATCAAACCGGCACCGGGCATGGACCAGCGGCCGTTCTTGAGCAACAGGCCTCCACTGAGGACGGAGCTTTCTATGAGACGAACGGCCAGGCGCAAATTGCCGCCCGACTTGGTGAGGACATGGGCCGCGACATCCACCTCGGCCGGAGCCCCGAGAATCTTCGCGATGAGCTTGTTGATCTGTCCAAATCCGAGCGCGGGGAGAGCCACTGCTGCTTCGGGAAGACAGGCCAACAAGCCGGCAGGTGCTGTGGGATGGAGTGGATTGTCATTCACGGTGATGACCAGCGGCACGTTGGCGCGGGACCGCAGAATGTTCACTACGGCCAGTGATTCCCGGTCAAGGTTGCCGACGTCGTCGATCACCATCACACGGGCCCCGGTCCGGGCAAACTGGGCTGAAAGGTAGTCCGAGACACCGAGGATTCCGATGGTCCGGGAATTGAAGTCGAGTCCCAGGGACAAGACGCCGGCGAAGGGCACGGCGGCCAGCGCGGGAGTGCCGAACATGGCGAAGACTTCAACACCGTCTTCCTCAAGCCGGGCAACCAGGGACCTTACGAGAGTGGACTTGCCGCTCCCGGGGGCGCCCACGATCCTGACACCCAAGCCCTTGGCCACGTATCCCAGAACACGATCGATTGTGTGGTTATGCAATGCCCGCTCTCCGACTGCATGGTGCTGCTTTCCTGCATAGTCAATGTGGAGCGCATGCGCGGATCGTGTTGGAGAACTGGGAAGATTTCCGGCAAAGCCGGCAGGATCAGTGGCCGGCGGCCTTCAACAGGTGGTCTGGCAGCCTGTTTCCAGGCGCGCGTCCGCGAATCTCAAGGAGCTCCCGGGCGTGCGCGTGAAGCTGCTTGTCCTCATCGGACACCGGCACCCAGGCAGGGATGGGAACCGCCGTCCCGGTCTCGTCCCGGGCAACCATTACGGTGAGGCAGTAGGTGGTCAGGTTCATTTCACGCGTTTTCGGGTCACCGGACCGGACATGTACGGCGATGTGCATACCTTTGGCACCCGTGTAGACGAGGCGGGCTTCCACCTCCACCACGTGGCCGATCAGCAGAGGCCGGTAGAAGCGGACACCGCCGGAGAACACTGCCACTGTGTCCTTGCCGCAATAGCGGGAGGCGCAGACGTAGGCCGCTTCATCGATCCACTTCATCACGATGCCGCCGTGGACCTTGCCGCCCCAGTTGACGTCCGTGGGGGACGCCATGAAACGCAGCGTGACTCGCTCGGCGGTGCCGGCGTCGGTATATTCCTGAGCGTTCATGGCGTTGACGATCTGCTCGCGCACTTCAATGCGCGCGAGTGCATGTTCACGGGCCTCCACCTCTTCCGGAGAGGAGGGCTCGAATTGGGGAACAGGGATGGGCTTCCCGTCCGATCCGACAGCTACGAAGATCACCATGCATTGGCTGTGCATGGTCTCCGGCCCACCCTTGGGGTCGCGGGAACTCACCACTGTATGGATGTGCATCGATGAACGGCCCGTGTAGACGATGGTGGAGGTGACCTCAACCATGTCTCCGCTGTTCACGGGATCCGCGAAATGGATGTTGCCCACGTATGCCGTGACGCAGTAGGACTTTGCCCAGCCCACAGCCGCGGCGTAGGCGGCTTTGTCCACCCATTCCAGCACCGTGCCGGCATCGACGGATCCGCTGTGGCCCACGTCCATGGGGGCTGCGAGGAAGCGGAGGGTCACTGAATTCGCGGGGGACTCGCTCATGCTGGCAGTTTACTGGCGCCATGTTTCTGTTACGTGCGTAAGTCGCTGCCCTGTTGTCGCGTGGGCCAGACGCGCCAATCCGCCGATTCGCTGGATCACCTCTTGTGTCGGGCGTCTTCCACCGGTGAGTGGCAGCCGTCGACTGTGACAGCTCATTTTGCCCTATAAATGAGAATCAATATCATTTAAGCCATGTCACAAAAAGCACCCTCATTTTCCCTGTCCCCGCGGAGCCCCCGCCGGCCCACCCGGGCGCTTGCCGCCGTCGGGCTTTCCGCCCTTTTGCTGAGCGCGTGTGCAGCGCCCGGAAACCAGGCCGCATCCAATCCGTCGCCGAGTACGGCTTCCACCAAGGAGGCAGGCGCACCAACGCCCCGCCTCGTGTACACGTACGACGGCGGCCTGGCAGCCCTTGATGCGAAGACGCTTGAGCCCGTTGGGGCCGGGACTCAGCTTGATGGCTTCAACCGGGTCAATCCGGCGGGGGATGGTCGCCACGTGCTTGTCTCCACTGGCGATGCCTTCCGGGTCTTCGACGTCGGCGCGTGGACCGAACCGCATGGGGACCATAGCCACTCGTATGCGGCCGATCCCCGGTTGACTGAGCTTGCCTTTGAGGCCAACAAGGCCGGGCACGTGGTCCGGCATGCAGGCAAAACCGTCCTGTTCAGCGACGGTTCCGGCAAGGTGGAAAGCTTCGCCTCCACCGATCTCGCCAAGGCCAATGCGCTCCCCGCCACCGACGTTTATACGACGCCGGAAGCCCATCATGGGGTGGCCGTGGAACTTGAGGACGGCAAACTTCTGGTGACCTTGGGCAACGAGGAAAGCCGCACGGGAATCGCCGTGCTTTCTGCGGGGAAGGGGCAGGACCGGCAGGAAGTGGTACGCAACGAAGACTGCCCGGGCGTGCATGGTGAGGCCGTGGCTGCCGGTGAGGCGGTGGTGGTGGGTTGCACCAATGGAATGCTGATCTACAAGGATGGGGCCATCACGAAGGTTGCCAGCCCGGATGCCTATGGACGCATGGGGAACCAGGCGGGCTCGGAGAAATCGCCCGTGATCCTGGGTGACTATAAGGTGGACAAGGCCGCCAAGCTGGAGCGTCCCACGCGGATTTCGCTCGTCAACACGGAGACGGCCAAGCTGCAGTTGGTGGACCTTGGAACCAGCTATTCGTTCCGGTCTTTGGGTCGTGGTCCCTCGGGTGAAGCCTTGGTCTTGGGCACAGACGGCAGCCTCCGCATCATTGATCCGCTGACGGGCATGGTGGAGAAGGCCATACCTGTGGTGTCCGCTTGGGAGGAGTCGGAGACATGGCAGGACCCGCGGCCCACGCTGTTCGTGCAGGGTTCGACGGCGTTCGTCACCGAGCCTGCAACCCGCACCATTCATGCGGTGGACCTGAAAACGGGTGAGGTGGGGAAGTCGGTGCAGCTTGAGCACGTGCCGAACGAACTGACCGGCGTCGAAGGCTAACCCAACGCTCTCTCACGTACCACCCCTTAAATCCCAACGCTCTCTCTCGTACCGCCCCTTAAATCCCAACGCTCTCTCACGTACCGCCCCTTAAATCCCAACGCTCTCTCACCTGTGGACCCCAATTTCCCGATGCTCTGTCACTCCCTTCAAGAAAGCGAGAGAGCGTTGAGGGTTTGGGGGTGTTTGGTGAGAGAGCGTTGGGTGTTTTGGGGGTGTTTGGTGAGAGAGCGTTGGGTGTTTTGGGGGTGTTTGGTGAGAGAGCGTTGAGGGGGTTTAGGCGAGGACGCGGAGTTTGGATCCCTCGCGTGCGAAGAGTGCGTTGTCCGCGGAGATCCGGCCGGCGCCGGCCAAAGCCAACGCCAGCGCGGCGCCAGCGAAGAGGAGAACGAGCTCGTATCCGCCGTTGGCCGCGAATATGCCTGCCGGAGCATGTACCAGGAACAGGGCGCCGAGCATGTCGACGGCAAGGAGGGCGCCGAACACGCGCGTCAGCAGGCCCAGGATGAGGGCGATTCCGCCCACGAGTTCGAGTGTGGCGACGATCGGGGCGACGACGGACGCGCCCGGGACTCCCATCTGGGCGAACGAGGCTTGCGTACCGGCAATGGTGAATTCGTTGAACTTCTGCCAACCGTGCGCTGCGAAGAGGAATCCTGCAATGACGCGCAGGATGGTCAGGGCTGTGGTGGTCAAGGTGGACTTGTTCATGCTTCCACCCTTCCGAAGATAAGTTGAAGAGTCAACTAATTACTGCGAAGAGTGACTCTTCTCTCGCTAGAGGCGACGTTCCCGTCGCTCCAAATAACGTCCGTCTGGCTCAGAAAAGCCGAACTTCTCGTAGAGGCCATGTGCGTCGCCGGTGTGCAGCATCCAACGAAAAGTGGCGCCTGGTCCGCCGTCGATCATTTCTCGCACGATGGCCTTGCCGATCGACTGTCCTCGAACTGATTCGTGAACATACACGTCAGCCAGATACGCCAAGGCAACGCCGTCGGAGAATGCCCGCGCGAAACCCAGCATTGCGCCAGTGGTTGCGTCGTAGGCGCCGACGATTCGCCAAGCACTGTCCAGTTGGGCCTCAATATCGGCGCGCGTACGCCACCGCGCCCAATACACGCTCGTGGATAGCTCTGAACAGAGCCACTCGCGATCGACCCGCAGTTTGTCGGTGGAAAGTACGAAAGCCATGGGTTAGTTTTCCTCGCGTCGAAGCGGCCTTCTCGCGTGCGGCTTCTGCAACCAAGGCTGCAGGAGCCGAGTGGTGATCGGCAGGAAGACGTACGTCATGAGTGGCATCAGGATCACGATGTTCAGAAGAACCTGCAGCACCAGCGGCCACTCCTGCGTCAAGGGATGGAGCAGGAAGTTGGCCAGGAGGCTCAGCGGAAAGAAGGGCAGGAAGATGCTCACAGCTTGCTTCCACCGGGGCGGAACCACCGTTTCCGGAACCACCACCGAAACGTCGCCCGGCTGCGAAAACCAGCCTTCGATGCCGGTATGCCGTTCCACGCGGGTGGTTTCCATCATGTCCCTGGCGCTGTCGATCCACCACCGTCGCTCCTCGGACTGCTCCCAGCCCCGGAGCGACTCGGCATCCGCGAAACGGTAAAGCATGTGCCATTCGTGGGAACCGGCGCCATTGCGGACCCATCCTGAGCCCAAGTAGCCCGGCCATTCGCGGGCGAGTTCCTGGCCGGCATGGGCCCAGGCATTGGCCTGTCGGATGTAACCGGGGAGGATGGTGCGGGCAACGGAAACTGTGATGGGTTGCTCGTGTGACACGGCCCCAAACATACCCCGCAAGTAGTCGGACTACCCTTGTTTAGTGCCTGAAACCACAACCGCCCCCGCCCGTTCGAACGCCCGCGAGATTCTGCGGCTCGCCGTGCCCGCCTTCGGTGCGCTCATTGCCGAGCCACTGTTCCTGCTGGCCGACTCGGCGATCGTGGGGCACCTTGGCGTGGACCAGCTCGCTGGCGTGGGGCTCGCGTCAACCGTCCTGCACACCGCAGTTGGGTTGATGGTCTTCCTGGCATACTCGACGACGCCAGCAGTCGCCCGCGCCATCGGCGACGGCAAACTTGGCAAGGCTTTGGCAGCCGGGCGCGACGGCGTGTGGCTGGCTCTCCTGTTGGGCGTGGCCCTCGCCGTCCTTGGCTTTGTCTTCGCCGAGCCGCTGGTTGGCTTCATGGGCGCAAGCGGTGACGTGCAGGGCTTCGCCGTGGATTACCTCCGTTGGTCCATGCCCGGGTTGGCTGCGATGCTCTTGATCTTTGCCGGCACGGGAGTCCTCAGGGGCCTGCAGGATACCCGGACCCCGTTGCTGGTGGCCACCGCAGGATTTGCCCTCAACATCGCCCTGAATTGGTTCCTTGTGTACGGCCTGCACTTGTCCGTGGCCGGTTCAGCGATCGGTACCAGCATTGCGCAATGGGCCATGGCCGCCGTGTATCTGGTGATGGTCAGCCGCAATGCGCGGAGCCATGGCGTTTCGCTCAAGCCGGACTGGCACGGGATCCGGGCCATGACCAAGGTGGGTTCGTGGCTCATGCTCAGGACACTCAGCCTGCGGTTGGCCATCCTGGCGACCGTTGTGGTGGTCACCGCACAAGGCGCCGTGAACCTGGCCGCACACCAGTTGGCCATGACCATTTTCTCTTTCCTCGCCTTCGCCTTGGATGCGCTGGCCATTGCGGCCCAGGCTTTGATCGGTAAGGAGCTCGGTGCCAGGAATGCGGGGCGGGCCCGCGAACTGACCCGCACCATGGTCCGGTGGGGCCTGGGGTTTGGCGTCATCACGGGAGTCCTCCTCGCCGTGGCGGCTCCGTGGGCCGGCTACATTTTCACGTCTGACACCGGTGTGCACCACGCACTGACCGTCGCCCTCTGGGTGTTGGCGGTCGGCCAGCCGCTGGCCGGTTACGTATTCGTCCTGGACGGAGTCCTCATCGGCGCCGGCGACGCACGCTACTTGGCGATCGCCGGCGTCGTAAATCTCGCCGTCTACCTGCCGCTCTTGGCGGCCGTCCACGTGGCCAGACCCGGCGGCGCGGCGGGGCTGGTGTGGTTGTGGCTCGCGTTTGCGCTGGGCTACATGCTGGCGCGCGGGGTGACGCTGGGGCTGCGCGCCCGCACCGATCGGTGGATGGTGCTGGGTTCGCACTAAACTGTATGCGTGACTCTCCCAGCTGATTCCGCCCAGACTCCTTCTGCCGCCGTGGCCGATCCCTGGAAACCCGTGCTGATCCGTGCTGCTGTGGCGCTCGTGTTTGGGGTGGTCACGGCATTCTGGAGCAGCCCCTCGGTTGAGGTTCTTGCCTGGGCCGCGGGCCTCTATCTCGTTGCGACCGCTGCGGCCGTGTGGATGTGGCGCGCGTTGCCTGTGTTTGTTCCGGTGGTGATCGCGCTGGCAGGAGTTGCCGCGCTGGTGACCCAATCGGACGCCGGAGTGGCGCTCTCGGCGATTGTGGCATTGCTCGTCCTCGGCGCTTCCGAACTGACCCGCGGTGTGATGAAGCGGGACGGGCTCGCCCGGGATTGGCTCATTTCCGGGGTGATCGCTGTGGGTACGGCGATCGCGCTGCCGTTCTTCATTTCGCTTGGCGCGCACGCCCTGCTGGGCGTTGCCGGCGGCGGGGCCATCATTACCGGCGTGTTGTGGATCCTGTCCGGCCTGACCTTGCGCCACGATGCCCGGACCGCTTCACCGGCGTCTGTGCCGGGCGCTTCGCCCGAGGCCGTAAACTAGTAGTTGGACGTTCTACTCGTTGTAGAACTTTTGCAACCGGCGGGGAGCCGAACAGGCCCGCCATCATTGGAGGAATGACCGTGGCAGACCAGACACCAGGAGAACCGCGCAAGATGCGGACCTCGGTCAAGGGACCGCTCGTTTTCTCCGCATTCTTTGCCGTCCTGGCCTTTATTGCCGTGCTGATTTTCGCTTCCGGCGGCAGCGCGCACACGCCCCGCTTCGATCTCGCTTTTACCGGCGCGGGTATCGCGTTCATCGTGAGCCTCGTGGTCGCGGCCATGCTGTCCATGAGCTACAAGGAAAATGCCGAACACCTCGGAAAGGGCTCCGGCGTCAACCTCAGTTCCAAGCGTCCGCACGGAGGACACGCGTCGCCGGACTCGCCTGACGAGCCTGAAAAGCACGACGGCGGCCACTAGCTTCCAGCGCTTCTCCACCTGGGTGGGGGAGCGCTTTTTGTTTGTGATCAGCCACGGTGCGGGGTGGGCCCTGGGGTAGTGTGGTCCGAACCGTGGTGTCTACTTTGGGGGAATAATGGCTTCTTGGCGGGATTCGGTATCGCAGGCGGCACAGGACGATCTGGACCAATTGCTCAATTTGGCTCTGCCATTCGCGGAGCAATGCCTGACCAAGTACGGCGAGTTCTTTCCCTTCAGCATTGCGATTGGCGTTGATGGTGAGCCGATATTCATCGCGACCGAGTCGAGCATGGAGGAGCAGCCGCAATCCAACGATGTCATCGCGGAAAGCTATGAGGCGCTGGCGGCCCAGCGAGACAGCATTCGTGCGGCAGTGGTGGTTTCCGACGTGCGGCTGCGCGAGCAAGACTCCGACGCTGTGTACATCGCTACTGAGCACGCCGAGGGGCTTGGCTTGGGACTCTATCAGCCGTATACGCTCGTGCCCGGCGGGGATGTTGAGCTAGGGGACATGTCTTTGGTTGCCGGGGAGCGGGTCATCTGGCCGGAAGGTTAGTGGGGGCGACTGCCTACTCGCCTTCGGCGGCTTTCCTGGCCCGGTACGCTGCCACGTGCGTACGGTTGGCGCAGTTGCCGGTGTCGCAATAGAGCTTGGAGCGGTTGCGGCTGAGGTCCAGGACCACGGCGTCGCAGTCTTCCGCGGCACACACGCGCATCCGGTCCATTTCCTTGCTGCGGATCACGTCGATGATGGCCATGGCGGCTTCCGTGCCCATGCGGTCGGCCAGCGGAGCTTCGGGCGTGGTGGCGTGGAGGTGCCAATCCCATTGGTCGTGCTTGGCCAGTTGGGGGAGTGCCTTTGCGTCGGCGAGGAGCTTGTTCACGGACTTCGCAGCGGTGTCCTCGTCGGCGGTCCACAAGGCGGCCAGTTCGCTGCGCAGCCGCTTGACGCTGCGCAGTTCTGCGGCGGTCTTGGTCCGCGAGCCTGAAAATCCCTCGGTGTCGAGGAAAGCGTCGAGCTCGTCCATGGTTGCCAACGATTCGTCGCCATTGGCCGCGGTGTTGATCAGATTGACGACGCTGCGGAGCGCCACCTCGGTGTCAGGCGCAAAAAGCACTTTGACTCCTTACATCATTCGGGGGTACTGTCATGACCATAAGCCCACTTTACTCCTGACAGGAGGCTGCTGTGTCAGCAACAAAGACGATGGCTGATGCAAAAGGATTCCTGGCATCGGGACTCGGCATCGCCGTGATTTCCTCGGCAGTCTTCGGTACTTCCGGCGCGTTTGCGAAGTCGATGCTCGAAACCGGGTGGTCACCGGGTGCGGCGGTTGCCGTGCGCCTGACTGGTGCCGCGCTCATCTTGGCGATTCCCGCCGTCGTGGTTCTTCGCGGGCGCTGGCACCAACTTAAGGACAACTGGCTCACTATCCTGCTCTTCGGCCTCATTGGCGTAGCCGGCTGCCAGCTCTTCTACTTCAACGCGGTGGCGCGGTTGTCCGTGGGTGTCGCGTTGCTGCTGGAGTACCTGGCGCCGGTGATGATCGTGTTGTGGCTGTGGATCTCAAGCCGCCGCAGGCCACGGGCACTGACTTCCCTTGGCGCTTTGCTGTCATTGGGCGGTCTGGTGCTGGTTCTGGACCTGACTGGCTCAGTCAAAGTGGACTTCATCGGCGTGCTCTGGGGAATGGCTGCGGCCGTGTGCTTGGTGATCTACTTTTTCATTACGGCCAAAGAGAACGACACCCTCCCGCCACTCGTCCTCGCCTCCGGTGGCTTGGTGGTTGGCGCAGCCGTCATGTGGTTGGTTGGCGCCATAGGCCTGTTGCCGATGACGTTCAGCACGGCCAACACGTCGCTGGGGCCATGGACAACGCCGTGGTGGGTTTCGGCTGCCGGGCTGATCATCCTGGCGACGGTCCTCGCCTACGTTTCGGGCATCATGGCCGCGCGAAGTCTCGGATCCAAGGTGGCCTCGTTCGTTTCGCTGACCGAAGTGTTGTTCGCCGTCCTGTGGGCCTGGCTGCTGCTCGGAGAGTTGCCCGGCCCGATCCAGTTGATGGGTGGCGTGCTGATCGTCGGGGGCGTGGTCCTGGTGCGCGTCGACGAACTGCGCGGCGACCGGCGAAGTGCGGATGCCGCTGCCGCCCGGGTTTTGGATCACGCGAACGACGTCGAACCAGTCCCTTCGGGGCCGGTCGCCGAGGTGCGCCGCAACTGACGCGGTGTAGGACCCGCTCTGCGTTCCATTTTTGGGGGATGGGACGCAAAGCGGGCCCACAGCGGAGTTAAAGGCGAAAGGCCCGGACGCCGTAGCGTCCGGGCCTTTTCCAACTGTCTTAGTTGGAAGCCTGCTGCTGCTGCTCAGCGTTCTTCGTAGCGCGTGAACCGGCGTCGCGAAGAGCGTCAGCAACCTTCTTGAGGCTGGAAGCGTGGTGGCTGTCCCACTCGCTGCGGAACTTGTCAGCGTCCGGGCCCTTCCAGTCGGTGCCGTCCAGGGCACCCTTCAGCTGAGAGCGCTGCTGCTCGATGGTCTCGGCACCGGCCTTCAGCTTGTTACCGAGCTGGCGAAGCTGATCAACGTCTGCACCCCAAATAGCCATGAGATATCTCCTTCTTTTTTCGGACCCGAGCTCTTCGGCATCCCCAGCGGCCTCCGGCTCATCCGGAAGATCCATGACTAAAACCTATCCCGGGAATCCAAGGACCGTCGATGGGCACCCCTCCCCATGGAGGACTGCCCATAGTTAGCATGGGGTTATGTGCCGCAATATCAGGACCCTTCATAACTTCGAACCCCGTGCCACGTCCGCCGAAGTGGAGGCCGCCGCGCTGCAGTACGTGCGCAAGATCAGCGGAGCCACCAAGCCATCCAAGGCCAATGAGGAAGCTTTCGCGGAGGCGGTCCACGAGATCGCCCACATCACGCAACACTTGCTCGATTCGCTGGTGAGCCATGCTCCGGCGAAGAACCGTGAAGAGGAAGCCGCCAAGGCCCGGGCAAGGTCGGCCGTGCGGTTCGGAACGGCCTAGTTCAAGCATTGGTATCTCCAAGTAGCTGGCAGTTGTCGTTGTTCTGGGGCTCAGAACAACAACAACCGACAGTAAGTTGGGGTTACTTGCCGAAGGACCGGAGCCTCAGCGAGTTGGCGACAACCAGCACCGAGCTCGCAGCCATCGCCGCGCCCGCGATCATCGGGTTCAGGAGTCCCAGTGCGGCCACCGGGATTCCGATCGCGTTGTAGAAGAAGGCCCAGAACAAGTTGGTCTTGATGGTGGACAGCGTCTTGCGGGACAGCTCGATCGCTTGGACCAGTTGGTTCAAGTCGCTACCCATCACGGTCAGGTCCGAGGCTTCGATGGCTACGTCCGTGCCCGACCCCATGGCAATCCCGAGATCGGATTGCGCCAGGGCAGCTGCGTCATTGACGCCATCGCCCGCCATGGCAACAGTCGCGCCTTTCTCCTGCAGCTTCCGTACCGCGTCAACCTTGCCTTCGGGCAAGACTCCGGCGAAGACGTCCTCAGATGAAATTCCGACGGCGGCAGCCACTTGGGCGGCGACGGCGGCATTGTCTCCCGTCAGGAGCATAGGGCGAATGCCGAGTTCCTTCAGCTTCCTGATGGCATCGGTCGAACCGGGCTTGATAGTGTCGCGCAAGCTGACGATTCCAGCAGGCCGTCCGTCGACGGCAACCCAGATGGCTGTCGATCCGCCATTTTCCTGTTCCCTGAGCGCTTCCCTGTGCGAGGCCTCCAGGGTTACTCCGTTTTCCTCAAGCCAACCGGAACGACCCACCACGACGGTCATGACTGTGCCGTGCAGCGCGACCGTACCCCGGACTCCGCCGCCCGGTGCCGAGCTGAAGTTGGCCACGGATGGCAGGTTGACGGCGTCGGGCAATGCATCCATCGCCGCCCCCGCAATGGCGTGGGCGATGGGGTGCTCAGACGCGGCCTCGACGGCGCCGGCAAGAGTGAGGACATCCTGTGAGTCATGTCCGTTGAGTGCCGCCGTGTGGTCCACGGCGAGTTTGCCGCTGGTGACCGTGCCGGTCTTGTCCAAGAGGATGGTATCGACGTGCCGTGTGTCCTCGAGGACCTGCGGACCCTTGATCAGGATGCCGAGCTGCGCGCCGCGACCGGTGCCCGTGAGCAGTCCTACGGGTGTGGCCAGGCCGAGCGCACAGGGGCAGGCGATCACCAGAACGGCCACTGCTGCCGTGAACGATGCATTGAGGTCGCCGGAGAAGAACAGCCACAGCACGAAGGTGATGAACGCGATGAGCAGGACGATTGGCACGAAGACCGCGCTGATCCGGTCAGCCAGCCGGGCGATGGGTGCCTTGCCGGTCTGGGCTTGGCTGACCAAGCGACCCATCTGGGCAAGCGTGGTGTCTGCGCCAACACGGGTGGCGCGCACGAGCAGGCGGCCGGAGGTGTTGATGGTTGCGCCGGTTACTTTGCTGCCGGGGCCCACCTCCACAGGTACTGACTCCCCGGTGACAAGGGAAGCATCGACGGCGGAGGCGCCGTCCGTGACCATGCCGTCGGTGGCGATCTTCTCCCCCGGGCGGACGACAAAGACGTCGTCAACCAACAGCTGGTCGGCAGGTATCTTCTGCTCCCGTCCGTCCACCAGGACAGTGGCGTCCTTCGCGCCGAGGTTCAGCAGGGCCTTCAGGGCGTTCCCGGCCTTCGCCTTCGCATTCGCCTCGAGGTAGCGGCCCAAGAGAAGGAACGTGGTGACCACAGCGGCGACTTCGAAGTAGAGCCCGCCGGACATGCCTTCCATGCCGGGATGCTCGGTCATCCGTGGATCTGCCACCAACTGCCAGGCAGAGTAGGCGTAGGCCGCGATCACGCCGATGGAGACCAGCGTGTCCATGGTGGATGCGACATGCCGTGCATTGATGGCTGCTGCTTTATGGAACGGCCACGCAGCCCAGCTCACCACCGGCAACGCCAGCGCGGCAGCCACCCAGCCCCAGTTGGGGAACTGGAGGGCGGGAATCATCGAGATGGCGAAAACGGGGACCGTAAGGATGGCTGCCAAGTACAGGCGCGGCCGCAGAATCGAGGCGGCAGGCCCATGGTCCATGTGGTTCTCGTGTTCGGCATGGGTTTCGTGTTCGGCGTGCGAGGACTCGCTGGCGCCGTCATCCGGGTGCCCGGTGTGGTGATGGGCATGCGGGGCAGGGGGTTGGCGGACGGTGGCCTTGTAGCCCGTGGCGTTGACAGTGTCTACGAGTTGTTGATCCGTGACGGTCGACGGGACGGTGACATGGGCTGATTCCAGGGGAAGGTTGACGGTGGCCTCGACGCCCTCAAGCTTGCCGAGTTTCCGTTCCACTCGATTGACACATGAGGCACAGGTCATGCCCTCGATGTCGAGTTCAACCACCCGGGTTTCGGGTTGGTTGAAGATCTCCTGGTTGGTCAAAGGAACTCCTAGGCTTCGTTGGCTACCACCACGTAGCCGGCTTCTGCGACAGCTTCGCCAATTTCAGACGGCGAGAGTTCGCTGGTGGAGGTGATGGTCACGGTGGACAGGCCACCGGGGTTGAGGTCTACCGAGACCTCTTCGACGCCGCTGAGGGCCTCCAGTTCTTCACTCACGCTGGAGATGCAATGCCCGCACGTCATGCCCGAAACGTTGACGTTGGTGGTGATGGTTTGGCTCATGATGCGCTCCTTGGTGGTGAGTTGAATGGCGTGGTGTGTGCTTGAGGGGTTACCGCAACAGGCGCCCGATGGCATCGGTGGCCTCCTTCACTTTGGCGTCGATCTGTTCGGCGCGTGCATCCGGATCCGGCTCGGAGGCGGCACCGACGACGCAGTGGCCGATGTGCTCTTCGACGAGGCCCAGGCTCACCGCGTGCAGCGCCTTGGTGGCAGCAGCCACCTGCGTGAGGATGTCGATGCAGTACTTGTCCTCCTCGACCATCCGGGCAATGCCACGGACTTGGCCTTCAATCCGTTTGAGGCGGCGGAGGTAGGCGTCTTTGTTGCTGGTATAGCCGTGCGGAGTTGCCGTCTCCAGCTCAACCTCGACGGTCGGCAGATTCGGGTTCCCGTGGTTCAGGTCTACCGTGCTCATGAACCCAAACTATACCCATAGGGGGTATATCGCAAGTACCCCCAGGGGGTATCTCTGTGATCTCCGGCAATGGGTCCACGCCACCATCCGGACCGAATGCCTGGACTCGCTGCGGGCGTGGCGGCGGCGCCTGGTGTGCGAGGCTGGAAGCGCGGCTACGGAGCCGAACAATACGCCAGAGCGGGATAGGAAACTTAGTGGCTACTGAAGGCAAGGATGCCCTGAGCGCATCGCCGGGACAGGGTGGAGGACGGGCGGCTGTCCGGACGGCATCGAGGGTGGGCGCATCATGAGCGCTGATCCGGCGGCGTACTTCCGGGCCAAGTTGGAACTCGAAATCGACGTCATGGACGTGGCCGACGCCGAGCCGGGCTCCCTGGTGGTGGTGGACACCCGCCGGCAGTCATCGTGGGACCACGGACATATTCCCGGAGCGGTACATCTTCCAACCGCACAGATTCCCGAGCTCGCAGGCCGCCTGGTCCCGCCCGGGTCGCGGGTGGTGGTGTACTCCTGGGGGCCGGGGTGCAACGGCAGCACGTTCGCAGCGCTCGCCTTCGCGGAGTTGGGATATTCGGTGAAGGAAATGATCGGCGGCATCGAGTACTGGATCAGGAACGGACTCCCCGTGGAAACGGCGGCCGGCCTTCGCGCGGAGTACCCCGATCCCTTGGTGACGGCCCATGCCGGGTGAGTATCGCCGTCGTGCATTAATAGTGATGCACATCACATAAATCTGAGCGTGAGGATCCGGTCCCCAGTCTCGTCTTCCTTGTAACGGCGCAAACAGGCGCCCACGAACACGAGGAGTGAAGTGCCATGACCATCCAGACGCACACCCCGGCAGACGTCCCCGCCAAGAACGGCAAGGAGTCCGCTGCCAAAGCACCCCAGTTCAAAGGCAAGGACGGCCGCGGGCTCACCACCGTTGCTGACGGCGTAGTAGCCAAGATCGCAGGCATCGCCATCCAGGAGATCGACGGCGTCCACGCCCTGGGTGGCGGCGCAGCCCGTGCGATCGGCACTCTGCGCGAGAAGGTCGGCCAGAAGGACCTGACGCAGGGCGTCAGCGTCGAGGTCGGCCAAACGCAAGTGGCAGTAGACGTCACACTTGTTGTGGAATACCCGCACCCCCTCCAGGAAGTGGCGGACAACGCGCGGGACGCCGTATACACCGCAATCGAGGACCTGGTGGGCATGGAAGTCACCGAGGTCAACGTCACCATTACGGACATCCACGTGCCGAGCGACGACGACTCGGATGGCGCCGACCATGAGCCGAGGGTCGCGTGAGCCCCACGGTAACCGGCCTGGCGGCCGGCGCCGTCCTGGCAGTGGTGGCCTTGTCCTTCGGCCTGGTCACGGCCCTGTTCATGGCAGTGGGCGCTGCCGTGGGCAGGGCGGCGGAGGGAAGGCTTGACCTCGCCGGAGTACTGGACGCGCTGCGCGGCAAACGCTCCTCATCATGAGCGGCGGGACCGGGACTGTGACCGGCGTACGCGCAGGCCACACCAGGATCACCCACGCGGCACTCCGCAAAACCCTGGAGGCCGTTACGGCACAGGCATTCCACGTCAGCCCCAGTGCTGTGGGCGCGGAACTGGAGGATGACCGCGGCCTCTTGGGCGTGAAAGTGACAGTGAAGTTGGCACCGCCACCGCTTCGGTCCCTGCAGGGAGGTCCCACGGTCTTCGAGCAGGCCCAGCGCGCACGGACGGCCATCGCGGTTCGGGGCTTCGCCCTCACCGGGATGCGGCTGGGCAGGGTGGACATCAGGCTCACGGCTGCCAAGCGTGCCCCGAGGCCGGAAGGAAGGGTTCAATGAGTCACGTCCGAACCATCAAGAGGGTGCTGCGCAGGGAAACCCATTCATCCAGGGCGCTGGTCTCCATCGTCGTGGCAACGCTGCTCGCGCTGGCGTTTCTCTGGGCCGCGGCAGAAACGGTCCTGTGGATTCTGAAGGACCGGCCCTTGCTGGCTGATCCTCCCCGGGTGGGGGACTGGTTGGTCCAGCTCCCCGCAACAACCATCCCGGGCGCCTTGGGGGCGTCCGGGGTTGGGGTTTCACTGCTGGGCGTGCTGGTCCTGGTCGCTGCTGCAGCCCCCGGGCGGAAAGCCCGGAGGTCCCTCGACAGCGACCGCAGCGCCATCGTCGTCGACGACCAACTCATTGCGGCGGCTTTGTCCCGGCGGTGCCGGCTGGAAGCGGGACTCGCGCCAGGACAGGTGACCACCACCGTAGGCGCCCGTTCAGTGCGGGTGGTGGTGCGTCCGACGTCGGGCGTTCCACTCGAAGCGGAGGTACTGAAAGCAGCGGTCGACGGCGAACTGGCCGCCTTGGGACTGAAGCGGCGGGTTTCGTCATCGGTGCGCATAGTGGACGAAGGGGTGGTTGGCCAATGAGGAACACGAACAGGGCACTGAACAGGTTGGTCCTGGGCGTTCTGGGGCTGCTCCTGGTGATTCTGGGAGCGGCGGTTTTCGCGGCAGGCCAATTGCCCTCTGCTGCAACCACGTGGACCTCAACGGGCACCCGCGCCACCGAGCAGGCACGCCAGCTCCTGGAGTCCGCGCCGCTGGCCGGACCTCTCCGTAGTTGGTGGCTGGTGGCAGGGATCGCAGCGCTGCTCTTCTGCGCCGCTCTGTGCTTGGCATGGATTTCGCGCCAAGGCGGTGGACATACCCCGGTGATGGGCAGGCAATCGGACGGTATTGACGGAACCACGGTCATTGACTCCGGCCTGGTTTCGCTCGCAGTCCAGGAAGCACTCGCGGACCACAGGCAAGTTCTCACAACGTCGGTAACGGCTTGGGAATCGCGGCGTGGAACCATGCTGCGGTTGGCGATCGAAGCCCGGCAAGGAGCATCTCCGCGGGAACTGGCGGACACAGCCGAGGAGTTGGTCAAGGAAATCGACGCCTGGAGGGGCCATCCGATGCCGGTGCTGGTGCGAATCACCAACGGTAACAGGAGCAGCCTGGCCAAAAGCCGGCGGACCACATGACGTTTCAAGGGTTATCGCGAAGCCTCCCCGGGCTTCGCGGAAGCCAGGGAGGGAAGGAGTTGCGTGACAGACGCACAACGGGCCCAGCATCCGTTGGACCTGGTTCCGGACGCCATTCTTGCCGGTCGGGCCGCCGATGGTGACACGGCAGCTTTTGAGGCCTTGGCCCGCAGGCATGGACCACTGATGCGCGCCAGCGCCCGCCGACTGACCGGATCCTGGGCCGATGCTGACGACGTGGTCCAGGAATCGTTGGTCCAGGCATGGAAGCAACTGGAAAACCTGCGGGACCCGTCCACGGTGAGGAGTTGGCTGCTCAGGATCGTGGGCAGTCGAGGCGTGGACTACCTGCGCAAGCGCAGGAACCACGCACCCTTGGAAACGTCGGAGCCCCAGGCACCCCGGCTCACCCCGCAGGACCCGGAACCGGCAGCTCTCAACGGTTCCGGGGTGGAAGCCCTGAAAGCAGCCCTCGCCGCCTTGCCCGAGGAACAACGGCGATGTTGGGTGCTCAAGGAGTTCAACGACCAAAGCTACGAGGAGATCGCCGAGACCTTGAACATCAGCCCTGCCAGCGTCCGTGGCCGGCTCGCCCGGGCACGCGTCACCCTTGCACGCAGAATGGAGGAATGGCGATGAACACGTCCCCCGACACCCTGGAATGCGGCCATTCCCTGGCGGAGCTGAGCGCCTACCTGGACACAGGCGCTTTCAGCGATCCAGGACACCTGGAGACGTGCCCGGAATGCCAAGCAGGTTTGGCCACCCTCCGCCGCCTTTCCGGCTTCGCAGGAGAACTGGTGCATGCGGACATAGCCGAGGCAGGCTCTGGCACCGACGACTGGATGCAGTCCATCTTGTCCAACCTGCGCCTGGAGCTTCGGCCTGGCCGGACCATCCCCATGCCTTCGGACAACCCGGCGGATGTCCTGTCGGAGACAGAAGGTGCGGTGACCGCACTCATCCGCTCTGTAGTGGACGCCATCCCGGGCACGGCCGCAGGGAAGTGCCACCTCCTGGGCGACGTCACGGATACGGGGGCCGGAATCACCGTCACCGTGGACATCGCGGTGGTGTACGGCCACCACCTGGAGGAACGGGCAACCCAGGTCCGCGAAGCCCTGGCAGAGACTCTGCGGACGCAGACCGAAATGAACATCACCGGGATCGACGTGACCATCACGGACGTCCTGGACCCAGGCCCGGATTTCGGGAACCCGCGCGAGGAGCAGTCATGACGGAACCAGTGGCACGTGCGCTCGCCGAGGAACTGACGCAGGTTGTCCAGGCTGTGGATGGCGTCAGCGCGCTCTTCCCCGCACGGCCGTTGTGGCAATCACTTGCCGGTGCTGCCATCCAGGCAGTGACGGGGGAGGCCCAGCCCTTGGTGGGCCTTTCGGAGAATCCGGACGGGGTCTCCGTCAAAGTACGTATCGGTGTTGGGGCGAGCCACCCCGCTCCGGCCGTGGCCCGGAAAGTAGCCGAAGCAATCAGGAGCTGCCTCCAGGAGCCAGCTGCCGTCGTCGAGGTTTCCGTGGTGAAGATCGAGGGCTAGCCGAACAGCACCGCAGCCTCCTCATAGCGGTGCTGAGGCACCACCTTGAGTTTGCCGAGGGCCTCATCGAAGCCAACCTGGCGGATGTCCGTGCCCTTCAAGGCGACCATGGATCCCCAGCGGCCTTCCACTACGGAATGCACGGCGGCCATGCCCAAACGGGTGGCCAGGACGCGGTCGAACGCGGAGGGGACGCCGCCGCGCTGGATGTGGCCCAGGATGGTGGTCCTGGTTTCGATCCCGGTCAGGGCCTCGATCTCCGGGGCGAGCTGGTCCGCGATGCCGCCCATCCGGGGACGGCCGAACGTGTCCAGCCCGCGCTCCGAGTGCGGGGTTTCAAGATGGTCGGGTACGAAGCCCTCGGCCACCACCACCAGCGGTGCGCGGCCACGGGCGCGGGCCTCCTTGACCCATTGGCCGATCTGCTCCACGCTGACCTTCTGCTCGGGAATCAGGATGGCATGCGCGCCAGCGGCCATGCCTGCGTGCAGGGCGATCCAGCCGACGTGGCGGCCCATGACCTCCGCGATCATGCAGCGGTGGTGGGACTCGCCGGTGGTCCGCAGCCGGTCCATGGCTTCTGTGGCGATGTGCACGGCGGTATCGAAACCAAAGCTGTAATCGGTGGCGTCGAGATCGTTGTCCACGGTCTTGGGCACGCCAACGATCTTCAGTCCGGCGTCCGTGAGGCGCTTTGCTGCCGCGAGGGTGCCCTCGCCGCCGATCGCGATGATCGCGTCGATGCCCAGCCGCTCCATGTGGGCCTTAATGACATCCGGTCCGCCGCCGTTTTCGAACGGATTGGTGCGCGAGGTGCCCAGGATGGTGCCGCCTTGCTTGGCGATCCCCCGGACCATGGCACGGGGGATATCAATGACATCCCCCTCCACCACACCGCGCCAGCCGTCGCGGAATCCCACGAATTCGTGCCCTTGGATGGCGATGCCCTTGAGGACCGCGCCCCGGATCACTGCATTCAATCCGGGGCAGTCGCCACCGCTGGTCAGGATTCCAATCTTCATGAGCCCACAGCCGCCAGCACCGACATGGCTTCTTCCACCACATTCGCCGCAGGGAACGACGGCCGGTTCACGCCCGCCATCTCCTCCATGACACGTACCACCTGGCAGCTGTAGCCGAACTCGTTGTCGTACCAGACGTAGAGGACCAGGTTCTTGTCAGTGGAAATGGTGGCCAGGCCATCGACGATGCCCGTGTGGCGGGAGCCGACAAAATCGGTGGAGACCACTTCCGGCGAATCCATGTAATCGATCTGCTGCCGCAGGTCCGAATGGAGGGCCATCTCGCGCAGATACGTATTGACCTCGTCCTTGGTGGTGCCGCGTTCAAGGTTCAGGTTCAGGATGGCCATGGAAACGTCAGGCGTCGGAACCCGGATGGAGCTGCCCGTGAGCTTGCCCTGCAGTTCGGGGAGAGCCTTGGCCACGGCCTTGGCGGCGCCCGTCTCGGTGATCACCATGTTCAGGGCTGCAGACCGGCCACGACGGTCGCCCTTGTGGAAGTTGTCAATGAGGTTCTGGTCATTGGTGAACGAGTGCACGGTTTCCACGTGTCCGTGGATGACACCGTACTTGTCGTTGATCGCCTGCAGGATCGGGGTGATGGCATTCGTGGTGCAGGATGCGGCGGTGACAATCCGGTCCTGGTCGGTGATGTCACCGTGGTTGATGCCGTGCACGATGTTCTTGAGATCGCCCTTGCCCGGTGCGGTCAGCAGGACCCGGGCCGCGCCCTTGCTGAGCAGGTGCTGCGAGAGCCCTTCGGCATCCCGCCAGCGACCGGTGTTGTCCACGACCAGCGCGTCCTTGATGCCATACGCGGTGTAGTCGATGGTGGCCGGATCGTCCGAATAGATCACCTGGATCCGGACGCCGTTGGCGGTGATGGTGTTGGCCTCGGTGTCCACCTTGATGGATCCTTCGAAAGAGCCGTGGACGGAGTCGCGGCGAAGCAGGCTGGCGCGCTTGGTGAGATCGTTGTCCGCGCCCTTGCGGACAACGATCGCACGGAGCCGCAGGCCATGGCCGCCACCGGCCTGCTCCACAAGGATGCGCGTCAGCAGACGCCCAATGCGGCCAAAACCATAAAGTACGACGTCGGTGCTGGCGCCGGCGTTGGTGCCCCGCTTGCCGACCACTCCAGCCAGTTCGGTCCGAAGGAAGTCCCCAAGGGAGGCTCCGTTGCCCTTCTCCTTGTACTTCTGGTTCAGGCGGGCGATGTCTATGGCTGCCGAGCCGAGCTGCAATTCAGCAAGGGCATTGAGCAGGGGAGCAGTCTCTTCGAGGAGGAGCTCTTCCTTGCTGATCCGGCGGGCAAAGCGGTGGGCCTTGAGGATGCTCATGGTGGACTTGTTCACCAGGCTGCGGCCGTGGATGCTGGTCACCACGTTGTTTTCGCGGTAGAGCCGGCCAATCACCGGAATCATCGCTTCAGCAAGGGCCTCCCGGCCCATCCACGTTGCAAGACACGTATCTGAGGTTTGCATCGGACTGCCTTTCCAGAAGAGGGGTCGGTAGGTTTTGCTTCCAGCCTCCGGGATGCTTCAGGGGCTTAGCATCCATCGTCCGTCCCGGACCAGGTTCCGGAAACGCTAATTCGGGATGGTTTTAACCACTCTTTAGGGTGGGCGCTGCGTGGTGCTGGCCGGTGGTTTGGGTGGTGGTGGTTTAGGTGGTCATGGTGGCGAACATGAGGGCCATGGTGGTGGCGCCGGCGGCTTCGAGGCCGTGTTCGGTGCGGGTGTTTGTGGGGTGGTGGTGGGTGTGGGTGGTTTGGGTGCGGTGGCGTAGGAGGAGGATGAGGAAGGTGGTGGCTGCTGCGGCGAAGGCGATGGTGAGGAGGGTGGCCAGGGCGGGGGTGTTCTGGAAGACCGACGCGGTGCCGGTTCCTGTGGTGGTGGCGTGGTGGGTGTGGGCTGCTGCTGCCGGGGTGCTGCCCGTTGTTGCCTGGGTGTTGGTGGTGGTGTGGTTGGTCATCATGGCGATCATGATGGCTGCTGCTGCCATGGTGGCGGCGTGGTAGGTGCATTTGAGCCGGCCGGTGGTGCCTGAGCAGAAGGTGCGGTAGTGGGGGCGGGCGACGGCTTGGATGGTGAACCAGAGCGCGGCGGCGGCCAGGATGAGGATTTGGGCGAGCGTGGTTGCGGGGGCGGCGTTCCAGAGCATCGCTGCCATGAGCAGGTGCATGAGGGCGTGCAGGCCCTGGTTGGTCCGGTCGGCCCAACTGGGTCGCAGTTGTGCGCGTTTTGAGTGCTGAAAACGCGCACTACTGCGACCCAGTTGGGTACCTCGGCCCGCTCGGCCAGGGTCGGTGCGGGGGCGGCCCGCTCGGCCCGTGTGGGCGGGGCGGAGGGTTTGGATGGTGTGCCAGGCTCCGCTGGCCAGCAGCACCACGGTCAACGCCCAGGTCATGGCAGGGATAGCGAACACACTCATCACGCTCTCAATACGAAGTTAAGTGGATTCGGTCCCCGATGCGGCTAGCAACAGCACCGGGGACCGAAGTCTTTTTAGGGAAAGGTTCGGTTCCCGGTACTGCTGGAGGCCGCACCGGGAACCGGGGTGGAAGGCAGGTTTGCACCGGCCCGGGTTTTGGACCCTTGTGAGGCCGCGGGAGCACCGTTGTTGTGGTGCTCCCGCGGGTCACAGTGGCTTCTTCGGGGACCCTTTACTCTCCGGTCTTGCAGCAGCTGTCACCTGTTTGGGTGGTGCTGGTGGTGGTGGGGAGGTTGAGGGTGGGGTTTTGGTTGAAGAAGCCGTGGGGTTCGAGCATGAAGCCGATGT